>JAZDIA010000041.1:0-23524 GCA_043805375.1 Pseudomonadota bacterium
CAAACTTTTTCAAGGTACCGGCTTGCATTGCAGCACCTGTGCCTTGCAACAGACGCAATACCAGGCTGTTAAGACTGCTGCCCTCTTTCTCGGCCTGACTTTTAAGCCGGGCCAATGTCTGATCGTCTAGGCCGCGAATACTCATACTTGTCATGATTTCACCTGTGCATTCAATTGGAATGCACATATAGTAGCACTCTGGGTTGAAGAATAATATAATGCTCCGGGACATCAGGGGACGTACGCTCGTACCGGCCCGGATTGTCTGGACGCGGTTTCGCAACGCAGGCTATTAATTCTCGTCAAGAGGAATTCGGGGCAGCTAGCAAACGATTCCTGTCGGTTAGAGCTTGTTCACGTGTAGGCATGCGAAAAAGGGCGAAAAAGGGGCCAGGGGCGAAAAAGGGGCGAAAAAGAAGCCAGGCACGTTCTTATCCTGCTGCTCATAAGGTGCAGGGTTTCCGAGATTGATGGCAGCGGCGTTCTTTGCCAGTTTCGACGTTCAGGCCAAGTACGCTAAACTCTTAACCGCCAAGCAGCCGAATTCCAAGCGCCAACGCGGGAATTCCTTCGCGAAATTTCTCCCGTGAGGAGGGGATATGGAAGATTGCCATCTGGAAATATATCAGGGCTACCGGTGGCCGGTGCCGCGGCGCTCCAACATGGCCTGGGCCTGGCGTGTTGCGCTTGCAGGAGGAGCGCCGCAAGAAGGCGTTGCGCGGAAACAATGAGCGATCTGATTGGCATAATCGCCGGCACCTTGACCACGATCGCGTTCGTGCCGCAGGTATGGCGGGTGTGGAAGACGCGATCCACCCGCGATGTTTCGCTCGGCATGTACCTGGTCTTCACCACCGGGGTCGCATTCTGGCTCGCCTATGGCTTGATCCTGGGCGCTTGGCCGATCATCGTGGCGAACTCGGTCACCCTGGTGCTGACCAGCTCGGTGCTGGCGCTGAAACTGCGCCACGGCTGAGTGATCGGATCATTGTTTTGCGCGAGAAACAAGCGATGAAACTGTGTACCTTCTTCCGCTCTTCCGCCGCGTTCCGCATGCGCCTCGCGCTCAACTGCAAGGGCCTCGCCTACGAGCCGCAAGGAGTCAGCCTGCCAAAGGACGAGCACAAGCTCGCGAGCTATCTGGCGGTGCATCCGCAGGGCCTGGTGCCGCAGGTGTTCAACGCGCAGCGCTAGCAGTGCGATGTCGCGCCGTATCCGACCATCATGCGCGTTTTCGAAGAGTGCATGAAACTCGATGCGTTCATCGACGCCCAGCCGAGCCGGCAGCCGGATGCCGTGTAGCCTTGGCGCAGCAGAAAAACCGGTGGTGCCCCGAAAACGAATCGAACGTTCGACCTGCCCCTTAGGAGGGGGCCGCTCTATCCACTGAGCTACCGGGGCGAGAGGCGCAATTCTATACGAAATCGGTCGCCGCGCACCCGGCCTAGAGAACCAGTTTCGATCGCTCGGCCGGGGCATCGCACGCCACATTGGAGCCAAGGCGGGAGAGGGCTTCCCTGGTCTCTTTCAGCTTGAGATCGATATCGTCATCGCTCTGGTCCGGGTCGTGATGGAACAAGTGCAGCCGTTTGACCTTTGCTCTCGCCGCTAGATCGGCAACCTCGCTCACGCTGGAGTGGCCCCAGTCGACTTTGCTCGGATACTCGTGGTCGCGGTAGGTGGTATCGGTGATGAGCAAGTCCGCGCCGTGCACGAAGCTCGCCAGCCGCTCGACGTAGTTCAGGTCGTAGCGGGGATCGGTGCGCAGGTAGAGTTCGTTGTCGGTGATGTAGCAGACGGTTCGGCCATGGCAGGCAAGCCGGTAGCCAAGACAGTAACCGGGATGCTTGAGCAGCATCGTATCGATCCTGACCGTGCCGAAAGTCAGGGTCTCCTCGCGCAGGTCGCGGAACACGAGTCGTGCCCCGAATTCCCTGATCGTAACCGGGAAATAGACGCTCTCCATCTGGGCCGCGATCGCGCGCTCTATGGTGAGGTCGCCCTGGTAGGGGCCGAACACCTCGATCTGATTGCCGCGCACGTACAGCGGACCGAAGAACGGGACGGTGTTGATGTGATCCCAGTGCGTATGCGAAATGAACACCCGCGCCGACAGCCGCTGCACCTTCGACGCCGCGAGGTGATCGGACAGTTGCTTGATGCCGGAGCCGCAGTCGAAGACATACAGCGGTTCGCCGCTGACCTCGACGCTGACGCAGGGCGTATTGCCGCCGTAGCGCAGGGTGTCCGGTCCCGGCACGGGAAGCGTGCCGTGCACGCCCCAGTAGCTCACCGTCACCTTGTCCGACAGGATCTCGGCAATCAGGCGCAGCAGCGATTCGCGCTGGATCGGCTTGACGATGTATCCGTCCGCGCCGAGTTCCTTCGCGCGGCGGCGGTCGAAATCGTAGGATTTCGACGAACACATGATGATCTTGATCGCCGCCAGATCCGGCCTGCTGCGGATTTCCCGGCACAGTTCGAATCCGTCCATTTCCGGCATGATGACGTCGCTGATGATTACGTCGGGCCGCTCCACCGGGATTTCGCGCAGCGCGCGCAAGCTGGAGTCGTAGCACTTTACGCTGTGCCCGCCTTCCTCGAGCACCGCCCGCATCAGTTGGAGGATGATAGGATCGTCGTCTACGATCAGGAACTTCATGGCTTGTTCTCGGTTTTCGTTCAGGGTGCCGGCCGGTATGCCCTGGATGCTTCCCGCGCAATTTGGCGCGCACATGACATCGTACCCCATGAAGTGCCGGCATGGTAAGTCCCCTGCGCCGGTTTGCATTGATAAATCGGGGCAAAGCTGGTAGCTTGCCCGTCTCGCTCAGGGACAGGCGGCGAAGTGCTATGCCGCGATGACAGGCAATAGTATGCAACACCCGTCGGCGCAAGCCATCCTCGATCCGGAAGTGAAGGAACAGCGCGGCGAGGAGGGCGCGTTGGCGGCGGTGCTCTCCGGCGCGTGGGACATCCGCGCGCTCGAACCGCGCGCGAAAATGCTTAAGGCGCAGTTGCGGCTGCTCGCAACCGACTGCGGCAGGCGTTGGGATCTCTCGCGCATCCAGCGCCTGGACCATATCGGCGCATTGCTCATCTGGCAGGGGTGGGGCAAGCGCCGCCCGGGCCGGCTTGTGCTCGCGCCCGAGCACGAAGTATTTTTTTCCAATCTTGATTCCGCCGCCGCGGCCGCGCCCAAGGCGCCATTCGATTCTCTGGGCCTGGTGCGCGGGCTGGGCGCGCGAATGCTGCACACGCGCGACCATCTGCTCGGCACGGTGCAACTGATAGGGCAAATCCTGATCGACTCGCTTGCCCTGGTACGCCATCCGCTGCGCGGTCCATGGCGCGAGATATCCGCCAGCGTATTCCGCGTCGGCACGCAGGCGTTGGGCATCACTGCCCTGGTGGGCTTTCTCATCGGCGTGGTGCTGTCCTATCTCTCGGCCGAGCAGTTGAAAGCGTTCGGCGCCAATATCTTTATCATCAACCTTCTCGGCATGGGCATCATCCGTGAGCTTGGCCCGGTGATTGCCGCGGTGCTGGTGGCCGGGCGCTCGGGCTCGGCCATCACCGCGCAGCTCGGCGTAATGCGCGTCACCGAGGAGCTGGACGCGCTTTCGGTGATGGGCATTCCGCACACGGTGCGCCTGATCCTGCCCAAGATCGTGGCGCTGGCGATCGCGATGCCGCTGCTGATTCTGTGGACTTCGGGCATTGCATTGATCGGCGGCGCCATAGCCGCCAACGCGCAGCTCGGCATCAGCATGAATTCCTTTATGACCGGCCTGCCCGGGGCGGTGCCGGTGGTCAACCTGTGGCTGGCGATGGGCAAGGGCATCGTGTTCGGCGCGCTCATCGCTCTGGTGGCCTGCCACTTCGGCTTGCGCGTGCAGCCCAACACCGAGAGTCTGGGCATAGGCACCACCAACTCGGTGGTCACTTCCATTACGGTGGTGATCATCGCCGACGCCATCTTCGCGGTGATTTTTTCCGACGTCGGCATCTCACTCTCATGAGCCCCATCATTGAAGTTGCAGGCCTGTGGACGCAGTTCGGCGACCACGTGGTGCACAAGGACCTGAACCTCACGGTGATGCCGGGCGAGGTCGTGTCGCTGGTGGGTGGTTCGGGCAGCGGCAAGACCACGCTGATGCGGCAGATACTGGGTCTGGAGCAGCCGACACGCGGCACGGTCAAGGTATTCGGCATTCCGCTGCAGGGATCGAGTGCCCGGATGCTGCTGAAAATCCGCAAGCGCTGGGGCGTGCTGTTCCAGCAAGGGGCGCTTTACAGCGCGCTGTCGGTGTACGACAACATCGCGCTGCCGCTGCGCGAGCTGCGCGCGTTCGACGAGGACTTCATCCACGACATGGTGATGCTCAAGCTCGACATGGTCGACATCGAGCGCCGCCACGCGGCGAAAATGCCGGCCGACCTTTCCGGCGGCATGATCAAGCGCATCGCGCTGGCGCGGGCGCTGGTGCTCGAGCCCGAACTCGTGTTCCTGGACGAGCCGACCGCGGGGCTCGACCCGGATCGCAGCGAGAGCTTCGTCAGGCTGGTCCGCTCGCTGCACCGGAAACTCAACCTGACGGTGGTCATGGTGACGCACGACCTGGACACGCTGGTGTCGCTGTCGCACAAGATAGCGGTGCTCGCGGAACAGAAGCTCATCGTCTACGGCACGCTGGCCGAAGCGATCGCGGTCGAGCACCCGTTCATACTTAACTTCTTTCTCGGCGAGCGCGGATTGCGTGCCCTGTCGGCGGCGGGTGCTTCGGGTAAACTAAGCGGCAAGAATTAGTCGGAGGTGGTCATGGAAAACCGTGCGCGTGCGCTTGCGGCAGGGCTGTTCACACTGGTGCTGGGAGCGGCGCTCGCGGCCGTGGTTTTGTGGTTCAGCAAGGACGATCTGAAGCTGATTCCCTACGCCATGACCACGTCGAGTTCGGTGACCGGGTTGAAAGTCGAGGCGCCGGTGCGCTACCGCGGTGTGGACGTGGGCAAGGTCGATGAAATCGCCATCGACTCGGCGAACGGCGGCCGCGTGCGCATCCGTATCGGCGTACGCGAGGGCACGCCCATCACCAAGAGCACTTACGCCCAGCTCGGCTACCAGGGCATTACCGGCCTCGCCTATGTGTTGCTGGGCGACGACGGCAAGTCCCGGGAACTGCTGCAAAGCGGCTCGGCGGAGGTCGCGCTCATTCGCATGAAACCCTCGCTGATGGACGCTGGCGAAGGCCTGTTCAGTTCGTTCGTCGAGATCGCGGACAAGGTCAACCGCCTGCTCGACGACGAAAACCAGGGACGCGTGCGGCGCACCCTGGCCGGCATGGAGGAGGTGACGCAGCGCGTCAGCCTGGCGGCGCAAAAGCTAGCGCCGAGTCTGGAGGCCATGCCCGGGCTGATCGTCGAGGCGAAGCACCTGGCCGTGGATGCGCGCGCCAGCGTCGGGAAAGCCGACCAGCTCGTCGGCAGCGTCAACGGTCTCGCGGTCAAACTGGACGGGCAGGTGGACGCGCTCAAGCTGGGCGAGCGCTTGGACGCGCTCAAGCTGGACGAGCGCATGGACGCGCTCAAGCTGGACGAGCGCATGGAGGCGCTCGCGCGCGCGGCCACCAGCGTGGAGGAGGTCGGGGTCACGGCACGCGCGGTAGGCGAGGAAACGATGCCGCGCATGAATGGGCTCATCGACGACCTGTCCAAGGAGACGCGTACCGTCGGTCGCGTCGTCAATACTCTGGGCGACAATCCGCAGAGCCTCGTATTCGGTACGCCGCCGGGCAGACCGGGCCCGGGCGAGCCCGGTTTCGCAGGAGGACGATGATGTTGCGCGCCGCTTTGTTGCTGTCGCTTGCCTTGCTTGGCGGTTGCGCCATCGCGCCGCAATCGAGCGGTGCCATCGCCAGTTATGACTTCGGCCTGCCGCGCTCGGACAAGGACGACAATCCGCGACTGCACCACGATCTCGTCGTCGCCGCGGTCGCCGCGCCGGCATGGACGGACAATTCGGGTATCCATTACCGCCTGGCGTATCAGGACGCAGCCCGGCCGCAGGCCTATGCCCGGAGCCGCTGGGTGATGCCGCCTGCGGCGCTGCTCGGCCAAAGGCTGCGCGCGAGCATCGCCCGGGCGAACACGGCGGCGGTATTCGTGCCCGCCGACGGCGTGCGCGCGGACTACACGCTGCGGCTAGAGTTGGAGGAGTTCAGCCAGGTGTTCGATCAAGTGGATCAGAGCCGCGCCGTGGTACGGCTGCGCGCGAGTCTGATCCGCAACCGCGGCATCGTGGCGCAACAAAGCTTCGGCACCGAACAGGCCGCGACAACGCCCAATGCCGAGGGCGGAGTGCGCTCGCTGATTGCGGCGAGCGACGCAGCCGGCAACCTTCTGATCGACTGGCTCGCGGTCAATATGAAGAGGTAAGGAAGTTGCGCCTGTTGCGCGAACGAGAAACCGTCCGCGCGGATCGTCGATCTTGGAAAAAACCCCCACGCCGTATTTGGTGTTAACCAGAACCGTGTTTTTGGTACGGATTGTTTTTTTATCCGTACCAAAAACACGGTTGGCGCGCGCAGCGCGCAATGCCCCGCTACTGGCATGCGACAGTACTTGACACGCCGCATATATTTGTATGCCGGCGACAGGGGTAATGCGCTAAAATTAAACACTTTCCTAGCGAGACAGCGTTCATGTTGACCGGAAGCCTGGTAGCAATTGTCACCCCCATGCTCGAAGACGGGTCGCTCGACCTTGCGCGTTTCAAGAGTCTGATCGATTGGCATATCGCCGAGGGCACGCAGGGCATTGTCGTCGTCGGCACCAGCGGCGAATCTCCAACCGTGGATTTCGACGAACACAAGAATCTGATCCGCATCGCGGTCGAGCATGCCGCCGGGCGCGTCCCCGTCATCGCGGGTACCGGCGCCAACTCCACCGCCGAGGCGATCGAGTTGTCCGAGTCGGCCAAGCAATCGGGCGCACAATTGAACCTGTCGGTGGTGCCGTACTACAACAAGCCCACCCAGGAAGGCATGTACCGGCATTTTCGGGCGATCGCCGAGGCCGTGGACCTGCCGCTGATCCTTTACAACGTTCCCGGACGCACCGTTGCCGACCTGCAAAACGATACGGCGCTGCGCCTGGCCGAGGTCACCAACATCGTCGGCATCAAGGACGCCACCGGCGGCCTGGAGCGCGGCAGCGATCTACTGCGGCGCGTTCCCCGGGATTTCGCCGTCTACAGCGGGGACGACGCCACGGGCCTCGCGTTGATGCTGATGGGGGGGCACGGCGTGATCTCGGTTACCGCCAATGTCGCGCCACGGCTGATGCGGGAAATGTGCGCTGCGGCCTTGTCCGGCGACATCGCGCGCGCGCGCGCGGCCAACAACCGCCTGCTGGGCTTGCATGGCAAACTGTTCGTCGAAGCCAATCCGATTCCGGTGAAATGGGCGCTGGCGCAAATGGGGTTGATCGAGTCCGGCATCCGCCTGCCGCTGGTGCCGCTGTCGGCAAATTTTCATGAACCGGTCAGGGAAGCCATGCGCCAGGCCGGCATACAAGTGAAAAACGGCCCGCGTTCAGTCGAGGGTAAAGTCGTATGAAGCGTCATGTCGTTTATTTCGTCCTGTTTGCACTGCTGGCCGGATGCAGCATGCCGGAGGTGCTTCAGGGCGAAAAAATCCAGTACAAGGGAGCGGGCAAGCTGCCGCCCTTGGAAATACCGCCGGATCTGACTTCTCCGTCGCGCGACGACCGTTACGCCGTGCCCGATGTCAATACGCAAGGGTCGGCGACCTTGTCCACCTACAACGCCGAGCGTGGCGGCGCCGCGCGCGCCGGCTCCGGCGACCTCTTGCCCAACGTGGCCAAGGTGCGCATCGAGCGCGCGGGCAGCCAGCGCTGGCTGGTCGTGCCGGAGACGCCGGAAAAAGTCTGGCCGGTGGTCAAAGAGTTCTGGCAAGGGCTGGGTTTCCTGGTGAAAACCGAACTGCCGGAGGCCGGGGTGATGGAGACCGACTGGGCAGAGAACCGCGCCAAGATTGCCGATGATCCGATACGCAAATTGCTCGGCAGCGTGATCGATTCGGTGTATTCGACCGGGGAGCGCGACAAGTTCCGCACCCGTCTGGAGCGCGGCGCCGAGTCCGGCACGACCGAGATTTACATCAGCCATCACGGCATGGTCGAGGTGTACAAGTCCGCGGAAACGCGCTCGACCGTGTGGCAACCGCGCCCGGCGGATGCCGAACTGGAAGCGGAGTTTCTGCGCCGGCTGATGGTGCGCTTTGGGGTTGATGACGCGCGCGCCAAGGCGCAACTGGCGGGCGACGACGTCAAGACCGAGCGCGCCAAGTTGGTGCGTGCCGGCAACGGCGAGGGCACGCTGGAACTGGCCGAGTCCTTCGACCGCGCCTGGCGCCGCGTCGGCCTGGCGCTGGACCGCGTCGGCTTCGCCGTTGAAGACCGCGACCGCTCCAAGGGCTATTACTTCGTTCGCTACGTCGATCCGCGGATCGACGGGCAGAAGAATCCGGACAAGGACAAGGGCTTCCTCTCCAAGCTCGCGTTCTGGAAGCGCGACAAGACCGCGATCAAGGCCGAACAGTATCGCGTGGTGGTGAAGGAAGCCAACGGCGTGAGCGAGGTACAGGTGCAAAACAAGGACGGCAAGCGCGACAATAGCGACACCGGCGGGCGCATTCTCTCTCTGCTGCATGAGCAGTTGAAATAGCGCATGCGCTTTGCTTGCCTTGGAAGCGGCAGCCGGGGCAATGCGCTCGTGGTCGAACGGGACGGCACCCGCCTGATGCTCGACTGCGGCTATCCGGTGCGCGAAACCGAGCGCCGGCTTGCGCGACTGGACCTCGCAGCCGGCGATCTCGCCGGCATCCTGATTACTCACGAGCATGGCGACCACAGCGCCGGCGCTTGCAGGTTCGCGCGCAAGCACGGTTTGCCGATCTGGCTGACCCACGGCACGCTCACCGGTTTTCCAGGGGACGCTTCGGACTTGCCGCAGATCAACCTTGTCGACAGCCACGGCGCGTTTGCCGTCGGCGAGCTGCAGGTGCTGCCGTTTCCGGTGCCGCACGATGCGCGCGAGCCCTGTCATTTCGTTTTCTCCGACGGCGCGCATCGGCTGGGCGTGCTCACCGACACCGGCTCTTCCACCGGCCATATCGAGGCCATGCTTTCCGGCTGCGATGCGCTGGTGCTCGAATGCAACCACGACCTCGACCTGCTGATGAACGGGGACTATCCGCAGGCGCTCAAGGCGCGTGTTGCCGGCCGTTACGGCCATTTGGACAACCAGAGCTCGGCCGGCCTGCTGGCGGCGCTCGACGTGAGCCGTCTGCAGCACCTGATCGCGGCACATTTGTCCCGGCACAACAATACGCCCGAACTTGCGTGCCGGGCTCTGGCGCAGGTGATGGGCTGCACGCCGGACTGGATCGGCGTGGCCGACCAAGACCAGGGTTTCGGTTGGCGCGAAATCGTGTAGACGCCGTTTCAGAATGAAATATGTGCGGTGTTTGGAATGCTGTCGCATGCCACGAGCGGATAAATACAAGTAAGGCTTGGGGATTGCTTTTAGACAAGATCGCCGATTGCGTGCGGACGGGTTCTCGTTCGTGCGCACGCAATCGGCGATCCGCGCGGACGGGGCGCCGTCCGCGCAAGTTTGACCACCGCAGATCGAGGTATCCTCTCACGTTCGCCGAAGTAGGCGAGCGACCATTGCGCGCTCGCGCGCGCCAACCGTGGTTTTGGTACGGATAAAAACCATCCGTACCAAAACCACGGTTATGGATGAACCCAACAACGGCGTGTTCTTATCCCACCTCGAAACCTTGCAACAACGGGGGGGCGCGATTGAAGTCGCCACGCATAAAAAAAGCCGGTCCGAAGACCGGCTTTTTCATGCCCGAAGAACAAGTTTACTTCTTGGCCGCGTCAGCGGGTGCGGCGGGAGCGGCAGATGCAGCGTCCGCGGGAGCCGGAGCAGCAGCGCCTTTCGCAGCGTCGGCAGCAGCAGGCGTCGGCGGCGGAGGCGGCGCGGCTTCAGGTGCTTTCACTGGAGGCGGCGGCGCGGGCGGAGGAGTTTCTTCTTTGCTGCAGCCGGCCAACATCAGCGCGGCGAGCGCAGCGATCAGTACTGAGCGTTTCATGTCTTTGGTTCCCTTATCGATGAGTTAAGCGAAGTTTGGCGCGGTTTCATCCACTCCAAGCAACATATTATACCTTTTTTTGCCACCGGGCTAAAGCCCGCTGGTCGTCGCAAAGACGGCGGCGACGGAGTTGTCCCAGATCTCGGAAAACCGCAGATGCATACCCTGGCTTTCCCTCTCGTCGTTGAGCCTGAGCACGGCACGCGGCTGCGCCTGCACCGGCCGGCGCACGAAGTGCAGTTTGTCCGCGAGCACGAGGCTATCCTGCGCGCTGGTGGCCTCGCCCTCTGTCTGATGGATGAACATGCGATCGCTGAACTGCCGCAGCAGGTTCAGCAGGCGCGGGCAGTCGTTGCGGATGTGGCCGCAATCGTGCACCGCGATGTACAACCGGTTGTTGCGAGCGCGCAGCAGGAAGGCGCGCAGGAGCTCGTAATTCCGCGGCGAATCGATGTCGAGATCGGAACAGTTCGCATCGAAAATACGCAGCTCGCGCTGCGCCAATCCGAGCAGCCGCTCGAGCGCGTCGCGGTACTCCTTGCGCGTCGAGAGCAGCGTGCGCTGCGCTTGCGGGTGGACGGATTCTTCAGCCATATTGCGCAAGACGCAGCGCCACCAGTTGACCTCGCCGGCGCATGCCGGCGGCGTCGAAGAGTTCTTCCTGCAGCAGTCGGCCGGGTAGGAGATCGTGCATGCCGCAATTATATCCAGGCGTTTGTTGCGCGTGCGCAACGCGTCTTCGCCGGGGCTTCACGATTCCTGCGGATAGTTTAGAATCGTCCGCGACGTGAAGACCAAAACGCCGCAAATCGGGCAACCCGCGCCCCTGTTCTCCCTTGCCGACGCCGACATGGAGTCGGTCGAACTCGCTCGCTTCAAGGGCAAGAAAAACGTCGTGTTGTATTTTTATCCCAGGAACGACACGCCCGGCGGCACGCTGCAGGCGATCGAATTCTCCGATCACGAGGATGAGTTCGCGCGCCATGATTGCGTGGTGCTGGGTGTTTCGCCGGACGATTGCATCTCGCATGCCGAGTTCCGCGACAAGCACGGTCTGTCGGTGCGCTTGCTCGCCGACCCGGAAGCGGAGGTGTGCGAGCAATATGGCGTGCGCGAGGTGAAACAGTGCGACGGGGTGAAGAAGACCTGCATCGGCCGCGCCACCTTTGTCATCGACAAACAAGGGCGGCTGCGCTATGCGCTGCGCGAGGTCAAGCCGCGCGGACATGCGCTGCAAGTGCTGCAGTTGATCAAACTGATCAACGGCGAATGCGAATCGCAAAAGACACGGTAGTCTCGCCCGCGGCGGCGCCTTGCGGGAGTGGCTGGTCGCTTAATCGACGCTTCAAGAATAGATGACTGCGAACGTTGATACTTACCCAGCGAGCAAGCTTTCGTAGGGGATGCGAAGGCCGTCATGCAGTCTCTTGACCATCCGCAGGCTTAGCGGTCGCTTCCCGTTCAGCACTTCTGAAACCCGGCCGCTTGGACCGATATAAGCCTCGAGGTCGCGAAGTGTCAGACCTTGTTGCTCAATCCGGAATTTTATGGCTTCGACCGGATCCGGCGGGCTGATGGGGTAGTGCTTGTTCTCATAGGCCTCGATCAATGTGACGAGAACTTCCATCTCGTCCGCCTCAGGCGTTCCGACCTTTGCCTGGAACACTGCGTCAAGACGGCGAAGAGCGGCCCGCAAGTCGTCGTCGTTTCGGATGGGCTTAATTTTCATTTACGGTCTCCACGTCGATCTTGTCGTATTGCGCATGCGTGCCGATGAATTTGATCCAGGCGATGCCGGCCCGATACTGCATTTCCACGACCATACGGTACTTGTTGCCACCGATATTGAATACAACCCGGTTGTTGCCACAGATGCTGGCGTTACGGTACGTTGATTTGACAGTCTGTGGCGAAGTCCACGCCGCCTTTACCGCCTCCTCGTGCCAACTCTCGAGTGGGCCGCGAGCATCGCTGTACGCCACTTGTTCCCAGAATTTCCTGAGCGTGCTCTTGGCGATGATTCGCATTCGTCGCAGCGATTTGTCGCAGCGTCTCCCAAATTGGGAGAATTTTAGACCGGATTCCCGATTTACGCAACAGCGCTTGTGCGTGTGCTCGTGCGTGTGCGAGCACCACCTATGGCACGGATCAGGATGGTTTGTTTCAGGGAATAGGTTGTCATTTCGTGCCAAATCGCTCGGAGAGCCAATAGAGACGCGCCGTTCAAGCTAGGCGCTGCACGGCGTTCGCGACTGTGCGCGCCGCGTCGATCACATCGCTCGCCGTGATGCCGATGGGGCCGGAGCCGTTGCGTGCGAGCGCGTCGGCCGCAGCGCCGTGCAGCCAGACCGCCGCTGCGGCTGCCGCGCGCGCGTCGGCGCCTTGCGCAAGCAGCGAGGCGATCATGCCGGTGAGCACGTCGCCCATGCCGGCCGAGGCCATGCCGGGGTTGCCGCTCGCGTTTATCAGCCAGCCGCCGTCGGGGTCGGCGATGACGCTGCCGTTGCCCTTCAGCACGGCGACGGCGCGGTAGCGCCGCGCCAGATCGAGCGCCGCATGCACGCGGTCGGCCTGCACCGCCGCGGTGGTGCAGCCGAGCAGGCGCGCGGCTTCCGCCGGGTGCGGCGTGAGCACATTCGGCGCGCGGCGCTTGGGCAGCCGCCCCTGCAGCGTCTTGCTCGCTGCGATCACGTTGAGCGCATCGGCGTCGAGCACCAGCGGCACGTTGGCATCGAGTGCTTCGCGCAGCAATTGCTCGGCCGATTTCGCCGTTCCCATTCCGGGACCCGCGGCAAACACCGTAATCATCCCCGCCTCGAGCAGTTCGCGCGGCGTGCGCAGCATGAGTTCGGGCTGGGCATAGTCGACATAGGGCGGGCGGTCGGTCAGCAGCCCGAGAAACACCTTGCCCGCGCCCAGTTTCAACGCGGCGCGCCCGGCCAGCAGCGCCGCGCCGACCATGCCGTGCGCGCCACCCAGCACGCCCACGCTGCCCGCCTTGCCCTTGTGGAAATTGAACGGTCGAGGCGGGAGCGCCTGGCGCAGCAGAGCGGATGAGGTGGTGGCGCCCTTGCTCGCGGGCAGCGCGCCGAGGTCGAAGCCGAGATCGGCGACGCGGATTTCACCGCAGTGATCCGGGCCGTCCAGGGTAAGCAGGCCCGGCTTGAGCGCAATGAAGCTAATGCAGTGCGTGGCGCGCAGCGCCGTGCCCATTATCGCGCCGGTATCGGCGTTGATGCCGCTGGCGATGTCCAGCGCCAGCTTGGGTCCGGGCAGGCGATTGATGGTGGCGATGAGTTCGGCGTAGCCGCCTTCGAGCGCGCGGGTGAGACCGATGCCGAACAGACCGTCCACCACCAGGTCCGGCCGCAACGCTGCCGGCGGCGCGGCATAGGGTTTGCCGCCGCACGCGCGCCATTTCCTCAGCGCGGCCAGCGCGTCTTCGGACAACTGGTGTTCGTCCCCGGCGAATACCAGCTCGACGCGGTAGAACCAGCGCTTGAGCTGCGCCGCCACCTCGAACGCATCGCCGCCGTTGTTGCCGGGGCCGGCCAGCACCAGCACCTTCCTGCCGCAGTCGCCGAGCAGTTCGCGCGCGAATTCGGCGGCGGCAAGTCCCGCCAGTTGCATCAACGGTGCGGCGCCGGGGCGCTCGGCCGCAACGCGTTCCAGCGCGCGGATGTCCTCGGTCAGGTAGACGGGCCGGCCGCTGTCGTTGCGCATCAGGCTGGGCGCATCAGCTCCTGCCCAGCATGCGCTGCGGCAGGTAAGCGACGATCTCGGGGAGGATCCCGATGAGCGCGGCGAACGGCGATTGCTTCGGTTTCATGTTTTGCTCTCCTCTGCTGAGCTTGCAATCGAATTTGTCTTCAGGCCAGGTGCGCGATTTGCGCAACCTGCGTCGCCAGAGCCAGTGACGCGGTCAACCCGGGTGATTCGATGCCGAACAGATTGACCAGGCCCGGCACGCCATGTTCATGCGGACCCTGGATCAGAAAATCGCTTTCCGGCCGGCCGGGGCCGCTGAGCTTGGGCCGGATGCCGGCGTATCCCGGCGCCAGTTGCCCATCCCTGAGCCCCGGCCAGTAATCGCGTATCGCCCGATAAAAACCATCGGCGCGGCGCAAGTCGACATCGTAGTCTATTTCCGCTATCCATTCCACGTCCGGCCCGAAGCGCGCTTGGCCCGCAAGATCCAGGGTCAGGTGCACGCCCAGGCCGGCGGCCTCGGGCACGGGATAGATCAGATGGGTAAAAGGCGCTCGCGCGGCGAGACTGTAGTAGTTGCCCTTGGCGTAGTGGCAGGGTGGAATTTTTTCCGGCGGGAACCCGCGCAAGGCGGCCGCGACGCGCTGCGCCTTGAGCCCGGCGCTGTTGACCACGGTGCGCGCAAAAATCCGCGTCGGCTCGGCGCCGCCAACCTCGAGCACAATGCCCCCGCTGTGCACCGCGCCGCCGGTCACCGGGCTGCGCAAGGCGAGCATCGCGCCGCGGTCTTCGGCCTCGCCCTGGTAGGCGAGCATCAGGCCGTGGCTGTCGATGATGCCGGTCGAGGGCGAGTGAAGCGCCGCGACGCAGCGCAGTTCGGGCTCCATCGCCCCGGCTTCATCGGCCGCCAGCAGGCGCAGATCGCGCACCCCGTTGGCTTCGGCCTGGGCCCGTATCTCGTCCAGCGCGGCGATCTGCGCCGCTGCCGTGGCCACGATCAGTTTGCCGCAGCGGCGGTGGGCGACGCCGTGCTCCTCGCAATAGCGGTACAAACGCTGCGCGCCTTCGACGCACAGGCGGGCTTTCGCCGAACCGGGGGCGTAGTAGATGCCGGCATGGATCACTTCGCTGTTGCGCGAGCTGGTCTCGGTGCCGATCGCGCCGGCGGCTTCCAGCACGATGACTTCGCGCCCGGCGCGAGCGAATTCCCGGGCGCAGGCGAGGCCCACCACGCCCGCGCCGATGACGACGCAATCTACTCGTTCCATTCGTCAGGACCCAGCCTCGCGCTGATGCCGAATGGCGAGAATAATTGCGGCATCGCGCTCTACCTCGTATTTATATAGCGCCACATAACCAGTACGGCCGCGCGAAATGAGCAACTCCCGGTAGCCAAGTTCCGCCGGCCTGCCGACGAGAGGGTGATCTTTGAGAATTTTCAGGCCGCCGGTCAGTAAATCTGCCGTGGCGTTGGCGGCAACGGGATCCGATTCCATCAAAAAATCCGCCAGGCGTTCGATGTCTTGCAACGCCGAAGGAGAAAATACGAGCCGCGTCACGGGCAATTCTTAGAGCTTGGCAGCTTTAGGACGTTTGGCGCCCTTGCCTTTGAGTTTGTCTTGCAGATAGCCGAACACTTCGTCGGCGTCATATACCAGGCCGTATTGCGCGACCTCCTGCGCCGCCGCATGCGCCGCGGCTACGAATACTCTACGCCGCTCGGCCAGCGCCGTTTGCGCCGCGAGAGCTTCGACCATGAAGGCGTGTGGCGACTTGCCTGCGTCCGCGGCGGCCGCTGCAATGCGTTCCTTCAGTTCTTCCGGCAGCTTGAGGGTAGTAGTGGACATAGCTCGCTCCCGCTGTATGGTGTCACCAAAGTATCACCATCGATGGCGAGCGTCAACATAGATTTCCCGAAGACCCTGAATGCTTTTCATGCGTGCCCTCGGCGGAACTGGCGCCGGGCGAAGTGTTCGTCATCGAGACGCCCGGTGGCGGGGGATACGGGACACCCGGCGCCTGAGATCCGGGGCAGCGAAGGCCGGCGTGAAGTAGTGCCTATCGGGCTGGCTGAGGATTCCCTATAATCGGTCGTCTCGAACGGAAGCGCTCAGCCACTGAGGCAGCATGGATCGCAGAACCATCTTTACCAAGACCGCCAAGGGCCTGATGGAGGCGACTGGGAAAACCAGTGTCCTGTCGCGTGACATGCGCGCCCTGCTCAAGGAGATCGACGGCAAGGCCACAGTGGGCGATGTGCAGACCAAGCTTGGCAAGGTGCCGGAGGCCAAGTTGCACGACGCCCTGAAGGTGCTCGCCAAGAACGACTTCATCCGCGAATTCACCAAAGCCGCGCAGCCCGCCGCGCCGCCGCAAAGACCGGCCGAGGTCGATATCGACCTCGATTTCACCGTGGCGATTCCAACGATGGCCTCACTGGCCAAGAAAGCCGAAGAGGAGGCCCGGCAGAAAGCCCAGGCCGCAGCAGAGGCGGCCGCGCGGGAACGAGCCGAGGTCGAAGCCCGAGCCAAAGCAGAAGCGCTGGCGAAGGCCAAGGCCGCCGCAGCGGCAGAGGCGGCCGCGCGCGCGAAACGAGACGCGGAAGAGCGGGCGCGGCGCGAAGCCGAAGACAGGGCGCGAAAGGAAGCGGAGCACGGAGCGCTGGACGTGTTCTTCGAGGTGCGCGAGCGCCAGGAGGCCGAGGAAAAAGCCGGGCGCGAAGCCGAGGAGCAGGCGCGTAGAGAAGCGGAAAAACGCGCCATGGCACAAGAACAGGAGCGCATCGAAGCCGAAGCGCGCGCGCGCAAAGAAGCCGAGGAAGCGGAGCGCAGGGCACGCGAGGAAGCCGAGCGCAAGGCGAAGGAACAGGCGGAGCGCGAGCGCAAGGAAGCCGAGGAAAAAGCGCGGCGCGAGGCCGATGAATTGCGCGCCAAGCTGGAAGAAGAGCGCAAGGCGCGCGAGGAAGCCGAGCGAAAAGCACGGGAAGAAGCGGAGCTTGCGCGCAAAGAGGCGGAGCGCATCCGCAGAGAGGCAGAGGAAGCATCCCGCCGCGAGGCCGATGAGCTGCGCGCCAAACTGGAGGAAGAGCGCAAGGCGCACGAAGAAGCCGAGCGCAAGGCGAAGGAACAGGCGGAGCGCGAGCGCAAAGAAGCCGAGAAAAAAGCCCGCCGTGAGGCCGATGGACTGCGCGCCGAGATCAAAGAAGAGCGCAAGGTGCGCGAGAAAGCCGAACGCAAGGCGAAGGAACGGGCGGAGCGCGAGCGCAAGGAGGCGGAGGAAAAAGCGCGGCGCGAGGCCGATGGATTGCGCGCCAGGCTGGAGGAAGAGCACAAGGCGCGCGAGGAAGCCGAGGAACTGGCGCAGAGGGAAGCGCAAGAAAAACGCGAGGCCGAGGAAAAGGCGCGCTTGGACGCGGAGGACAAGGCGCTGCGCGAAGCTGAGCCGCAAGCGTCGCCGCAGTCTGCGGTCCTGCCGGGCACTTCGCTGGACGACCTGGTCAGGATCGAGACCGATTTCGATGCCGTGCTGGGTGCAGGCGGCCCGGGTCAGGGGGCCGCGAAAGTTTCGGCCGGTGCAGACGACAAGTTGCAGAAGGAAGTGGAGGAAAAGGCGCGCAGGGAGGCCGAGGAGCAGGCGAGGGCCGAGGCGCAGGCAATCGCGCGCCTCGAGGCCGAAGCCGAGGCCGAGAGCGCCGAGGAAGAGCGCCGCCGCAAGGATGAACAGGCGCAACCGCGACAGCGCGACGAGGACCGAACGCGCGAGGAACCGGCGGCGCCCGAGCGCGAGTACGCCGAGGAGCAGGCGCGGATCGCGGCGCAGAATGAAGAGACCGAGCGCCATTTCGCCGACATGGAGAAAGAGCTGGAGGCGGAGGCGGCCGAGACCAAAGACGAGACGAAAAAGCCCGAGTCGCGCCTGGATGCGCGCAAGCGCGACAAGCAAGAGGCAAGGGAGCTCGCGCGCGCCAAGCAGATCGAGGCGGCGTCCGAGGAACATCCGGTGGTTTACCGCACCCCGGTCAAGTGGGGAAAGCCAGTCGCCGTCGCGCTATTCCTGATCCTGATTCTGGGCCTCGTCCTCGTGCACTTCGTACCTTTGAACGGCTACATACCGCAGTTCGAGAAGCTGGCTGGCGCTCATTTGCAGCAGCCGGTGAAAATAAAGGCGCTGTACCTCGCGCTGGTGCCGCTGCCGCACTGGCGCCTGGACGGCGTCTCCGTGGGCAACGAAGGCGAGCTCGCGGTGGCGCAGATCAAAGCGGTCGCCGAGTTGGGCAGCCTGTTCAGCGACAAGAAGGCGTTCAAATCGATCGAGCTCGAGTCGCCGGTGCTGAGCGAGGCGGGGCTGCGTGCGTTGCTCTTCGGCAAAACGCAGGGGCAGGACTTCAAAATCGCAAACGTGATCGTCAAGAACGGGAAGCTCAACTCCAAGACCATGATCCTGCCCGCTCTGGACGCAAAGATTGCCGTGGGCGAAAACGGCGCCTGGCGGAAAATCGAGCTCGAGACACCGGACCATAAAACTAGCTTGACACTCGAGCCCGGCGGCGATGGCGCGCAGCTTGTGGTCGAGACCAACGTGTTCAGCCTGCCGTTCGGCCCCGCGTTTCTGCTGGAGAATTTCAGCGCCACGGGCGTGGTCGGCCGCGACGAGTTCAGGCTGAGCGAATTCAAGGGCGGGATTTACGGCGGCTATCTGTCCGGCAACGCCAGCCTCAAATGGGGCGCGGACTGGAGCCTCGGCGGAGAGGTCAGCGCGAGGGCGATGGATCCGGGCGGAATCGTTCCTACCGTGATCGAGGACGGCAAGCTCGAAGGCAAGGCGGTGTATGCGCTGCGCGCGAAAACCTACGACGAGCTTTTTGCCGCGCCGCACCTGGAAGGGACTTTTGCCGTGCACAAAGGATCGTTGCTCGGGGTGGACCTGGCGCGCCTGTTGCAAGGCGGCGGCGCCGGCGGCAAGACTGCCTTCGCCGAACTTAGCGGCGGTTTCGTTCGCGATGGCGGCAAGACCCAGTTGCGCCAGATTCACCTCGTCGCGGGCCCGCTGTCCGCCGGCGGCAGCGCCGACGTCGACGCGAGCAACAACATCAGCGGCCGCTTCGCCGTCGAGCTCAAGTCTCCCGTGGCGCAGGCGCGCGCCAATCTCGCCGTGTCCGGCAACCTCAGAGAGCCGCGATTCAACCGCTAGCGCATGGGTAGATCCGCGGGGCGCCTTAACGCAGACGCAGGGCGCCGTTCCCTTGTTCAGAACCTCCCCAATTCGTGCCGGGGTCGACGCGATTCTGAAGTTCGGTAAGCATGCCCAATATTGGGATAGACAAGTTTTGGCTCCAATGACATGACTCGCCACGATACGCGTTACAACAATTTGCGTGACTTCAATACATCTCATATGCCGATGCAAAAGTCATCCCAAAAAAACCACTGGAACGCTATCGCAAGGCAATGGAACAGGTTCGCTTCCCCATTGCGCCCCTGCCGCGAGGATGTGGAAACCATCCGCCAGTCTCTTGAATCTGGTGACGGTCTTTGCCTGATATTGGGAGTCACGCCGGAATTCACCAACCTGCCCAATCGCCTTGTCGCCATAGATAGCAGTGCAGCGATGATCGGAGCCCTCTGGCCTGGCAATCGGACCGGGCGCAACGTCGTGCTGGGAGATTGGCTCGACTTGCCGTTCGCGGCGAGCTGTTTCGATTTCGTCATCGGAGACGGCAGTCTGACATTGCTGTCCTATCCTTTGCAGTACGAGCGCCTGTTCGCCCAGCTAAGCCGCATGCTCAAACCCGGCGGCAAGATCCTGATCAGGTTTTTCGTCAGCCCGGAAGCAGGGGAAACCTGCGCGGAAGTCTGCCGGGAGGCCCTCCGCGGGCGGATTGCCGGCTTCCACGCGTTCAAGTGGCGGCTATCCATGGCGGTGGCAGCGGAATCGCATGGCCCCAACATTAGCGTCGCGGACACCCATGCGGCTTTCAACCGTCTGCTGCCGGACCGGAAGCGGCTTGCCATGGCCACTGGCTGGAGCCATGAAGACATTGCGACCATCGATCTATACCGCGGATCTCCGGCACGTTACAGCTATCCCTCGCTGGCACAGTTACGCCGGGTGATTGCGCAGCGCTTCAAGGAAACCGTTTCGACGCACGGATCATACGAGCTTGCGGAGCGTTGCCCGATACTCATTCTGGAATCCCGCAAATGATAAAATTTCAGGTCAAGCTGAGCGGGATCATCGGCAATATTTGGCCTCCTCTGGCAACCGGGCTGCCCGCCTCGCTTGCCGCGTTGACGCATCAACTGGAAGAAACGCAATGGCTGCCAGCCGACGAAATTATGCGGCATCAGCACCGGCAGTTGATCGAAGTAACAACGCATGCAGCCATGCATTCACCTTATTTCAAGAGCCGCTTGCAGGCTGCCGGAGTCCGGCCGAATCAATTGTCCAACTTGGAAGGATTGCGCAGTATTCCCGTGATGGTACGGCGCGAATTGCAGTCTGCCGGGGAAGCTCTCTTTTGCAGGCAGTTGCCGCAGGCACACACACCCGTCGAGGTATTCCAGTCATCCGGTTCCTGCGGGGAACCGGTGGTAGTCAAGCGCACCGCCATCAATCATTTATTCTGGCTGGCCATCACCTTGCGTGAGCACTTGTGGCAGCAACGCGATTTTCTCGGCAAGCTCGCCGTTATTCGCGTGAATTACCCCGCTGGGAATTCCGAACGCCAGGATTCGTGGGGGCCTCCGGTCAACCTGTTTTTCAAGACCGGCTCTTCACATGCAATGCGGATTACCGTCGATGTCGGGCAGCAGGCTGAATGGCTCGAGGGTATCAACCCGGACTACCTGCTCACCTACCCGACCAACCTTGCCGCACTGCTGCAGGTGTTCGAGCGGCGTGTCATGAAACTGCCCCGGCTTCGCCAGGTGCGCAGCATCGGCGAAACGCTGACTACCGCAATGCGCGAAGCTACGCGCAAGTCTCTCGGAGTGGAAATCGCCGACACCTACAGCTCGCAGGAAGTCGGCCCGATCGCACTTCAATGCCCGGAGAGCGGGATGTATCACGTCATGTCGGAAAGCCTGATTGTCGAAGTACTCGATGAACACGAAAAACCCTGCCTGCCGGGGCAGGTCGGTCGGGTGGTCGTCACCGACCTGCACAACTTTGCCACGCCGCTCATCCGCTACGACATCGGCGACTATGCCGAAGCCGGCGCGGCATGCCCATGCGGCCGCGGCTTGCCGACACTCAAACGCATCGCGGGGCGGGAACGCAACATGGTGCTGCTGCCCGACGGACGCCGCCATTGGCCGCTGGTCGGGACTTATCACTTCCGTGACGTTGCCCCCATACGCCAATATCAAGTTATTCAACGTAACCGGGAGATGATCGAAGTGCGCCTGGTTTCGGACACTCCCCTGACCGATGCGCAGGAAACCCGGCTGAAGGAGATCGTCCGCGAATCTCTGGAGTATCCGTTCCAACTGCAATTCGTTTATTTTTCCGGCGAGATTCCCCGCGGCCCCGGCGGGAAATTCGAGGAATTCATCTGCGAGGTAAAATGAGACATGCGCACGCATGCAACGATGGCAAAACGGGGTGAACGTGGATTTCATTTACACGATCTCGGCGCGCGGTAAGACATATAGAGAGCCGGTTCTTTCTTTTCTGCGGAATAACTTCGGCAATGTCCCTCTCAACCGGATCGACAGCCTGTTCGGATTCGTGGATCGCTGTACGCTCTACGGCGGACGGATTTTCGAGGAACCGCAGCTCAGCAGCGACGATGTGCTCGAGCTGTACGCGCACCGCATCGGGCTGCGCATTCCGCTGACGAACCATTATGTCAAGGAGGAAGAATACCGGAGCTATGGTTCGTTCCTGAACAAGTACCATGCCGAGGGAAATTCCGTAATCATCCTGAACGACAAACTGACACACTGGATTCGCCGGGACTTCCCGAAGTACAAGATCGAGTCGAGTGTAATCAAGGACACCGATACCTACGCCAAGATCGATGATGCTTTGTCGCTTTACGACACGGTAGTGCTTCCGATGAGGCTCAACTACGATCTGGACTTCCTCGACAAGATCAAGGACAAATCCCGTATCACGCTTTTTGCCAACGCGGGGTGTGCGCTGAACTGCCCGGCAAGAATTTGCTATGGATCCATCTCCAAGATCAACAAGTTCAAGGGGGCGCCGTTCATGTGCTCCAAATCCTTGAAGGATCGCGAGATCTTGGGCATGGTCGATTTCGACCTGGATCAACTTGCCTCGCTCGGGTTCAGGCGATTCAAATTGCTGCGCGCAAAGCCTCGAGGCGTTACGGCGTATTGATGCCGCCGGACGCAGCCGCCGTCATGTCAGCGCCATATTTTCTTATTCCGGCCGGCGCGGTTCGCTGGTGAAAGTATGCCAACATAGCCGCAGCCCACGGTGTCGGCAATTTCGATCGGTACCGCCCGCGAACGCCTTGTGACTCATGCAGCGAAAGTGGCGATTTCCTCGATGCGGGCGATCAGGTGGGCGGTGACGGTGTCCTGAGGAAAATTCGAATACTTGCGCGCAAACGCCTGGGCATTCAGCGCGAAATCCGGTTCGAACAGGACCCGGCGCAACTTCAACTCCAGATCCACCGGCGGCTGCTCCGGATTCAGCAGCAGGCCCGCGCCCATTTCCTCGACCCGGCGCGCAAGCAGAAATTGTTCGAGGTGCCCGGGCAGCAGCAGCAGCGGCTTGCCTTTCAACAGAAAACTGGTCGTGGTGGACATGCCGGCGTAGGTGATGGCCGCATCGGCTTCGCGGGCGGTCTGCGCCAGATCGAGCGGTGTCGCGCTGAAGACCAGGTGTGGGGCGGCATAGCGCTCGAGCAGCGCCGGCGGCGCGTCGGGAAAGTACACGACGACGGGCTGGCCAAGCGCATGCAGCGCCGCCAGCGCCGCCTCGTGATGCCGGGTTCCGGTGCGCAGATAGGCGAAAATGCGTTTTCCCTGAAGCGCCGGCCAAGCGGGCACATCCCCGACCCCGGCATCGGGCAGATTGCCCCAGTAACGCGCAGGACCGCGATCGGCATAGTGATCGAGCTCGGGGAAGCCGAGCAGCGTGTCCTCGGCGACCTCGAACAGTCGTGCCACCGCGTCGAACGGCGCTTGGCCGAAATGATCGAGTACCGCATTGATGCTGGCCAGAGCTTCAGTTTCCAAAGCATCGAGCTGGCCCGGCGGCAGCGCCACCCACGGCCGCATGTTGGGCAGTGGCCGTTGCCGCGGCGGTACGCAGAAAGCGCTGGAAAAGAGCACGACGGGAATTCCCAGCGTGCACGCGGCGAGGATGGCAGTCGGCGCATGATTCGCCAGCACCGCCTGCGCGCCGGTCGAGCGCAGCAGTTTGCGCCAGGCAAGGACCAGGCCGAGCAGAACTTCGTTGCGCGCATAGCCAAAGCGCAGCAGAATGTCGTTGTAGGAGAGGGGTGGTCCCGCGCGCGGCGTTTCCGGGCAGGTCGGCGCCTGCAGCCAGGTGTAGCCTTCCTCTGCGAGCAAGCGCGCGGTCGGCGTGGTCTGTGCCACCACCCAGCGAATTTCGTGGCCGCGGGCGCGCAGCGCGCGTGCCAGCGGCAGGAAGGCGCC
>JAZDIA010000042.1:0-9244 GCA_043805375.1 Pseudomonadota bacterium
AGTATCGCCTCCAGCCCGCCTTCAGGCCGGTTGCGCAATACGAGGTCGCCGCCGTGCGCGCGCGCGATGTTGCGCGCGATGCCCAGGCCGAGCCCGGTACCGCCGGTTTCGCGGTTGCGGGAGATTTCGCCTCTGAAAAACGGCTCAAACGCCTGCTCCAGTTCCTGCTCCGGGATGCCGGGCCCGTCGTCGAATATGCGGATGGTCAGCCGGTCAGGCGCATCTTCCACTTTGATCCTGGCGCCGCTCCCGTAGCGAATCGCGTTGTCCACGAGGTTGGTGAGGCAGCGCCGCAGGGCGAGCGGCCTTCCGGGGTAAGGGGGACCGATGCTGCCTTCAATCTCGACCTTGTTGCCGGTGTCCTGATAATCGGTCTGCAGGCTTTCAATCAGCGCCATCGCGTCCACGCGCTGCAGCGCTTCCTGCGTACTCGCGTCGCGCATGAAATCCAGCGTCTGCGTGACCATGGACTCCATCTTCTCGAGGTCCTTGGCGAACTTCGCCCGCAGCGCCTCGTCTTCCAGCATTTCCGAGCGCAGGCGCAGCCGCGTGATCGGTGTTTTCAGGTCGTGCGACATCGCCGTGAAAATGCGCGTGCGGTCCGCGATGAAGCGCGACAGCCGCTGTTGCATGGTGTTGAACGCGCGCGCTGCGCGCTGCGCCTCGATCGGCCCCGTTTCCGGCAGAGGCGGGCGGTTGATGTCCTCGCCCAGTTTTTCCGCGGCCGTCGCCAGCGCCGAGAGCGGGCCCGTCACCCAGCGCACCGCGACCAGCGAAAGCAAGATCACCGTGCCGAGCAAGATCAGCAGCGTCAGGGCAAGCCGCAGCGGCATGCCGGTGGCCTGAGGCGAGAGGTATGAATCGAAGGTCACCCAGGTTCCGTCGCGCAGCGCAATTTGTACCGCAAAAAATGTGCCTCCCGGAGAGAAACCCCGGCCCATGCCATACCCTCCCCCCAGGCCCATGCCATACCCTCCCCCCCGGCCCTGCATCATCGGCATCTCCTGCGGCCCGCCGCGAGGCCCTGGGCGGAAGCTCTCCGGTGCGTCCTCGAGCCTGACCACGTTCACCTGTGCATCCTCGCCGAGAGCGAAGCGCAATACGGCGGTGAACATCGAATGCTGAAAGTCGCTCTCGGCGGACCCCTCGCGCGCTGTGATCCGGGGTCGGTCCAGCGACACCGTCAGCGGCGGTGCATTGAATACGGCAACGACTTTGCGGCGCTCCTCGGCTGGAAGCGAATCGAGCAGTTTGACGATATCCGAGATTTGTTGCGCCAGCCGCATGCCTCCCGCACGGTAGAGCAGTTGGTCGCGTTCGGCCAGGTTGATATAGGCAGTGGCCAGTTGGGCGAGAATCAGGCCGCCAAGCAATACCATAACCAGCCTTCCGAAGAGACTGCGCGGCGCGAGGCGCACTATCGCTCTACCTCGACCGGCACCGCGAGCACGTAGCCCTCTCCGCGCACCGTCTTGATGATCTGCGGGTCGGCCGGGTCGTCGCACAGGCGGTGGCGCAGCCGGCTGACCTGAATATCTATGCTGCGGTCCAGCGGGTCGGCCTCGCGGCCCTTGGTGAGCAGCATGAGCTGGTCGCGCGTGAGCACGCGGTTCGGGTGGCTCAGAAAAATCCGCAGCAGCTGATATTCGTTGCCGCTTAGCGAAGTCACCACGCCTTCGGGAGATACCAGGTGCCGCGCCACCGCGTCCAGGCGCCAGCCGGCGAACGCAATCCCGCGGGCGTCGTCGACGCGCAGATTGCGCGGCAGGCTGCGAGTGCGCCGCAGCACGCTTTTGATGCGCGCCAGCAGCTCCCTCGGGCTGAAGGTTTGGCGATGTAGTCGTCCGCACCCATCTCCAGCCCGACGATGCGGTCGGTTTCGTCTCCGCGGGCGGTGACCATGATGATCGGCGTATCGGACTCGGCGCGCAGCTTGCCGCACAGCGTCAGCCCGTCGTCGCCCGGCAACATCAGATCCAGCACGATCAGATCGACCTTGCCGCGCGCCAGGGCCGCCCACATCGCCTTGCCATCAGCGACGAGGCCGGCCTGGTAGCCGTTCTTGCTCAGGTACTCGCCGAGCAGGCTGCGGATCTCGGCGTCGTCGTCGACGATCAGAATATGGTCCTGAGTGTCCATGTTCGCTGTTGTAGCCGTCGGAGTGCGCGCTGTGGAAGGGATTTGTAGCATAGTGTATCAAGTCCGGTTTTTCGACGCGGGAGCGTACAAAACTGGAACGAGCCGCTTACATGCGCATGGTACAACGGGAACCGATGCGGCAATCAACTCCGGTGCAAGGCATCTGCAGCTGCAGAGCAAACAACATCATCGAATGGAGAACCAGCATGAAACGAGTAACGAAAATTGCAATCGGCGCCGTTACGGCGCTTACCCTCGGACTGGCAACAGCGGTGGTCAGTGCGCAACCTTACGGCTATGGGCCGCAATGCGGCATGGGGCAGGGTTTCGGATACGGCCCCGGCGCCGGCATGGGGCCGGGGATGGGACCGATGGGTCGCTGGTCCATGGGCTACGGGCCGATGGGGCCGGGGATGGGACCGATGGGTCGCGGGCGCATGGGCTACGGGCCGATGGGGCCGGGGATGGGACCGATGGGTCGCTGGTCCATGGGCTACGGGCCGATGGGGCCGGGCATGGGACCGCAGGCCTGGGGCAATCCGACTGCAGTCGCGGAAAGCCGTCTCGCGGGCCTGAAGTCGGAGCTGAAAATCACCGCCGCGCAGGAGTCGGCGTGGAAAGCGTATTCCGACCAGGCGAAGCAACATGCCGAGGCGATGCAGGCATTGATGAGCAGCGCGCAGGGCAGCGCACAGGCGACGGCACCTGAACGCATCGAGTTGCGCAACCAGGTCATGAAGAAGCGCCAGGAGGAGATGGAAAAAACGACGACTGCCTTCAAGGATCTTTACGCGGTTCTGACCCCGGAACAAAAAACGCTCGCCGACCAGCGCGTTGGCATGATGGGCTGCATGTGGTATGGCGTTTAATTCCATTTCTAATGCTTGAGTGAATTAATAATCCAAGGCCATGCGACGATGGAGCGAACCCGCTGGTGATCGAGTTCCATGTCACGCAGAGAGTCGGCCAGATGGGTCTCCAGGGCATCGATACTGTCGAAGACGTGGTTGCGAAAGGATTTCTCGCGCAGATCATCCCAGAGGTGTTCGACCGGGTTGAGTTCGGGCGAGTACGGCGGGAGTTTGAGCAAGCGGAGGTTGTCAGCCAATGTCAGCGACCCAGTCTGATGCCAGCCGGCGCCGTCGAGTTGCTGCCCTTCCGCTCGAAGCCCGCCGCTTGACGCCAGCCTACCGTATCGTCACCCGGTAGTCCCCGCAATGGCGGGGATTACCGGACCCTTAGCTTCCCCGACAGTTTCCCCGGCGATTCTTTTTCTAATGATAGGTCTTAGGACGAAAAGGGCCAGGGCCGCCGCTATGAGGTCGAATGCGCCTGCGATGTAGTAGGGCACCGAGAAAGAACCGGCATAAAGTGCAGCCACCGCAGCCGCACCCCACCCGGCCATAATGGAAGCAATCCCTTTGGCCGTATACAGTATGCCGTAGTTGCCCGAGGCGTTTTTCGGGCCGAAGACATCTCCCGTTATCGCCGAGAACAGCGCATATATTTCGCCCCAGGCAAGGAAGACAAAGGGCATCATGATCATGAACACTATCGGCATTCCCATAATCTGCGTCATCAGGATGATGAGCGCGCCCTCAAGCGCAAAGGCAAAGGCCATCGTGTACTCCCGGCCGAACCGGTCTGAAACCGCGCCCCACATGATTCTGGCGAACGCATTGGTAACTCCAGCTATGGTCGCGGTTAAGGGAACAATGGCGATACCCATGAACTTCGCGTCGAACACGTTGAGCGACTTGGCGATCTGGGACATATTGCCGGTAGTCATCAGCCCGCCGGTGCAAACCATGAGGAACATGAAGTACATAATATAAAACTCTTTCTGCGACATCATCTGCTTCGCGGTAAACTGCTGCCGCGTTTGCGCAACCGCCTTGGGCTGCACCCAATCCTTGGGCAACCAGCCTTGGGGAGGGTGGTGCAAAATCAGCGCCATTGCGATGGTCACGACACCCTGACCGATGCCCCACGCGGTCATGGCGCCGGCCCAACCCATGGAACTAATCGTGGCATTGATGGGAATGAGCGTGAGCGCCGACCCGCCTCCAAATCCTGCGGCGGTCAGGCCGGCCGCCAATCCCCTTCTGTCGGGAAACCATTTGACGGCATTGGCAACCGTGGCTATGTAGATGATGCCCGCGCCGGTACCGGCGAGAACGCCGTAATAGATGTACAACTCAAAAACGGATGTAGCGAGTGTTCCTCCGAGCGACCATCCGAGAAGAATGAGCGTGGAACCTATTAGCATGAGATTGCGGATACCGAATTTGTCGATGAAGAATCCCGCAACCGGCACTGGCCAGGTTTCAAACAGAATAAACAGGGTATAGATGAGGGCAATCTCGGAATAGGGCACGGTCGCGAACTGTTGCTTCAGCCCAGGAGTAAAAAGAGTGAAAGCATACTGAAAGTTTGATATGACGATCATCGCCATGACACCGGCAGCCAATTGAATCCACCGGTTGCCGACGATCGGACCCAACGTTTGTTTCGCGAGATCTATCTGAGCGCTGCTCTCGTTTGACATATCGCTTCCTCCCTTAAAAACCTTACTCTTTTAGACCTTGCTCGGCCATCCACACCGAATTGCGGCCTTCGCCGTCGGCCACGGCAAGGGCAGTGTGCCCATCTTGGAAGAGGTGAGCGCGCCGCGCCAGGAAATGGTTTGGCGCGATGTCGAAAAGATAATCGTCACCGGCGTCGCGATAACGGGCGTTTCAGCGGGCTTCATGGTCCATCGTGTCTCCTCGGAACAAAAATCAGACTCAGGTCGCGCGCATGAGAAATAGGCGCCTGCTGCACTCGGCGCAAAAAGGGCGGGCTTTCGCCCGCCCTTGTAACTTGGTAAGGCCCGCTGCTAGCGGTAGACCAGCACCGGAATCGAGGAATGGGTCAGTACTTTCTGGGTTTCACTTCCCAGCAGAAAGCCTTCAAGGCCGCGCCGCCCGTGCGAGGCCATGATGATGAGATCGCAGTTCTCCTTCAGCGCCTTGCCGATAATTGCCTGGGAAGCGGAGCGGCTGGTGGCGTAGTCGGTCGTGCAAGGCACGTTCGCCGCAGTGGCCGCGGTTCTGACCGCGTCCAGCACGCGTCTTGCATATTCTTCGCTGCGTTCGGCGAAAATCTCCGGCTGTAATTCCGCCACCGCGCTCGCTTCGGCAGCGTAGGCGCCCTGCAGCGGATAGGGTTCGACGGCGTGGAAGGCGGTAATGCGCGCGCCCAGTAACCGTGCGAGTTTGATCGCCGCCTCGACGGCTTTGTCCGAAAGCGCCGATCCGTCGGTGGGCACCAGAATATGCTTGTACATATAGCCTCCAGATCAATATCGTTCAATTCGCCTATGCGCCACGCGCTTTCCGCCATAACCTGGTCGCGTGCGCGTGGCCAAGTGTACCTGGCCTAGCGCGCCTGGCCTAGCGCGCCTGGCCGAGCGGGCGTTCTTTCTTTTCCTGGCACGGCAAGCAGCGGTTGCCCGTTGGATAGGCTTTCAGCCGCGCGCGGCCGATGTCGCCGCCGCAGTCGGCGCAGATGCCGTAACTGCCGTCTGCGATGCGCGCGAGTGCGGCCTCGATATCCTGCAGTTCCTGGTTGTCGCGGATCAACATCGCCAGATCCATTTCGGCAGTCTCGTCGGCGAGGGCATCTGCGTCGCTCAACTTGGAGTGGTTGGCGAAACCGAGGCCTTCTCGCGATGTCGCCATTTTTTCGCGCACCTGGCCGAGCATCTGCCGGCGTTGCTTTTGCAGCAGCGCGCTGAATTCGGAAAATCGGTTCTTGGACACAATGGGCGTTTTTCGATTGTTGCCGGATTTCAGCGTAGTCGCCCGATCGCGGGGCCGTTTGACGCAGATCAAACTTGACGCCCGCGCGCGGTCGGTCGAATGTCCGCGGCTCGGCTGTAGTTCGCTTTGATGGATCGATAACGCTACGCTCTATGTCGAAAGCGTTCTGCCGAGCTTGCTTTCAATCGAACGAATTTTGCTCTTCAGGCGCCCGCTTTTTCCAGCGCGATAATCGATCTTCATCGAGGTGGATATTCTGTTGCAGTCCTGGCTCATCGTCTCGAAGCAGGCGGTGACGACTGCCATCACCTGTTCCCATTCGCCTTCGACGATGGTTCCCATCGGAGTCAACTGGTAAGGAAGCCCGCTCTTGTCGATGATGTCCAGAGAACGCGCCACGTACTTGCTGAGGCTTTCGCCTTTGTCGAAGGGAGACATGGAAAATTCGAGCACAACCATTTGCGTCACCTCAATCGGGTAAGAAAAGTTTATCGGCGCTCCCGTCGCCGCTCCCGAATCCGGCCAAGCAGCGCCGGTGGTGCAGGGCAAGGCAGAAGGGAACCCCCCTACTGTAGCATTGGAGCGCTTTTTGAGGCAAAATCTCTCCTAAGGGTTTGATGGCCGCGGTTTTTCGCGGGTCATCAAGCCCGGTTTCGTGCTCACTGGAGATTTGAGGCAAGCGCATGGCGGAGATTCCGCTCATCCTGACGCTCGACTTCCACGGCGTCCCGCATCGCTGGGTCACCTGGCAGCAGTCCTGCTATTACTACGCCAAGAACCTGGTGGGTTGGACGCTGGGCGAACGCGAGTTCACGTTCTACGGCGGCACCGCGCGCAAGACCGGCGAGCGCTCCAGCATCACCACGCGTTCCATCATTGCCATCAAGGGCAGGGCGATGGCCGCGAGGGGCTTCTCCCAGGTGCCGCCGCTCAGCAATCGCGAACTGTTCCGCCGCGACCGTCACATCTGCGCGTACTGCGGCGCCGAGTTCGGATACCTGCGTCTTACCCGCGACCACATTACGCCGCTGTCGCGCGGCGGCCGCGACCACTGGATGAACGTGGTCTCGGCCTACCGCCACTGCAACGGCGTGAAGAGCAATCGCAAGCCCGAGGAAGCCGGCATGGAATTGCTGTACACGCCTTACGTGCCGAACAAGGCCGAGTACCTGATTCTCACCAATCGCAAGATCCTTTCCGACCAAATGGATTTCCTGCGCCAGTTGGTCGCTGCGCACAGCCGCGTCGTGCCGCACGCCGTCGTGCGCGCCTAGGTGGCGCCCGACTACTGGCCGCGCGCCAAGCGCGCGCTCGCGCGCCGCGACGCGGTGCTCGCGCGCATCATGCGCGCGCATCGGCGCATTGCGCTGGCGCGCCGCGGCGAGCCGTTCAAGACGCTCGCGCGCTCCATCGTGGGACAGCAGATTTCGGTGAAGGCCGCTGACTCGGTGTGGAACCGGGTGCTCGCCACCGCTCCGGCGGCGACGCCCGAACAGATCCTCAAGGCGCGCCGCCGGCTTCGCGCCTGCGGCTTGTCGCAGCGCAAGGCCGAGTACATCGCCGACCTGGCGCGCCACTTTGCCGACGGCACCCTCCATGCGCGCGACTGGCCGGACATGGACGACGAAACGGTGATCGCCGAACTGATCCGGGTGCGCGGCATCGGCCGCTGGACGGCGGAGATGTTTCTGATATTCAACCTGCTGCGGCCGGACGTGCTGCCTCTGGACGACCTGGGCCTGCAGAGAGCCATCGGCCTGCATTATTTCGCCGGCGAGCGCGTTGCGCGCGAGCAAATGCGCGAGCTTGGAGCGAGCTGGTCGCCATGGCGCTCGGTTGCCACCTGGTATCTGTGGCGCAGCCTCGATCCGATGCCGGTGGAATATTGAAACGCGGCGACGGCGGGGCGCGTACGCCGGCCGGGCAGTGCGATAGAATGCGCTTTTGGCACGCATTCAAAAGCAGGCCGAGTCTTTGAAAACGACTTTTCTCGAATTCGAACAACCGATCGCCGAGCTCGAAGCCAAGATCGAGGAGCTGCGTTTTGTGCAGGACGACTCGGCGGTGGACATCTCCGAGGAAATCGCGCGGCTGCAGAAAAAAAACCAGGCGCTGACCAAGGATATCTACGCCAAGCTCACGCCCTGGCAGATGACGCAGGTGGCGCGCCATCCACAGCGTCCCTTCACCCTGGATTACATCAACGCGCTGTTCACCGATTTCGAGGAGTTGCACGGCGATCGCTCCTACGCCGACGATCTATCCATCGTCGGCGGCCCGGCGCGCTTCAACGGCCAGTCGGTGATGGTGATCGGACAGCAGAAGGGCCGCGGCACCAAGGAAAAAATCCTGCGCAACTTCGGCATGGCGCGCCCGGAGGGCTACCGCAAAGCCATGCGCCTGATGCGCCTGGCGGAAAAATTCGCCATTCCGGTGCTGACTTTCGTCGATACGCCCGGCGCGTATCCCGGCATCGGCGCCGAGGAGCGCGGCCAGTCCGAGGCGATCGGGCGCAACCTCTACGTCATGGCAGAGCTGAAAGTGCCGATTGTTTGCACCATCATCGGCGAGGGCGGATCGGGCGGCGCGCTCGCGCTTGCCGTGGGCGACATCGTGCTGATGCTGCAATATGCCATCTATTCGGTGATTTCGCCCGAGGGCTGCGCTTCGATCCTGTGGAAAAGCGCCGACAAGGCGCCCGACGCGGCGGAAACGATGGGCATTACCGCCAACCGCCTGAAAACCCTGGGGCTGATCGACAAGATCGTCAGCGAACCCCCGGGGGGTGCCCACCGCGACCACGAGGCCATGGCGCAGGGTTTGAAAAAAGCGCTGCAGGATGCGCTGCGATCTCTCGCCGACAAGGGCGCCGACGAGTTGGTCGAGGCGCGCTTTCACCGCCTGATGGGCTATGGCAAATTCAAGGAAGTCGCAGCCGAATAGCGCGGGCGGCGTCGAAGCAGCCGTAGACGCGGCGCTCAAGCCTTTGCTCTTTCCGCGGGCCAGGCTGGTGTTGGGATTTTCCGGCGGCCTCGATTCGGTGGTGCTGCTGGAGGTACTGCGACGGCTTGCCGGACCGCTCGGCTTCAGCCTTTCCTGCGTTCACGTCAACCATGGCATCAGCCCGAACGCGCGCCGCTGGGCTGCGTTTTGCGCGCGCAAGTGCAAGCGCCACGATATTGCGCTGGCGCTGGATGAAGTCGATGTCGGGCCGTATCGCGCCGAGGGTCTGGAGGCTGCCGCGCGCCGCGCCCGCTACCAGGTCTACGCGCGTCAAAAAACCGATTTCATCGTGCTCGCCC
>JAZDIA010000043.1:0-32487 GCA_043805375.1 Pseudomonadota bacterium
TTTGCGGGAACTCGGGTGCCGTAAAACACCGGCACGCCACCCTGGATCTCGGGGTCACAGTGAATAATCGGTTGCGCCATGAGCGATTCCTCCTGCTGCCTTATAAAACCCCAAAGGCGGGGTCGAGCACGGTCAGGTTACGCTCAAGCCATTGTTTCCTCAACCAGGGTGAGCGGGATATCCCCTGACGCCCGACGTTCGCATTGACCGGCGCGCCGGCATGATACTGGCAAAGCACGAGCCCGCTTCCGGCGCGTCGGGTCGACAGCGCGGCTAGCGCGCCTTGCTCCTTGTCCGGGGCCAGAGTTTCGGGTCACGAGCGGTATGAAGCACCGTGAGCACGACAACCTGCCCTGGATCGATACGGTAGAAGACTGCGTATGAAAACCGCGAGAGGATGGCACGGCGTACCTCGCCGTACACACGCGCGAACATTTCCGGGAATTGTTCGATCGCACCGAATGAGCCGTCAACAGCCGCAAGAAACTCCTCCCCGAGGCCAGTGCGCTGCTCTTCGTACCATCCGTAGGCCCGAGCCAAGTCGCGTCCAACCTTCCGACGGTACACAACTGGCAGAGCCATCAGCCTCGGCGAGCTTCAGCCAGCACTTCGTCTCGTGTGGCGACGTCGTCCGGGTTACGCTCATGCTCGGCCATACGCTCATCGATCACTGCACGATGAGCATCGCCCAGCGGCACCGCCGACGGATTTGCAGCGAGGCTCTCGCAGATGAGTTCCACAAGGCGCAACCGCTCCTCGACTGGGAGTTTGAGGATTTCAGCAACATCGTTATCACTCATGGCGCATAGCCTATCATCATCGTGGCTGGCGCGCTTACGTTGCGCTTTGCGACGGGCCGGCGCCCGTAGCTTTCCGGCGTTCGATGACGTCGGCTGGTAAGTGCAGCGAGATCAACGTTCGCGGGTTGGGCGACACGGGTCCTTTACCCTTGCTGACCTTCGCGCGAGCCAACATCTCTTCGGTGAGTTCCGGAAGATCTTCGTACTCCTCCGACCTCAGCGCATGAGCGTCGACGCGAGCGAGGTCAGACTTCAGGGAGCGGCGCGATGCGGGCTTTTTCGCCGTTCATTGGCTTTCCTCATGCTTAAGATGTGGCGATCCGCGTCGCCGCCACCGCGCGCCTAGCCGGCGTGTTCCAAGTCGAGGATTCGCTTCGTTACCGCTCGCGGAAAGTCAACGAACATAAAATGGCTCTTGTGGTACAGGTAGTCCTCGCCGCTTTCGTCCGCGACACGCACGAGGTCATCCTTGGCTGCCCGCGGATCAGGAATGATCCGGTAGACCTTGCCCGGAATGAGCGACGCCTTGTAATCGGTGTTGTCGACACATAGAGCAAATGGCTTCGTCGGTTGTTTCATTTTTCGTCCAAGTATCTCTTGATTTTCAAGTCTCGCTTCCCGATCCCGTGGGCTTAATACCAATGCACTTCTACCTCGCGCCGGGCGCCGTTTGGCAAACGAATCGTGGCGATTCCCAAATGAGGGGCGAAAATGCAAGGATAGCTTCACGCACCTATTCGGGTCAATCGCTCTTCCGGAGGCATTTCATCAGGGAGACAATGCAGAAGACATTGGACAATCGTTGATATGATTGGTTAGTCGAATAATGCGGCGTATCATTGGCCGATATCGGTCGCGGGACTTACATTTCGGGGAGAAAGCGCAGCATGGACAGATTCACCGTATCAATCGACGAAGAACTTGCACTCGAGTTCGACAAGCTCATCAAGGCGCGCGGCTACAGCAACCGGTCAGAGGCGATACGCGACATGCTGCGCGGCCAGATCGAGTCTTACCGCCGCGAGCGCAACGTAGCGCGGGACTGCGTGGCGAACCTGAGCTACGTGTATAACCACCGTGAACGCGAGCTGGCCGAGCGCCTCGCCCACCTACAACATGAGCATCACGATCTCGCGGTATCCACCATGCATGCCCACCTCGACCACGAGCAGTGCATCGAAACCGTGATCCTGCGGGGGCTGACCGCGGAGGTGCGCGAGCTCGCCAACGCCCTGATGGCGGAATGCGGGGTGCGCCACGGCCAACTGAATTTGGTCTCGGCTGAAATCCAGATGAAGCAGCATGAGCATTCCCACGCCCACCTGCCGGTCGGCGTTCCGCATCGCCACGAGCATCTCAAGCCGAAGAATTGAAGCGGCTGGAATGCGCGGGGTACGACCCCAAGTGGACGAACAACTCACGCCCGATAATCGTCTGCTGCTGCCGGAAGGCAGCCGCGCAAGGTGCAGTTAGCTCTGGTCGGCCATAGGCCAGTGCCAGACGCGAGCGATGTTCACAAGTTGTCGTTCGGGCCGAATCATCCGGGGCGGCTGCCTTTCCGCCATTGTCGCCAGCCGGCGCCCGCGGCAATCAGCATGAGGAAGAGCGCCGCCAGCCCGGTTTCCGCCACCTGCGGTATGCCGCTGACACCGATCTTGCGTTCCTCCATCGCGTAGCCATCCACGTCGCGCGGCGCGGCGGCGGCCTTCGGGTTGTCCCGCCCTTGGGTTGCGACCGGCTGTTGCGCCGCAGCCGCCGGCTGCCTCTTCGTCGGCGCGCTCGGCACGGGATTCGGGATTGCGGCCGCCGCGCGCGCAAGCCGCGCATCCTGCGTTTTCGCCAGGGCTGTGACTTCCGGGCTGGAACACGTATCCGCGTAGCAGGCGACGCCCGCCTCGGCGATGGCGTCGAGGTTCACCTTTTGCAGCGCCGCGACGGTTTCGGGCGCCGCTTTCCAGTAGCCCTTGTTGACGGCGGTGAGCATCCGCTCCACCAGCGCCTGGTAGGCAAGCAGGTTCCCCGCGTCGCGGAATTTCTGCTTGATGCCGAGCTGGTGCCGGTCGGCGACATAGGTCTCGTACATTTCCTGCCACTTGGCATCGTCAATACTTTCCGGCGTGGTCACCGTCCAACCCCAGAGGTGCTCGACGGTCTTGGTAATGAAACGGGCGCCGGAGTAGCCGTCCTTGAGCATGGCCTCGATCCATTTCGGGTTCAGATAGCGGGCGCGCATTTCGCGGCCCATATACCTCTCCAGCGTTTCGGTGCGAGCCTCCTTCGGGTTGGCCATGTTGGTTACCAGCACCTCGGGCGTGGAACCGTTCACCTGCCGTATCGCCATCGCCGTGCCGCCGAGATACTGGTAAAAGTCGTCGTTGTCGAGCGTGGCGTAAAGGTTCGAGGAACGGCTGTGGATCGCGGCTTCTGCGCCTTTCAATGCCAGCTTGAAAAGATCGACGCCGAGTTGCGGCGCCATTTCCTGCGTCACCTGGCCGTCGCGGATCACGCGTCCGCCCCAGTAGCCCTGGCCGTAAGCGTGGCTCATGCGCATGAAATAAACGTCGGCGACCTGCTTTTCGCTGTCCCAGGTATTCGAAAGCGGAATCACCTTGTCGAGGTTGGTGCCGTAGGCGCCGGAGGGCACCGAGAACAGCCGCACCGCGGCCAGCCGCTCGGCCTCGTCCGGCGCGATGCCCTGCGCGATCAGCGCGGCATTGGTCTCGCGCACATGGACGTGGATCGGGTTGTCGGCCTCGGTACTGCCGCGCGCGACGTTCGCGGCCTCGTCGAGCAGTTTCATCAGCGGCGAGAACAGGTCGCGATAGAGGCCGGAGGGCACCACCGTCACGTCGACGCGCGGCCGCTTCATCTCGTCGCGCGGGATCGCGGCGACGCCGGAGACGCGACCGCGCGCGTCCCAAGCCGGTTTGACGCCCAGCAGTGCCATGATCTGCCCCTCCATGACGCCCTCGTGGCGCGAGGACTCGACACCCCAGAGGTTGAACACCAGCTTGCGTGGCCAGCGCCCGTGGCGCTTGCGGTAGCTCTCCGCAAGTTCCTCCGCAAGCCGCGCGCCGGCGGCATATGTGGCCGGACTGGGCAGGCGGCTCGGGTCGAAGCCGTACAGGTTGCGCCCGGTCGGCAGCGAATCCGGATTGCGGATCGGATCATTGCCCGGTCCTGCGGCGACGTAGTGGCCGTCGAGACCGGCGACCAGTGCGTCAAGCTCGGCGCGGCCGCTTAGCTCCATCGCCGCTTCCAGCCGCGCCTGGCGGACCGTGCGCTCTTCGGGATCGAGCTTCGTTTCGAGCGAGAGCACTGCCTCGGCGGTCGCGCGGCGCTGCTCCGGCGCGGGCGCAACGCCGAAGGTATGCAGCCCGAAGGGGCTGCGCTTCTCCTCGACCTCCTTGATGTAGTGCTCCATCGCGTCGATGGCGGCATCGTCGACCGTGGTCAGGTCGAGATCCTTGAGTAGCCCCATCTTCGTGGCGCGGGCGGCGATGTCGGCGCGGATCGCGTCCGGCGCCAGCGTGCCCTTTTCCTTCGCCACGCCGTAGTCCGAGATCAGGCCGACGAGCTCCTTCAGTTCCGGATTGAGGCCGGCCTTGTCGAGCGCCGGCGTCAGGTGCGAAATGACGGTCGCCATGCCGCGCCGCTTGGCCTGCAAGGCTTCGCCGATGTCGTCAACGATGTAGGGATAGAGTTGCGGCACTGCGCCGACGAAGACCTCGCCGGGATCGGCGGCGGTGAAACCGACCTCCTTGCCGCTGTGCCATTCGTGCGTCGCATGGGTACCGACGTGCACCATCGCCTGCGTTTTCACCTCGTACTGGAGCCAGAGGTAGAAGGCGAGGTACTGGTGATGCGGCGGCAGGGTGACTTCGTGGTAGAGCTTCTTCGAGTCCTGCTCCCATCCGCGCGTCGGTTGCGGCGCAAAGACGAGGTTGCCCCAGCGCCGCGCCGGAAACAGGAAATGCACCGCGCCGCGCGGATCCCGCCAGGTGCCCACCTTCGTTTGCTCCGGCGGACCCCAGGCCTTGAGCATGGCGTCGCGCAGAGCGGCGGGCAGACGGTCGAAGTGCCTTCGGTACTCGGCAACGGGCCACAGCGAAGCGTGGCCGCTCTTCGCCAGCAGGTCGATGGCGCCGGGTTCCCAGGTGCCGAGGTTGGCGCCTTGGTCGCGGATGGCCGCGAACAGCGCCGCCTCGTCCGTAGGTGCCCCCTTGGTCCAGTAGCCTTCGCGCTGAAGCTGCGTAAGGATGCGCCAGAGCGAGTTTGGCAGCACGTTGAGGTAAGAGGCGCCGATGTTGTCCTTGCCCGGCGGGTAGTTGTAGTAGATCACCGCCACGCGCCGTCCCGGTGGCGGTGCACTGCCCAGATCCACCCAGCGCCGGGCGCGATCGGCCACGCGCTCTACGCGTTCCGGAATCGGCGTCTCCACCACGGCGTCGATGCCGGTGGCCTCATCGCGCTGGTGCTCCTTGCTGGCGACGACCGTGGGTGCGATGGCGCCGCCGAACTCGGCCCCGGCCACCTGCCAGGAGCGTTCCAGAATGTCGAGGCCGACCGGAGAGTCTTCCCACTGCGCGCGGTTCTGGTTGTTAAGGACGATGGCGTTGATGACCGGCGCACCGAGCTTCTCCAATGCCGGCACCATGCGCTCGGGCGTGACTCCAATCTTCATGCCCAGCGCGACCAGAACCCTCACGCGCGGCCGGCCGGCGGCATCGAGCAGGAACTTCTCTACCGCCGTTTCGTTCGGGTAGCCGAACACCGGTAGCGCGTTCAGCCCGCGCTTCTCCAGTTCGCGCGCTATCGCGCGCACGGTCGCTATCTGCCCCGACAGCGCGTTGCTGCGGTAGAACAGGATACCGGCCCACGGCGCGCCTTCGCGGCCGTGGTAAAGGCGGCGGTACGCGTCGAAATCGGCGACCACGCGCCCGCTCTTCGGCTCGAAGTAACCCATCTCGGGCAGGGGCGCGGGTGGCGGCGGAGGCTTGCCGCGACCGAGGTCGCGATGCAGCGCGAGGCGCACCATGCCGGCAACGTTCTCGGCGCCGCCGGCCGCCATGTACGCGGCCAGCGCCGCGTCCTGCGTCAGTCCCATGCCGGTGAAATCGGCATCCCACGTGCCGCCCACGGCGTAGCTGCGGCTGCCCCGCGCCGCGATCGCCTTGAGTTCCGGAGCAAGTTGCTGCGCCAGGCTGCGCCCGACGGTCTGCACGAACACCAGGCGCGAGGCGCGCAGCGCGCCGAGATCGGCTAGGGCAAGATTGACGCTGGGATAGACGGCGAAGCGCACCTCCTTCAGCGCCGGATCGGTGCGTAACTGGCGCACCGCCTCGACGGCCGTAACCGAATCGAGGTCCCCGAGCACGAGGCTGACCGTTATCGGGGCCGCCGTCGCCACTAGGGTCCACAACCATAGCGAGAGCGCGGCGAGCGCCCTACTCAGGGACATAGACGATGCGGCCGTCGCCGAGGCGGTAGGCGGTGCCGAGCTTTTCTCCTTGGCCCGAGAGCTTCTTGTCCGTCACCTTGTGCGCCTTGATCTCGGTGCCCTTCTTGGTGATGACTTCGATCTGTCCGTCGGCGGTCTTCTTGGTGATCGTCACCTCGGCGTTCGGATCGACCAGGTCGATCATGTTGTAGGCCATGAACAGGGCAATCATCATCGAGACGATGAACACCACCGAGGCATCGAACAGATTGGCGACGCCGGAGATCGGATCCTCCAGCGCTTCCTGGCTGCTCTCCGGTCGCCTACGCCGCTTCAGATAGCGCATGCGCCGCCTCGTTTGCGACCGTCGCGACGCCGTGCTCGCGCGCCGCCACTTCGGTGATGAATTCCATTTCGCGAATGTCGTCGCGCAGCCATTTCTCGCGCAACAGCGCGATCAGGTAAGCGACCACGCCGCAACCGAGGCCTGCGACCGTGGCCGTGAACGCGGTCACCATGCTGCCCGCCATTTTCGGGATATTGCCCTCGGCCAGCGCCGCCAGCGAAATGCCCATAGGGATCAGCGTTCCCATCAGGCCCAGCGCCGGGCCGACCTTGATGGCGAAGCGGATGCGATCCAGGCTTTTCGCCACTTGCAGCTCAGCGCCTTGCAGCAGGTGCTCCAAGCGCGCGTCCAGATGCGGGGTGCCGGCTGCAAGCTCGATGGTGAGCTGTGCGCGGTAGTCGACGACGGCGCGCGCCATTCGACGGCGCTCCCAGGTTTCGTGCGCCAGCGCGCCGATGGCCAGGGTCACATACACGGTAAGCACCGAGCACGCGGTGATTACCGGCAGATAAAGCGAAGTCGAGACGTTGAACAGGAAGCGCTCGAGGAGGTGAGTCAATTCCATGTCAATAACTCAGGGCAAGCTCGACAAACCAATTGCGGCCCGGCGCAACGTAGGAGTCGAAGTAGCGGCGGTCGAAGACATTGTCGATGGCGAACGAAACCTTGGTCGAATGACTGAAACTGTACGACACTCTGGCGTCGGCGACAAAGTAGGCATCGTAGACGCCTTTTACGCCGCTCGCGCTATCGGTGTTGGCGTCGGTGCCCCAGCGTTTGTCGACGTAGCGTCCGGCGGCATAAACGCCCCAGGGACCCGATTTCCCCTGGTAGCCCGTGCTCGCCATGCGATCCGGCAATTGCTGCAGCTTCTTGCCGACGATGGTCGGGTCGGCCGAATGCGCTGCGATCTTTGCATCGTTGAGCGTCAGGCTGGCGAACAGGAATCCGCCGCCCATCTGCTGTTCCAGCCGCGACTCGATGCCGCGGCCAAAGGCGCGCCCGACGTTGGCCCGGTTGCGCGTGCTACCCGTTCCCACCGTGTAGATCAGGTCCTTGATGGAGTTTTCGAAATAGCTGGCCTTGAGGCGACTGCCGGCCCACAGCGCGGTGTCGACGCCGAAGTCCCAACTCGTCAGCGTTTCCGGCGTCAGATTGGGGTTGGCATTGTAGGTCGTGCCGGCCAGCGACCAGGTGCGATAGAGATCATAGATGCTCGGCGGCCGGAACGCCTTCCCGAGCGATACTTTCCAGCTTGTTGCGGCCGACTGCTTCCAAACCAGCGCGGCCTTCGGGCTCGACGCCGAGTCGCTGCGTGCGTCGTAGCTCTTCGGAAAGCCCGCTGTCCCGACGCGCACCTCGTAGGCGTCGTAGTTCGTCCAGCGGTCGTAGCGCAGGCCGAGAAAGGCGGTCCAGGCGGTGGCAAGGCGCCACTCGTCCTGCGCAAACAAGCCGATGGTGCGCGAGCGGCCGAAGGATTCGCTGGCAACCGTGGTCTTGCTGCTTTCGTTGCGCCAGTCGGTCAGGTTGTTCTCTGTGGTATGCGCCTCGTCCCGCCGCAGGGAAGTGCCCAGCGTCATTAAATGTCCGGCGTCGAGTGGCTTGCTCCACTGCGCCTCCGCCGTAGTCGCCATGTTGGGCGTGCTCGAAACGATGCCGGGACCGCCATCGCACGTTGCATTGGTGCCGTTCGGGGTCACGTACCAGTTGCTGCCGACGTCCTGATTGCCGAGCGAGAGCTTCAACTCGCCGCCGCCCATTTCGCCCTCGAATGCGGTCTGAATGAAATCCCGTGTTTGCGCCCCGGCACCGTTGAGAAAGCTCGATTCGCGCACAGTGGTGGTAGCGTTAACGTATTTCCAGACCTCGGCACCGGTTGCCACGTTGCGCAGCAGCGTCTGCGGTGAGTCGTAACCGTATCGGTACTCTGTATGCAGCCACGAGACGCGCAGCCTGTCGATGCCACTGAGCGCTTGTTCGAGTTTGAACAGCGCATTGCGGTCGAACCAGCGGTTGTCACCCTTGTCGCCAAGGAGATAGTTGGCCGCGCCCGTGGTGGAGGTCGTCGGCTGCGAGCCGGTCACGGTAGCCGGCGGCTTGGTGCCCGAAACATTGAAATCACTGGCGTAGCCACCGGTAGATTGCTCGCTGAAGGCGCCGAACAACGCCAGCCCGTTGTCGAAGCGATCGCCTAATGTTGCCACCACGCGCTTCATGTCATTCATCGCGGTACCGCGTTCCCCGGCGGAACCGTAGCCGACCTTGAGCGTGGCTTCCTTTCCCATGGGCGTGCGCGTCAACAACTGGATCGCCCCTCCCATGGCATTGCCGCCGTAAAGGGAAGATGCCGGGCCATGCGCCGCTTCGACGGTGTCGAAAAATTCCGCCGGCAGCCCGCCCATCTTGACCGACGCGTCGTAGGCATCGTTGATCGGCATGCCGTCGAGCAGCAGGAGGGTGCGCTTCTGGTCGGGAATGCCATGCATGCTGATACCAGATTGCGTATCCATCAAGCCCTTGCCGCGCCGGACAAATACGCCGGGCAGGCTGTTCAGCGCCTGATCGACGCTCTTGAGATTGCGCGCCTCCATATCCGCGCTGGGCACCACATCGACCCAGGAGGGTGCATCCTCAGCCTGGATGCGACGGCGGGTGGCGGTCACCACCAGGACTCCCGGCGAGGCATTATCGGCTGCGACTTCCCCGCTCTTTTCCTCGGCCGGTGCGGCGGCGACACAGGCGATCATCAAGTATGAAAAAAAAGCGATTTGTCTTACCGACGGGCGCATGAACCGCATGTCTGCTACTTGGTTTTATTTTTGTATCAGACGACCGCGGGTCGCCAGGTGATGCGGATTGCCAGCGCGAAACTCAACACAACTACCGCCACCAGCGCCGCGCCAAAGGCAAGCTCCTTGCCCGCGCTCCAGGCATCGATCGCTGGCGACAACAACTTGGTCAGTCCGAAACCCGCAACCAGGAGACTGATCCCCGCCACGGCGCCCCCCATGACTCGCGACGCGACAAACGCGAGCCGGTCGGTGCGCGAAATCAGGCGCGCGATCCATAGTCCATTGATACCGTCGGTAACCAGCATGCCGAGGAGGAACAGCAGCGCCATCGTCAGCGCATGCAGCCAGCCGCCAAACAGCGTCGCCGTTACCGCAAACAAGGTCGCCTGTGACAAGGTATCGAAGGAAAGCGCGAACAGCGCGCCAACCATCGCCACAAGCAGAGGATGGCTGGCCTGCTGCAGGCGACCGAGCAACTGACCCTTCAGACCAATCGGTTGGAACACCTTGCCTGGTTCCGCGCGCAGCACTGCAACCAGGTTCAGACCGCCGAGCGCCAACAGGAAGGCAATTGAAATGACCGCACCGAGCATGCCGAACCACTCCGGCACCTTCCAGTGACCGGCCACCATGCTCACGCCGAGCGCAATGGCGACAACCACGGACCCATGGCCAAGCGAGAACAGCACGCCGCAGTAGCGCGCCATCCCCGGCCGGATATGGCTATTGAAGCGCGTCAGGCCGTCGATGGTCGCCAGATGATCCGCATCGAACCCGTGCTTCATGCCGAGTACGAATATCAGCGCACAAAGCGCAGACCATTCTTGCGGTATCGAGGATTCCATCGGCGACCAGTCCTGAATCGAACCACTCCCGTCGGGATAGGCAGGAATGTTTGTGCCACTCCCGGGGTTGTGGTATGAAGAATCTCATAAAGTTCATACCAAGTCAAGCGACCGCGACGCCATGCGTGGCGTAAGTCGGGTTCGGCATGACGCAATCATAGGAGGTAGCGCTTTCGGGCAGGCTTGAGCACGATCAGCGCAAGCAGGGCAGTGGCGAAGTTCATTGCGATCACGGCCGCAAACACGCTGCTCCAGGTGCCCGTTCTCTGATACAGGAGCGCCGCCAGCGGCCCGCCGAGAACGGAACCGACTCCCTGGGCCATGTACAGAAAACCATAGTTGGTCGTGGCGTGGCGCGGGCCGAAGGTGTCGGTCAAGGTGGAGGGGAAGAGCGAGAAAATCTCGCCCCAGCCGAAGAACACCAGACCCGACAGCAGCACGAACAGGACCGCGTTGTCACTGACCAGCAGCCAGGCCGTCATGGCGAACCCCTCGAGCGCGAAGGCGATGAACATCGTGTTTTCCCGGCCGATCCGGTCCGAAACCCAACCGAAGAACGGTCGGGTCAGCCCGTTCGTGATGCGATCGAGCGTGAGCGCAAGCGGCAGTGCCGCCAGGCCCAGGACCGTCACCTGAGCCACGCCGAAGTCCTGGGCGAAGGCGCCCATCTGGGAAATCACCATCAACCCCGAGGTGGACATCATGGTCATCATCAAGAACAGGAGCCAGAAGATCGGCGTTCTCAGCATCCGGGCCGGCGCCACGTCGCGAGCCTCCAGACGCGCAGGCCGGTCCCGCGTTCCTGGGACGGTACCCTCCACGGGTCTTTTTAACGCCAGCGCCGCAACCAGTCCCACGGCGCCGAACGCCAGTCCGTAGATGACGAGCGTGTGCCGGTAGCCGGACGCAGCCAGACTGATCGAGATGGGAAACGTGGTGAGGACGGCACCCAGTCCATAACCGGCCGCCACCAGACCGGTCGCGAGGCCACGCTTGTCGGGGAACCACTTCACCATGAGACCGATCACCCCGATATAGATGATCCCGGTCCCGATGCCGCCCAGCACTCCGTAGGTCAAGTAAAGGGAAGCGAGCGTGTCGGCGCCCGCAGCGAGCACCCAGCTACCCCCGGTCAGGATCGCCCCGAGTGCGAGCAGCCTCTTGGGACCGAACTTCTCGACCAGGAACCCTTGCACCGGCGCAAGAAAGGTCTGCAGCACGATGAGGATCGAGAACGTGACCTGAAGCTCCGCCAGAGTTACACCCAGTTGGGCCGCCATCGGCTTGGTGAGGAGCGCCCAAACGTACTGCGGGCTCGAAATCGCCATCATGCAGACCACGCCGATGGCCAATTGCCCCCAGCGCTGGGAACTGCCCTGCGCTTCCGCTGCCGGGTGCTCGATGGGGGTCGAGGGTCTCGATGGGGTCGGTGTTTGCATGACAGTGCTCGCCGGCGGGATGGATAGGGAATTCGATGGCAGGTGCGGGAGTATCTCCCGGCCTGGGAGCACGGTCAATCGGAGTTGTCGTGCCGAGGGATCTCGCCGTAAAGCCGTTTCGGCTGAGCCTCATTGGTGGTCAAGTGCCATTTTATGGGCTGAACGTCACGGCCGGGCGGGAATGAAAAAAGGCGCGGGGAGTTCAACGCCCCACCGCGCCCTTGGGCCTGGCGCCGGACCGAATGCTATTGTTTTGGCGGGACCCGCGTAGCCTCCCAGGATACGAACTGCACCCCCGCGGCGCGCTTGGCCCACACGCTATGGAAGAGGATTTCGACGGAGAATTCCTTCCCGTCGACGGTCACGTCGAAGTTGCCCAATCCGGTGATGATGGCCACGCAACCATAGGTTCGCACCGTGACATCGCTGCGTTTCATGGTCCGGTATTTCACCTTTCCCAAGCGCAGGGATTCGATGTAGCTCGCCTTGTTGTCCACTGCGGCGCTGGAATGGATATACACCAGGTCCTCGCCGATCAGTTTCGCCAGCGTGGTGAAGTCGTCGCCGGTCTGCGCGGCGTAACGCGAATCCTCCGCGCGCTGAGCCTCTTCAGCGGTGATGTTGCCGCTGCACTGTTCGGCGAAAGCGGCGCCGTCCGCCAGGACGCCGAGCATGGCGTAGCCGCACAAGGCGCGAAACAACAGCTTGATCATCTTGAGTCTCCTTCCGTGGTTGATCTGGTTGCAGGACTTTACCGGGGAAGGATAGGGAATTCAATGGCATGTCTGGGAGTATCTCTTGGCCTGGGAGGCGCATCCAGCTCCTCCGAGTACGCCGTGACGCCAAGCCATATAATTTCAGGCATCGGCGGGTGAGATTGGCCGCGCCAGGTCGCCGGCGGGCTCGACGGCCATGCGCACCGCATCGTCGACATCCTCGAGAAACACGAACTCCAGCTTCTTCCTGGCCTCTGCCGGCACTTCCTCCAGATCCTTGCGGTTGCGCGCGGGCAGCATCACCCGGCCGATGCCGGCGCGCATTGCGGCGAGGACTTTTTCCTTGATGCCGCCGACCGGCAGCACCAGCCCGCGCAGGCTGATTTCACCCGTCATCGCGGTGTCGGTGCGGACCTTGTTGTCGGTAAACAGCGACGCGAGCGCGACGAACATCGCCACGCCGGCGCTGGGGCCGTCCTTGGGAATCGCGCCTGCGGGAACGTGCACATGCACGTCGCTGCGTTCGAACACGGCCGCGTCGATGCCCAGGCTCGCGGCGCGCGACTTGACCAGGGTGAGCGCGGCCTGCGCGCTCTCCTTCATCACATCGCCGAGTTGGCCGGTCAGGATCAGCTTCCCGCTGCCCGCATTCCTGCTCGCCTCGATGAACAGGATGTCCCCGCCCACCGGGGTCCAGGCAAGGCCGGTCGCCACGCCGGGCATGCCGGTGCGCAGCGCGACTTCGTTGTCGAATCTTTCCGGGCCAAGGATGTCGGCGAGATCGGCCTCATCGATGCGCGCAGTGCTCAACTCGCCTTCGGCGATCTTCACCGCGATGCGGCGGCACACGGCGCCGATCTCGCGTTCGAGCGAGCGCACGCCGGCCTCGCGCGTGTAATCGCGGATGATCGCCGCAATGGCCGCATCGGAAATCTCAATCTGTTCCGGCTTCAGGCCATTGTCCGCGAGCTGGCGCCGCACCAGGTAGCGGCGCGCAATCTCGAGTTTTTCCTCCTGCGTGTATCCCGGCAGGTGAACGATCTCCATCCGGTCGCGCAGCGGTCCGGGAACCGTGTCGAGCACATTGGCCGTGGTGATGAACAGCACGCGCGACAGATCGTAGGGTACGCCGAGGTAGTTATCGCGGAAGGTGAAGTTTTGCTCCGGGTCGAGCACTTCGAGCAGCGCCGCCGACGGGTCGCCGTGAATGCCGGCGCCGGCCTTGTCGATTTCATCGAGCATCATCACGCAGCCGCGGGTGCCGGCTTTCCTGAGCGCCTGGATGATGTTGCCCGGAAGCGCGCCGATATAGGTGCGGCGGTGGCCGCGGATCTCGGCCTCGTCGTGCACGCCTCCCAGCGACACGCGCACGAATTTGCGTGCCAGCGCCTTGGCTATGCTTTGGCCGAGCGAGGTCTTGCCTACGCCGGGCGGGCCGACAAAGCACAGGATCGGCCCGTGGCCGTCCGGATTGAGCTTGCGCACCGCGAGGAACTCCAGGATGCGCTTTTTCACCTTGTCCAGGCCAAAATGGTCCTCACCCAGTATGCGTCTCGCTTCGGCGATATCGATCGCGCTCGCCTCGGGCGCTTTCCACGGCAACTCGATCAGCCAGTCGAGATAGCTGCGCACCATCGAGTATTCGGCCGAGCCGTCCGACATGCGCGCGAGGCGCTTCAATTCCTTGCTCGCCTGCTCATCCACTTCTTGCGGCATTTGCGCCGCGGCAATGGCTTGCCTGAGTTCCGCGATTTCGGCGGCATTTCCGTCTTCGCCTTCGCCCAGCTCCTTCTGGATCGACTTCAGTTGCTCGCGCAGCAGATACTCGCGCTGGCGCTCATCCATGCTCGCCTTGGTGCGCTCGTCGATCTCGCGCGAAAGGCGCAGCACTTCGATGCGCTGCACCAGCAGTTGCAGCACGCTGTCCAGCCGCGCCTGCAGATCGACGGCTTCGAGCAGCTTCTGCTTCTCCGGCGCCTTGATGTCCATGAGCCCGGCGACCATGTAGGCGAGCGCCGCGGCCGAACCTATGTTCTGCACCGCGCCCACCAGTTCCTGCGACGCCTGCGGCATGAGTTGCAGCACTTCGAGCGCGCGCTCCTTCAGTTGCATGAAGCGCGCCTCGATTTCCTTGCCCGTCGCATCGGGTTCTTCGATCCGAGCCACCCGGGCCACCAGGAACGGATACCCCTCGATCAGTTCAGTCACGCGAAATCGCTGCTGGCCCTGGCAGATAATGTGATGCGCGCCGTCCGGCGTCGTGACATAGCGCAGAACATTGGCGAGCGTCCCCACCGCGCATAGATCCTCCAGCCCGGGACGGTCGATCTCCGGGTTGCGCTGCAACAGTACGCCGATCGGACACTCGGTCTTCACCGCCTGCTGCGCGCCCGCGATCGAATTGTCGCGGCCGATGGTGATCGGCAGGATCATGCCCGGGAACAGCACCAGGTTGCGCACCGGCAGGATGATAAGCGCATCATCGGGCAGGGCGAGCGCGGCGCTCGCGCCATCGATTGCTGCGGTGGCGGCAGCGGTTTCGCCTTGGGCCTGGGGATGGGTTTTTTCAAGTTGCATGGTGTTCTCGTTCAGGTTAGGCGGCGCAATTCCAGCACCAGGCAGCCATGCTCGAGCCGCCGGTCGATGAGCTCGAACCGGCCCGCGGGCAGGGCAATACTGCGTTCGAATCGCCCGTAGGGGATCTCCAGGCGATGGATGGCCGCGCGTCGGGAATTGGCGGGCAAAGAGCGCTCGCCGCGCACGGTGATCAGGCTCGGCGCAAGCACGACCTCGAGTTGTTGCGGGGTAACCCCGGGCAGTGCGACCAGCAGCGTCAACCCGTCACCGCTCTCGTACAGATCGACGGGCGGCTCCCAGCACGGCGTGCCGTGAAGAACGCCGACCTGGAAGAACTGGCGTTGCAGCCGCTCGGCGTCCTGCAACAGTTCCAGTGCCTCCGCCCACATCCACGATCTCGGATCGCGTGATCGCATGGTCAACATCCCCCGTTCGGGATCAGCGTGGACCGCGTCATCGCCGCCCCCTTGATCCCGATCACGGTCTATATGCGGGCGCGTTGCGCCCAAAACAAGCGTTGAGCCGGCGCGGCCAAGGCTAGACCCAGGCAACCCCGGGTCTGAGCCCGGGGTATAGGTTGCCCCGAGGTTGCCCTCGGGGCCGCCGACAGCGTTGGAGGAGGAGAAGCTGCCAGCGTTTTCTTGGAGAAAGCTTAGGCGGGTTTCTTCTTGCCGGCTTGTTTGACCACGGTCGCGGTGGCGGCAGTAACATTGGCTTCGGCCATATCGGTCGCTTGCTTTACCACCTTGGTGAAGCTGTCGTAGGCGGAGTTGGCAGCGGCCATGGCGGATTTGACCGCGGCTATGGCGACGTCCGAACCGACGGCCGCGGTGCTCGGGTGAAATTTCATAAACCCTATAAATATCATCATGTTGACGCGTAACGACAGCATGCGATTCGGCGCGGGTTGGCGCCGGCGGCGATCCATGTGGCCTTGCGGGTCTACCGGTGCCGGTAGAAGCCGCCGTAGGGGCGGAAGGGGTAGCCGTAATTCCAGCCATAACCGGGATAACCCGGCCACCAGGGGTCGTAGTAATAACTGTTGCGCCGCAGTTCCTGCTCGCGCTGCAACTCTTGCGCGTGGCGCTGCTCGCGCTGGTTGATCTCCTCGGCCATGCGCTCGCGCAGTTCCTGCTCGCGCGCCGACTGGATGTAATCCAGCACTTCGGCGTTCACACCCTGGCCGTGCAGTTCGATCGCCTGCGATGCGCTCAAATCGTAGCGTGAACTTGTTTCCCGGATCCTGGCGATGAGGTCTGTCGCGGTTGCGCCCTCCTTCGACAGGCGTACGAGTTCTGCCAGCGGCAGTTTGGGATCGGGCTTGGGCATAAGGAGCGCAAGCTCATCGGGCGATAGCCGCGCGATGGTGGGGCCCGCGTCCGGCGGCGCGGACGCAGTGGCGCAACCCAGGAGCGACAGTGCCAGGATCGAAATCAGAATGGGGCGCAACATAAACATCACCGGATTAGACCACCCGGCTAGGCATAAGTGCGCGGTGGAGCCGGTCTTTGCTACGCGCCGATCCGGGGGAGCATGAGGGGAGGTATCCCCTCATTTTGAAAGGTTCTAAGGCGCAGGCAGGCTGCGCCGGCGCGGGATGTGCTGCGCATCCCAGTGGGAAAGCGCCCAGCTCCAGAACTCGGCCAGCGTCGTGTGCCGCAGGCGCGCAGGCGGGGCCTGACCGAGAAAATCCATGATTTGCGCGAGCGCGGGAACCGGATCGCGCGCATCCACCGGCGCCGCGAGAGTTTGCTTGGACAGCTTTTCTCCGGCGGCGTTGACCGCTGCCGGCAGGTGCAGGTAGCGCGGCGTGGACAAGCCGAGCCGGCGCTGCAGATAAATCTGCCGCGGCGTCGAATCGAGCAGGTCGGCGCCGCGCACCACGTCGGTGATTCCCTGTTCGGCGTCATCGACCACCACCGCCAACTGATACGCATACAGCCCATCGGCGCGCAGCAGCACGAAGTCTCCGACTTTGGCGGCGAGATCCTGGCTTGGCTTTCCCTGAACCGTGTCTTCGAACTCGATCAGCTCATGACCGACGCGCACGCGGGTGGTGCGAGGCGTTTTTCCGGGCGCGAGGCCCTTGCGGCAGGTGCCGGGGTAAATGAGCGCGCCATCCGGACCCAGGCCCGAGTCTGCGATTTCCCGCCTGGAACAGCCGCAGACATAGACCAGGCCCTGCGCTTCAAGGCGCGCCAGCGCGGCGCGATACGCTTCGCTGCGATTGCTCTGGTATATGAGAGCGCCGTCCCAGCCCATGCCGCAGGCTTCGAGCGTGCGCAGTATCGCGTCGGTCGCGCCCGGCTGTTCGCGTGGCGGGTCGAGGTCTTCGATGCGCACCAGCCATGCGCCGCCGCGGCTTTTCGCTTCCAGGTAGCTGCCCACCGCGGCGACGAGCGAGCCGAAGTGCAGCGGCCCGGTGGGCGAGGGGGCGAAACGGCCGCGGTATTGGTTCATGCGGCGATTGTAAGCAAGATAAGCAACAATCGGGTGGCGATGGCTCAGGCATGGCCGATAGAATAGGCGCGTCATCAACGAAACCGACGCCGATGTCCACAAACGATTACCAACTGATCGAGCAAGCCATTCGGTTTCTGGACCGCAACGCCCGGCGTCAGCCCGAGCTGCGCGAGGTTGCGGCCAGCGTGGGTCTGTCGGAATTCCATTTCCAGCGCCTGTTTCTGCGCTGGGCCGGCGTCAGTCCCAAGCGCTTCCTGCAGTTTCAGACGGCGCAGGAAGCCAAGCGCGTGCTGCAGGAAACGGGCGATCTGCTGGAGGCGAGTTTCCACGCCGGTCTGTCCGGGCCCGGCCGCCTGCACGATCTGATCGTCAATGTGGAAGCCGTGACCCCGGGAGAGTACAAGCGCAAGGGCGCGGGGCTCGCGATTTCTTGGGGCGTGCACGCGAGTCCGTTTGGCGAATGCTTGCTGGCGCTGACGGCGCGCGGTGTCTGCGCGCTCGAGTTTCTCGAACCGGAAACCGAAGACGATGCGCTGGAACGACTGCGCGCGGCATGGGAAAACGCGCGGCTCGAGCATGCGCCGCGGATCACCGCGCCCGTGGCCGCAAGCATATTCGATCCGGGCATGAAGCAGCAGGCGCCGCTAGGCCTGCTGGTGAAAGGGACCAATTTCCAGATCAAGGTGTGGGAGGCGCTGCTTCGCATTCCCTTGGGTTCGATCACGACCTACGCCGGACTCGCCGGGAGGCTCGGCCAGCCGCACGCGGCGCGCGCGGTCGGCAGCGCGCTCGCCGCCAACCACATCGGCTATCTCATCCCCTGCCATCGCGTGATCCGCAGCACCGGTGCTTTCGGCGACTACCGCTGGGGCGCGCTGCGCAAGCGCATCCTGCTTTCCGCGGAACTGGCGCAGGCGGAAGCGGCTTAGCGCATAGAACTGAGCTGGGTTTCCAGCCCGCAAGGCCCGAAGCGCCGATATTTCCGAGGAGGTGAAGGATAGTTCTTAAGCCGGTGCGCCAATCCCAGTTAGAATAAAGCACCATGGCGACAACAACCGCAAAGAAAGACACCGGCGCCAACCTCGGCTTCGAAGCCAAGCTGTGGCAGATGGCCGACGGTTTGCGCAACAACATGGATGCGGCCGAGTACAAGCACGTCGTCCTCGGCCTGATCTTCCTCAAGTACATTTCCGACGCGTTCGAGGCCAGGCACGCGGAGCTCGAAGCACAGCGCAAGCAGGAGGCAGATCCCGAAGACCCGGATGAATACCGGGCCTCCAGTATTTTCTGGGTGCCGCCGGAAGCGCGCTGGCAGTACCTGAAGTCGATGGCGCCGCAGCCGACCATCGGCCAGTTGGTCGATGACGCAATGGCTGCGATCGAGCGCGACAACGCCTCGCTCAAGGGCGTGCTGCCCAAGGACTATGCCCGTCCCGGCCTCGACAAGCAGCGACTCGGGCAGATCATCAACCTGGTGAGCGACATTGCGCTTGGAAGCGCGGCCGATCGCGCCAAGGACACGTTGGGCCGCGTGTACGAGTACTTCCTCGCGCGCTTTGCCAGCGCCGAGGGCAAAAGTGGCGGCCAGTTCTACACGCCCTCGCGCGTGGTGCGCGTGCTGGTCGAGATGCTCGCGCCGTACAAGGGCCGCGTGTACGACCCCTGCTGCGGTTCCGGTGGCATGTTCGTCAGCAGCGAGAAGTTCATCGAGGCCCACAGCGGCAAGCTCGGAGATATCTCCATCTACGGCCAGGAGTCCAACTACACCACCTGGCGCCTGGCGAAGATGAACCTCGCCATCCGCGGCATCGACGCGCAGATCGCCCATGGCGACACCTTCCATAATCACAAGCACCCAGACCTCAAGGCGGACTATGTCCTGGCCAATCCGCCTTTCAACGACAGCGACTGGCGCGGCGAGCTGCTGAAGAACGACAAGCGCTGGGCCTACGGCGTTCCGCCCGCGGGCAACGCCAACTATGCCTGGGTGCAGCACTTCATCCGCCACCTCGCGCCCACGGGACAAGCGGGCTTCGTGCTCGCCAACGGCTCGATGTCCTCCAACCAGTCGGGCGAGGGCGAAATCCGCAAGGCCATCATCGAGGCAGACCTGGTGGACTGCATGGTGGCGCTGCCGGGCCAGCTCTTCTACTCGACGCAGATCCCGGTTTGCCTGTGGTTCCTTACGCGTAACAAGCGCAATGGCCGCTTTCGCGACCGGCGCGGCGAGACGCTCTTCATCGACGCGCGCAAGTTGGGCTCCATGGTGGACCGCACCCACCGCGAGTTGACCGACGACGACCTCGCCAGGATCGCCGGCACCTACCACGCCTGGCGCGGCGACAAGGGCGCGGGCGAGTACGCGGATGTAGCGGGCTTCTGCAAGGCCGCGCGGCTCGACGACATGCGCAAGCACGGCCACGTGCTCACGCCCGGGCGTTACGTTGGCGCGGAGGCGGCCGAGGACGACGGCGAGCCGTTCGAAGAGAAGATGAAGCGTCTCGCCGGCCAATTGAACAGGCAGCTCACTGAGGCAGGGGAACTTGATCAAGCCGTTCGGGCCAACCTCGACGCTCTCGGGTTCCCCTTGGAGGACAAATCATGAAACTGGATATCACCTCGCTGGCAAGTGCCATTGTTTCCCTCGAAGAGAGCATCGGCGTCGTCAGCGACGAAAGCTGGTTCAATAGCCAGCCCAAGGCGGTGCAAAACACGCTGATCGCCGGCGTAATTAAAAACTTCGAATTCGTTTATGAACTCAGCATCAAAATGGTTCGCCGCCGCATTGAAATGGATTCCGCCAGCCCTACCGAAGCGGATTTTAGCGACTTTCGCGATCTGCTACGGACAGCGGCCGAAAAAGGACTGGTTGCCGACGTGGAAGCATGGTTCGATTACCGCACGATGCGCAATCTTACATCGCACACCTACGACCATGAAAAGGCACGCAAGGTATATCAAGGCACGCTGAAATTCATCGGCGACGCCAAAGCATTGCTGCACGCGCTGACCGCCCGCAATGCCTGAACCGCTGATCGACATCCGTCCGGATCATTGGGACATTGTCCGCGGCATCTTGCGCAAAAACGTGCCGCAATACGACGTGTGGGCCTTCGGTTCGCGCGCCAAATGGACGGCCAAGGCGTATTCCGATTTTGACTTGGCCGTGATCACCGAGAAACCCCTGAGCTTGGCCACCAGCGCGGCGCTGGCGGATGACTTTTCCGAATCCGATTTGCCGTGGAAGGTCGATGTAGTGGATTGGGCGGGCTGCAGCGAGTCGTTCCGCGAGGTCATCAGACGGGATAGGGTGGTGGTGCAGCAGGGGGAGAAGACGGCAGCCTTGGGTATGGCGGGTGAGGGATACAGCAATCCGTCGCCGCTCCCACTCTTGCCGACCGGATGGCACGTTGCTACAGTCGAGGAACTCTGCAACGACGTCACCAGCGGCGGCACACCTCTGCGTAGTAATGCTGATTTCTTCGTCGGTGGTCGACATGATTGGTTCAAGACGGGGGAACTCAAGGATTCCGTGCTATTAGAAGCAGACGAAAAGATAACCGACAAGGCGCTGGAGCGTTCTTCCGCGAAGCTATTTCCCAAGGACACTGTATTGATGGCCATGTATGGTGATGGGAACACGATCACGAGTCTCGGCATCTTGGCCAATGAGGCAGCGACGAACCAAGCCTGCTGCGCGATGCTCGCCGATCGCGCCGTTTGTGAGCCACGATTCCTTTTCTACGTTCTACGTTTCCACAGAGACGATTTTATTCGCCTAGCTTCTGGTGGGGCACAGCGCAATTTGAGCGGCAAGCTAATTCGTCGCTTCGCGCTCAACGTACCGCCACTCCCCGAACAACGCACCATCGCCCACATCCTCGGCACGCTGGACGACAAGATCGAGCTGAACCGACGGATGAACGAGACGCTGGAGGCGCTGGCACGGGCGCTCTTCAAGTCGTGGTTCGTCGACTTCGACCCCGTCCGCGCCAAGGCCGAAGGCCGCGACCACGGCCTGCCCAAGTCCATCGCCAACATTTTTCCGAACTCCTTCGAGGACTCGGAGTTGGGGAAGATTCCGAAGGGGTGGAAGCCTTCCCGCGTCGGTAAACATTTCAGCTTGACGATGGGTCAATCCCCACCGGGTAGTACCTACAACGAGTCTGGCGATGGTTTGCCGTTTTTTCAAGGGAGAACCGACTTCGGCTTTCGCTTTCCTTCCCGTCGCGTCTTCTGCACGGCTCCAACGCGGCTGGCGAAAGTTGGCGATACGCTGGTAAGCGTTCGTGCGCCGGTCGGCTATGTGAACATCGCCATCGAAGCGTGTGCGGTTGGACGAGGCGTAGCCGCTGTTCGTCATCACAGCGGTAGCCGCTCCTTCACCTATCATGCGATGCACAATCTTGGCGAACATTTCGGCAAATTCGAAGGTGAAGGAACCGTGTTTGGCTCGATAAACAAGGCAGACTTTGAACGCCTCCCATTCGTCGCGCCGCCCAAAGCCGTGCTCGATTGCTTTGAGCACCTTGCATCGCCAATTGACGACCGGGTGGAATCCAACGAGGTTGAATCCCGCACCCTTACCGCCCTCCGCGATTCGCTCCTGCCCAAGCTCATCTCCGGCGAGTTGCGAGTGAAGGACGTCAAACGGCAAGTGGAGGCGGCGGCAGCGTGATCGAGATTCAGTCCATCGCAGACATCGAGCTGCTCCGGGAATCGGTGGACCTGGAGTGCAAGCTTGCGGGCGGGCGCGATGGACAAGGTGCCGTGCCGGACGACTTCTGGCCGACCTACAGCGCCTTTGCCAATGCGCAGGGCGGCATGGTCTTGCTGGGACTACGCGACAGGAACGGCCAATTTGAAACTGTCGGAATTCAAAACGTCACGAAGGTTCGGAACGAATTGTTCGACGGTTTGAATAATCGCCAGAAGGTGAGCGTGAATCTGCTCACGGATGTTTCAGTGCGCGAGATCGTTCTGGAGGGCAAGACGATTCTGGCGGTCGAGGTTCCGCGTGCCACGCGCAAGCAACGCCCGGTTTATCTGACGACGAATCCGCTGGCGGGCCATACCTATCGCCGCCTTAACGATGGCGACCGAGCGCTTCCTGATGAGGAAGTGAAGCGGATGCTGGCCGAGCAGGTGGACGACAGCCGCGACGACAGAATCCTCAAGGGTTACGATTTCGATGACCTGAACCCAGAGACCCTGCGGGCCTACCGGCAGGTATTCATCAACCGCGACCCTGGTCATGTCTGGAACGCGCTTGGCGACCGCGAGTTTCTCCGGCAGATCGGCGGCTGGCGCAAGGATCGCGAGACGGGCGAAGGCGGACTGACTCTGGCGGGCCTGCTGATGTTCGGACAGATGGCGACGATCCAGGAGGAACTGCCTAATTTCATGCTCGACTATCAGGAGAGGCCGGAGGCCAAGACCGAGAGGCGCTGGATTGATCGCCTGACGCTGGATGGCAAGTGGTCAGGCAATCTCTACGACTTCTACCGCAAGGTCTTCCTGAAACTGACTTCCGAACTGAAGGTGCCCTTCCGCCTGGAAAAAGGCGAGCGGAAGGAAGAGACACCAGTGCATGAGGCGTTGCGCGAGGCACTGGCGAATGTGCTGGTGCATGCGGACTATTCTGATCGGGCGTCGGTCTTGGTAGTCAAGCGCCCCGACATGTTTGGCTTCCGCAACCCCGGCTTGATGCGTATTCCGGTTGAAGTCGCCCTAAAGGGTGGCGAGCCTGACTGCCGCAATCGAACGCTCCACAAGATGTTCCGGTTTGTCGGCGTGGGCGAACAGGCGGGCACCGGCATCCCCAAAATTCTCCACGGTTGGCAATCGCAGCACTGGAGTCCGCCAAAGCTTTACGACACAGCGGAGCCTTACGACCAGACGCTAATCGAACTGCGCATGACTGACCTGTTCCCGGCGCCGGTGATGGCCGGACTGAAGGCAAGATTTGGAGAGCTTTTCGAGGGGCTATCACATGTTGAGCGTGTTGCCTTAGCGCTGGCAGCGTCGGAAGGGACCGTCAATCATGCCCGCCTGAGGGGGGTGACTACCGAGCATCCGGTGGATCTATCGCGTATCCTTCAGCATCTCACCCAGGCCGGGATGCTCGAGTCCACGGGGGGGCGCGGGGCTGTTTACCACCTGCCCGGCGAGGCGATTCCGACGCCGGAAGACATTTTTGGAACTGCTACCACAATTTCGGCGCCGAGCTCCCCGAATTTGACCGGTAGCTCCCGGAATTTGGCTGGCAGCTCCCGGAATTTGGACGAACGGCGAAATGCTGAGGGGTGTTTGCTAACTGACCAGCTATCGCTTCCAATCATCGACGACCTAGCCAGATTGTCGGTGCCTTTACGTCAGCGGCTGGAAGCAATGGCAGCCGAGCCTAGAGCCAAAGGAAAAGTCAACAGGGAGAAATTGATTGAGGTCGTGCTGGCGCTTTGCGCAGAGCACTTTGTCACCCTGAGATGCTTGGCCGAACTGATCAATCGGAAGCCGGACACGCTGCGCGACCAATATCTGACGGGACTGGTTCAGGCGCGGAAGTTGTCGTTGGCATTCCCGAAAACGCCGACGCATGAGCGACAGGCCTATTGCGCTTCGTCGGCACTTTCAGAATGATTTCGTTCACCGAATCTATCGTCGAAATCGCTGCGCTCGTTTGGTTGAGCTGCCTGTAAATTCGCCCGGTACCTGCCGTTCGGGGCTTAGGCTTATTTAAGAGCAACCGGTCCGGAGGAGAGCGCAGTTACTAGAAGCCGTTTTACAACAAGCACTTGCTTATTTAAGGCTTTCCTGGCCGCGCGGCTCAAGCAGCGCGCTCGTAGAGGATCGCCTCCTCGATTTCCGACGGGCTGAGGTTGTAGTCGTCGGCGAGGTCGGCAGGGGTCTCGCCTGCGTCGATGCGCTCCACGATGATCCCGGTGGACACGCCGGCGCGCAACACCACCGGACGCCCGAACGCAATTTTCGGATCGATGGCAATAGGCCGTCGGTCTGCTTCGCCCGAGACGAAGGGATACAGGCGCACGGGGAACTGCCATTCGTCCCACTCCACGCGCTTGAGGTGTTCCTCGAAAATCTTGCGCATCGCCAACTGTCCGGACGCCGACAGGTCGATTAGCTCGCCATATTTCTCCACAAGCAGCTTGCCGGCATTGGTCCGCAGGTCTTTGCGCAACAATAGTCGGTCGATCTGTTCCGATCGCTCGGCATAGGTCAGGGCTTGACGTACAGCGTTGATCGAAACCCCGTGCTCGGTCCGCAGCGAGCGCAGCACGTGCGCCTCGATCAGATTCCAGAACGTCAGAAGCAAAGGCTGCTTTTTGGGCGGGTGGATGAGCGGCCGTGAATGGCCAACGCCGTCCGCCTTCGGATACGGGCGGCCAACCACCCACGAGCGCAGGGTCGCGGCCGGCAGCTTGAGGTAGCGCGAGGCCTCAGCCAATCCGTAGGCCGGCTGATCCCTTAAATCGAGGTTCTGGTTGCGTTCGTTGGCGTTCATCTGCCTGTCAAATTCGTTGGTCGCGGCTGCTATTTTGAGCCCGTTCAAACGGGTTAGCTACCCCGCTCGTCTGCGCGACGAATGATGCGAGCTAGCGCCGTCGCAGTCACTGGGCCAGGCCCCATCTTGTCGTAGTCTGGATCTTGCCAACCCGTTCTCAAATCGGCTACACTTGTTCTCAATATGAGAGCAAAAGTCCTCCCGCCAGCGCCGCAACTGGTCGAAATCCTGTTCGGCGCGTACCGCCGCCAGATTCTGGCACTGCTGTTGCTGCGCCCTGACGAGAGTTTCTATGTGCGGGAAATCGGCCGGCTGACTGGCGTCCCGGCCGGCTCGCTGCATCGCGAGCTGAAACTGCTTAGCGATGCCGGGCTGCTGCAGCGGTCGTTGGCGGGCAACCAAGTGCGCTATCAGGTCGACCGCGCCTGCCCGATCCAGGAGGAATTGGCCGGTATCTTCCGCAAGACGGCCGGACTGGCCGACGTGCTGCGCGAGGCGCTGGCGCCGATTGCAGGAAAGATTCGCTTGGCGTTCATTTTCGGATCGGTGGCGCAGGGCAAAGAGCGCGCTACCAGCGACGTGGATGTGCTGGTGGTGGGTTCGGCCTCGTTTGCGGCTGTGGTGGCGGCGCTGAGCCGCGCGGGCGAGCGCTTGCGGCGCGACGTGAATCCGGTGGTGATGACCAAGGCCGTCTTCCAGGCGAAGCTGACCAGCCGCGACCGCTTCGTTGCCCGGGTGGCGCGCGAGCCGAAGCTATTTCTCCTAGGGGATGCCGGTGAGTTTGCAGAACTTGCTGAAGATCGGGCAGCTTAAGGCGCATCCGCCCGATGCTGCCGAGGTTCAGCGGCTGTTGGCCGCGGCCGCGAGAAACCTCGCCGATGCGCGCGTGACCACGATCAGCCCCGAGACACGCTTTGATGCGGCGTACAAGGCGGTGATGCAGGCGGCGCTGGCCGCATTGATGGCTAACGGCTACCGGCCGGACACGAACCGGCCGGGGCATCATGCGACGGTGGTGCAGGGACTGCCGCTGACGATCGGACTGGCGCCGGCCCGCATGACGGTGCTCGATACGCTGCGGCGCAAGCGCAATCTATCCGACTACACCGGCGAGGACATCGACGATTCTTCGACGGAACAATGCATCGCCGAGGCCGAACGGCTGTTGCAGGATGTCACGGCCTGGCTCATGGCACATCGGCCGCAACTGATAGTCCCGCAGAGATGACAGTGCAACGATTCGCGGAATCGGTGGTAGAGGACGCCGCGCTCGCCTGGCTGGAGTCGCTCGGCTACGCCGTCCTGCACGGCCCCGACATTGCAGTGGGCATGCCCGGCGCCGAGCGCAGCGATCCGAACTACCGCGACGTAATCCTTGAGCGGCGGTTGCGCGATGCGTTCGTTCGCCTCAACCCGGATCTTTCGACCGACGCTTTGGAAGATGCGTTCCGCAAAGTTACGCGCACCGACGCGCCGTCGCTCTTGGAACGCAACCGCGCCGTACACCGCATGCTGGTGGATGGCGTGACAGTGGAATATCGACGCAAAGATGGCTCCATCGCTGGTGCGCAGGCGCGGGTGCTCGATTTCGTCGCGCCGGATAACAACGACTGGCTTGCCGTCAACCAGTTTACGGTGGCCGATGGACAGCACACGCGCCGCCCGGATGTGGTGCTGTTCGTAAACGGCTTGCCGCTGGCGGTGATCGAGTTGAAGAACCCGGCCGACGAGAACGCCACCATCTGGAGCGCCTATCAGCAGTTCCAGACTTATCAGGCGCAGATTCCTTCGCTTTTCGCCACCAATGCCGCGCTGATCGTTTCCGATGGCGTGCAGGCGCGCATCGGCGCGCTCGCCGCGGGCCGGGAATGGTTCAAGCCCTGGCGCACGATTACGGGAAAGGGCGACGCGGCGCCGACTCTGGCCGAGTTGGAGGTCGTGCTGGGAGGCGTGTTCGAGCGGCGCCGCTTCCTCGACCTCCTGCGCTACTTCATCGTGTTCGAGGATGAGGGCAGCGGCAAACTGGCGAAGAAGATTGCGGGCTATCACCAGTTCCACGCGGTGAACGTGGCGGTGGAGGAAACGCTGCGCGCGGCGAAGGTCGCCGCCCAGCCTTTGGGACGCTACGCGGCCGGCCACCAGCCCGGGGGCGAGGAGGGCGACCGGCGCGTGGGCGTGATATGGCACACGCAAGGGTCGGGCAAGAGCCTGACGATGGCCTTCTACGCGGGACGCGTGATCCTGCACCCGACGATGCAGAACCCCACCATCGTCGTGCTCACCGACCGCAACGACCTCGACGACCAGCTCTTCGGCATCTTCGCGCGGTGCAAGGAGCTGTTGCGCCAGCCGCCGGCGCAGGCGGCGGATCGCGCGGACCTGCGCGAGAAGCTGAAAGTCGCTTCCGGCGGTGTGGTCTTCACCACGATCCAGAAGTTCTTCCCCGAGGAGAAGTGCGACCGCCACCCGGTGCTTTCCGAGCGGCGCAACATCGTCGTCATCGCCGACGAGGCGCACCGCAGCCAGTACGATTTCATCGACGGCTTCGCCCGCCACATGCGCGATGCGCTGCCGCGCGCGTCGTTCATCGGCTTCACCGGCACGCCGATCGAGCAGACCGACGCCAACACGCGCGCGGTGTTCGGCGACTACATCAGCGTCTACGACATCCAGCGCGCGGTGATCGACGGGGCCACCGTCCCTATCTACTACGAGAGCCGGCTCGCCAAGCTGGAACTGAAGGTATCCGAGCGCCCGAAGATCGATCCCGAGTTCGAGGAGGCGACCGAGGGCGAGGAGGTCGAGCGCAAGGAGAAGCTCAAGAGCCGCTGGGCGCAACTCGAGGCCGTGGTGGGGTCGGAGAACCGGATCAAGCTCGTCGCGCGCGACCTGGTGGAGCACTTCGAGAACCGTCTCGCGACGATGGACGGCAAGGCGATGGTCGTCTGCATGAGCCGGCGCATCTGTGTAGAGCTTTACCGCGAGATCGCGGCGCTGCGGCCGGCGTGGGCGGCCAACGGGGGCGACGACGAGCAAGGTGCGCTCAAGGTGGTGATGACCGGCTCTGCGTCAGACCCACTCGACTGGCAGCAGCACATTCGCAACAAGCCGCGGCGCGAGCTGCTGGCGCAGCGGTTTCGCGATCCGAAAGATCCGTTCAAGATCGTCATCGTGCGCGACATGTGGCTCACCGGCTTCGACGCGCCGTCACTGCATACCATGTACGTCGACAAGCCGATGCGCGGGCACGGGCTGATGCAGGCCATCGCCCGGGTGAACCGCGTGTTCAAGGACAAGCCCGGCGGGCTGGTGGTGGACTACCTCGGGCTCGCGGACGAACTGAAGAAGGCGCTCGCGACCTACACCGAGAGCGGTGGCAGCGGCAAGACCGCCATCGATCAAGCCGAGGCGGTGGCCCTGATGCTGGAGAAGTACGAGGTCTGCCGTGGGTTGTTCCACGGTTTCGGCTGGTCGCTGTGGACCACGGGCAAGCCGCAGGACCGCCTCTCGCTTCTCCCCGCCGCGCAGGAGCACATTCTCGCGCAGACGGACGGCAAGGCCCGCCTGTTGCGCTCGGTCACGGAACTGTCGCAGGCTTTCGCGCTCGCTGTGCCGCACGAGGAGGCGCTCTCCATCCGCGACGAAGTCGGATTTTTCCAGGCGGTGCGCTCGGTTCTTGCGAAGAGCATGCCGGGCGACAAGAAGACCGACGAGGAGCTGGAGCACGCAATACGCCAGATCATCTCAAAGGCCATGGTGTCGGACGAAGTCGTGGATATCTTTGCCGCGGCTGGACTGAAAAAGCCCGACATCTCGATTCTCTCGGACGAGTTTCTCGCCGAAGTGCAGGGCATGCCGCAAAGGAATCTCGCGGTCGAATTGTTGCACAAACTGCTGAAAGGGGAGATCAAGCTGCGCTCGAAGCGTAACGTCGTCCAGGCTCGCTCCTTCGCCGAGCTACTGGAGCAAGCCGTGCGCAAGTACCAGAACCGGGCGATCGAGACGGCGCAGGTGATCGAGGAACTGATTCGGCTGGCGAAAGACATGCGCGCCGCGAATGCACGCGGTGAGGCGCTGCACCTGAGCGAAGACGAGCTGGCTTTCTACGACGCGCTGGAGGTCAACGACAGCGCGGTCAAGGTGCTCGGCGAGCCGACGCTGGTCAAGATCGCTCGCGAGTTGGTTGAAACGGTGAAGAAGAACGTCACTATCGACTGGACCGTGCGCGACAACGTCCGGGCGCAACTGCGGGTCATCGTGAAGCGCATTCTGCGCAAATACGGTTATCCTCCCGACAAACAAGAGCAGGCAACACTGACGGTACTGGAACAGGCGGAATTGTTGTCGCATGAATGGGCGATAGCCTGACGTGAACCCCCAACTCAAAGCCAAGCTCCTCGACTGGCTCAAGCTCGCCTGCTGCGTCGCACTGGGTTTTCCGGTGCTGATCTATTTCTTCCAGGAGCGGCTGATTTTCTTTCCCCAGCCGCTCACCCAGGATCCGCTGAAAGCCAATACTGGCGCGGCGATCGAGGAAGTGAGCCTGGTCACGGAGGACCAGGTGAGGCTGCACGGCTGGTTGGTGAAGGCGGCGCCAACACCGACGCCTGCGCCGCTGCTGATCTATTTCGGCGGCAACGCGGAGGAAGTGTCCTGGCTCGTTTCGACCGCGGGCGAATACGCCGGCTGGTCCCTGCTCGCGTTCAATTACCGCGGTTACGGCAGGAGCGAAGGCAAGCCGGGCGAGGCGGAATTGTTTGCCGACGCCTTGCAGATTTACGACTACGCAGTCAGGCGCGCCGAGACGGGCCGCGTCGCGGTGATGGGGCGCAGCCTGGGCAGCGGCGTTGCCGTCTATCTTGCGACCCAGCGGCCGGTGGCGGGGGTGATTCTGGTTTCGCCTTATGACAGTATCGAAAACGTGGCCCGAGGCGTCTATCCCTATTTGCCGATTGGCCTGATGCTCAAGCACCGTTTCGATTCGCTGTCGCGCGCGCCGGGGATTAAGGCGCCGCTCTTGTGCCTCGTCGCGAGCGACGATCGCGTGATCCCGCGGCCGCATTCCGAGCGCTTGTACGCGGCATGGGGCGGGACTAAGCAGTGGCGCGAAATCCGCCCGTCCACGCATGACAGCGTCGCCGACGAGCCGGATTACTGGCGCGCGATCGCGGCTTTTCTGGCGGATCTGAAGTAGCGCAAAGGCTGCGCGTCCGTGCCGATATAATTTCAAGCGCGAGCGCATCGAATCCATGCGCGCGATGTTGGCGCAAGGGTGAATCGATAACTCAATAGCGCAGCAGCGACGAGCGCACGTCCTGGTTTTCCAGGCGCTTGAGAAACCAGCGCAGCGCCTTGGCTTTCTCGCGCGAGCGCCAGGCGTAGTAGAGATTGCCCGACGGCTTGATTTCCTCCACCTCCTTCACCACCAGGCGCTTGGCCTTGATGAGCGGCGCGGCCGCATGCGCGGGCAGATAACCGCAGCCCAGGCCCGCGACCTGCGCCGCCGCTTTGGCCGCGAGGTCGGGGACGGTGAGCACGTCCTGGCCGGTCAACAGACCCACTGAGCGCAGCGGCAGATTGCGCGAACTGTCGCCAATGGCGATCGCGCGGTAGGCGAGGATCTGTTCGTGCTTGAGCGGCTCGGGCAGCGCGGCCAGTGGATGGTTCGGTGCGACGGCGAACACGAAATCCTTGTAGCCCAGCATGCGGATGGCATAGGCGCCGCCCGCCGGAACTTCACCCGACACGCCCAAGGCCAGTTCGGCCCGACCCGACACCAGCGCATCCCAAGTGCCGGCAAGCACCTCGTGCGCGAGGCGTATGCGCGTTCCCGATTGTTCGGCGTAGAACTCCGCGATCAGCGGGAACAACTGTACCGCCGGAATCATGATGTCGAGCGCAACACGCAGCTCGGTTTCCCAGCCAGTGGCAACGCGCTTGACGCGGCGTTCCAGTTCCCCGGCGGCGCGCAATAGCTGCCGGCCTTCCTGCATCAGTTCCTGCCCGGCGCTCGTCAGCCGGGCGCGGTGGCCGCTACGGTCGAACAGGAGCACGTCCAGATCCTGCTCCAGTTTCTGCACCGTATAGGTGAGGGCGGAGGGCACGCGGTGCAGCTCGGCCGCCGCCGCGGCGAAGCTACCTTGGCGCTCGATCGCGTCCATGACCTGCAATGCGTCCAGGGTCAGTTTCATCTCGGGGACAGTTGCTCCGTGCAGGGACAGATGTTCAATTAAATTGATAGTATAGATGAAAATTATTCGCTTTTATTCCAAATACTGCAAGCCTATTATCTCATACATAGGTTCAAAACATCAGAACGAACGGATAGGAGATAGGCATGTTACAGGTTCGCAAGAGTAATGAGCGCGGCTACGCCGACCACGGCTGGCTCAAGTCTTTCCATACGTTTTCTTTTGCCGATTATCACGATCCCGAGCACATGGGATTCGGCAGCCTGCGCGTGATAAATGACGATCGCGTGCAACCGGGCAAAGGATTCGGCACGCACAGCCATCGGGACATGGAAATCATCACGTATATCCTGGAAGGCGCGCTGGCGCACAAAGACAGCATGGGAAACGGGTCTACTATCGTTCCCGGCGACGTGCAGCGCATGAGTGCCGGCAAGGGGGTCATGCATTCGGAGTTCAACGCTTCGCATTCCGAACTGGTGCATCTCCTGCAGATATGGATCGAGCCAAACGTTAGCGGCATTCGGCCGAGTTATGAAGAGAAGCATTTCGACATGGCGTCCAAGCGCGGGCAGTTGCGGCTGATCGCCTCCAGCGACGCGCGCGATGCTTCGGTACTGATCCATCAGGATGCGTCGGTGTACGCGGCGCTGCTCGACGGTGCCGAGCGCATTGAGCATCAGCTCGTTCCGGCGCGCAAAGCGTACGTGCACGTGGCGCGCGGCAAGCTGACGGTAAATGGCCAGCCGCTGCAAGCGGGCGATGCACTCGAGGCGACCGGCGTGGCCGAGATGGTGTTTGAGAACGGCGAGCAAGCTGAAATAATCCTGTTCGATTTGGCTTGAATAAAGGTTGATTGGCAACCAGGAGAGCAATAATGACGACCCGTGTACTGATCGCTTTTTATTCCCGTGGTGGTGTGACCGAAGCGCTGGCCAAGGCCATCGCCGAGGGTGCGGTGGCCGAAGGCGCCGAGGTGCGGCTGCGCCGCGCGCGCGAGTTCGTCGGTGAAGAGGTGATGAAGAAGGCGCCGGGCTGGCTCGAAGGCGCCAAGCGCATGAATGCGCTGTATGAGGCTCCGACCGAAGCCGATGCCGAGTGGGCCGATGCCATCGTGTTCGGCACCCCGACCCGCTTCGGCAGCATGACGGCCGAGCTCAAGGCCTACATCGACGGCTTGGGCGGGCTGTGGTTTCAGGGCAAGCTGATCGGCAAGGCCGGCTCCGCGTTCGCATCGACTTCGACCCTGCACGGCGGCAACGAGATGACCATCACTTCGCTCTATGCGCCGATGGCGCATCTTGGACTGATCCTGGTGCCGACCGGCTATGCCGACCCTGCATTGTTCAAAGCCGG
>JAZDIA010000044.1:0-31199 GCA_043805375.1 Pseudomonadota bacterium
GGCGCGTTGTTACATCGGGGCGGTGGCCGATGGCGGCGATGCGGATGCAGAGCGAGGAAGTTACACTGAGCCCTGCCATGCGCGGGGTTTGTCGTTCTTGGCGGTCCGTGGATTGACCGGCAAAACCTACACGCTGCCTACACGTTCAAGAAATGCTGAAACTGAACCGACCGAGCATAAGCTAAGTCGTTGATTATTTGGTGGCGAATCCGTGATTCGAACACGGGACCTGCGGATTATGATTCCGTCGCTCTAACCGGCTGAGCTAATTCGCCATGCGGAGGCGCGGATTATCCGCGCGCCGCGCCGCGACTGTCAAGCGCGCTCGCGCGCTATGCGACTGAATCCAGGAAGGAAAATTTCTGCTGGCGCGCTCGCGTGGCCTGCCTTCGGCAACCTGGCGTCGGCAGGCCATGAGTTTCATCTTGGCGTTGCCTGCGATTCCCGGCCGCCTTTGCGTATAAAATCCCCCCATGGACTTCGATCTCGTCATCGTCGGCGCGGGCCTGGTCGGGGCGAGCTTCGCCCTGGCGCTGCGCGGCGCCGAGCTCAAGCTGGCTTTGGTAGAAGCGCAAACGCCGGTTGCCGCCGGCGATACTTGGGATAGCCGCGTCTATGCCATCAGCCCGGGGAGCGCCGCGTTCCTCGACGGCCTGGGCGCATGGAAACGGCTCGATCGCGAGCGCATTTGCCCCGTGCACGAAATGCAGGTTCACGGCGATTGCGCAAATGCGCTGTTGCAGTTCTCCGCCTACGAGTCCGGGGTGTCCGAACTCGCGTGGATCGTCGAAAACCGCCGGCTGCAATCCGTGCTGTGGCAGGCGCTCGAGCACCAGCAAAATCTCGAACTCCTCTGTCCGGCCCGGTGCGAAGCGTTGCAACTGCGCGAGGACGCGGCGGAACTCACTCTAGCCGGCGGCGGAACCCTGCGCGCGCGGCTGGTGGTCGCTGCCGACGGCATGCATTCCTGGGTGCGTCAGGCTGCGGGGATTGCCGTTCGGCAGAAGTCCTATGGCCAGATGGGCGTGGTGGCGAATTTCGCCTGCGCCGGAGCGCACCACAACACGGCCTACCAGTGGTTCCGCGACGATGGTGTGCTCGCCTACCTGCCGCTGCCCGGCGAGCGCATGTCCATAGTGTGGTCCACGCCCGATGCGCACGCCGCCGAACTCCTTGCATTGCCTGCCGACGCGCTCTGCGCTCGGGTGGCGGCGGCTGGCGAGGATGCACTGGGGGATCTCGATTTGCTTTCTCCGGCGCTGCAATTCCCGCTTGCTCGGCTGCATGCATCGCGCCTGGCGGCGCCGCGCATCGCGCTGATCGGTGACGCGGGCCATGTGTTGCATCCATTGGCGGGACAGGGCGTCAATCTCGGCTTCGGCGATGCCGCGGTTCTGGCGCGCGCGCTGCTGCAACGTGAAGGATTCCGCGATTTGGGTGAAATTCGCCTGCTGCGGCGCTATGAGCGCGCCCGTGCCGAAGATATACTCGCGCTTGCCTTCGTGACCGACGGGTTGCAGCGTCTGTTCGCCGCGCCCGGCGCCACTGCGGCAAAGCTGCGCAATGCCGGATTGAACTTAACCAATGCCTTGCCGGTCGTAAAGAACCTGCTTGTCCGCCGCGCTCTCGGCTGAAGCCGCAAATAAAGGAAAATCATGTTGAAACGCATATTGGTCCTCGTCCTGCTCGCCCCGGTGCTGGCGCTGGCGCAGGCGGCCGAACCCGCGGGCAAGCTCACCAACGAGACCATCATCAAACGCACCCTCGAAGGCCGGCTCGGCGGGGCCAAAGTCGATGCGGTAACGAAGACCCCCTACCTCGGGCTGTACGAAGTGCGCCTGGACGGTGAGACTCTCCTCTACACCGACGAGAAGATGACCTACATCTTCAGCGGCAGCATCCACGACGGCAAGAACATGCAGAACCTGACCGAGAAGCGGATGAGTGAATTGACCGCCGTCAAGTGGGGAAATCTTTCGCTGGATGCCGCTTTCAAGACCGTGCGCGGCAACGGCAAGCGCATGCTGGCGGTTTTCTCCGACCCCAACTGTCCTTACTGCAAGCGTTTCGAGAAAGACCTGGCCAAGGTGGACGACATTACTATCTACACTTTCCTTTATCCGATTTTGTCCGAGGATTCGCACGACAAAGTGAAAGCGGTCTGGTGCTCGGCCGACAGGTCCAAGGCCTGGAGCGAGCTGATGCTGAACGGCACGGTCCCCGCGGCCGCGCGTTGCGACACGCCGATCGAGAAAAACCTGGAGTTCGCGCGCAAGTACCGCATTTCCGGTACGCCGACTTTCATTCTTGCGAGCGGCGAGCGCGTGGTCGGCGCGAGGTCGACGGAGCAGATCGAAAAGCTGCTCGCCGAAAACGGAAAATAAGGGCCCCTAAGCCGGACTGGCCGGAAGCAAACAGGCCGGCCCGTGTTGGGAAAATCCATCTCGCGCGCGAGACGTATACAAACCCGAGAGAATCGATCTTCTTCGCCAAGTCACTACTTGATTGGTAAGTGACCAAGTCATCAGGCGCTTATTGCGGCAGCGGATAATCCCGCGGCAGCAACACCCACATTCTGGCGCTTTGGCGCATGCGCCCGGCCTGAGCGCCGGCGGCTTCACCGAAGCCCCAGAAATAGTCCGCGCGCACTGCGCCGCGGATAGCGCCGCCCGTATCCTGTGCCAGCACCAGGCGCGCCAGCGGCTGCGTGCTGTTGGGCCAGGTGGTGGCGAGAAATACCGGTGCGCCGAGCGGAATATGACGCGGATCGACGGCGATGGAGCGCTCCGGCGTGAGCGCCACGCCCAGGGCGCCCGCGGGGCCACCCGTCGTCATGGGACCATCCGTCGTGGAACCTTGGCCGCCCTCAGCCATGGGCAACTCGCGGAAGAAAACATAGCTCGGATTGCGGTTAAGCAGCGCCTCCAGTTTTGCCGGATTGGCCGCGCCCCAGGCCTTGATGCCCTGCATCGACGCCTGTTCGAGTTTCAATTCTCCCTGCTCCACCAAGTAGCGCCCGATCGACTTGTAGGGCTGGCCGTTCTGGTCGGCATAGCCGACACGCACCAGCTCGCCCGTAGCGAGCTGTACCCGGCCCGAGCCCTGGATCTGCAGAAAGAACAGATCCACCAGGTCGTCCACCCAAAGCAATTCCTTGCCGGTGAGGGCGGGCAGTCCGCGTTCGATCTCGGCGCGCGGGTAATACGGCAGCACGCGCCGGCCTTCGAGCCGCCCGCGCAGGCGCAGATGCTTCAGCTCGGGGTTGATCTCGGCCAGATCGACGATGAGCAGGTCCTCGGGCGCGGCGTACAGGGGATAACGGTAGGGCCCCTGTTTGCTGCGACTGCCGCGCAGCAGCGGCTCGTAGTAGCCGGTGGCGAGGCCGTGCACGCTGCCGTCGGCGTTGGCCACCCGATAAGGCAGAAAATGGGTCTCGAAGAAGTCGCGCACCGAGGCTGCCGCGGGAAGCTGCTCGGCCAGCGCGCAGCTCTCGCGCCAGGCGGTTTGCGCTTTGAGCCGGGAGCAACTGAGCAGAAAAGTTTCCCATGCGGCGCGCGGATCGTCATTCATCCAGCCCGCCACCTCGGACCAGCTCACGGCTTCCAGGGTCTTCGCCTTCGGCGGCTCGAGCGCGACTGCCGGGCACACCGGACACACCGGACAGGGCGCGGCGGCAGGGCAGGTCCGCACCGCCGCCGGTGCAAGCGGCGGCTCGATGGCGCAGCCGGCAAGGAGCGCCAGCAGCGCCGCCGCAGCGAGCGTGCGCCCACGGTTCATGATGCAAGTCGTGGTGCAGGCCATGATGCAAGGAGTATAGCAACGCATGTGGATGTTCTTGCTCGAAGCAGGCGTGGCTTTAGGACTGCTCCTGTTCATCGTCCGGTGGACATTGCCGCGCTCGGAAAAGAAGGATGACGGCGAAACGAAGTAGGGCGACCGCCGTGGTTCGTTACTCGTTGTTCGTGATAAGTGGTTCGAACCACCAACCACGAACCACCAACCACCAACCACGAACCACGAACCACGACCTAGTGCAGCACCCGCGGCACCGACAGCGTGAATTCGGCTATCGGCGCGTCGAACTGGGTGCCGTCCTCGGACACCATCTGGTAGCTGCCGCTCATGGTGCCGACCGGGGTGGCGAGCGCAGTGCCGCTGGTGTACTCGAAGTGCTCACCCGGCTTGAGCAGGGGCTAGACGCCGACCACGCCCAGACCGCGCACTTCCTGCACCTGGTTGCGCGAATCGGTGATGATCCAGTGGCGGCTGATCAACTGCGCCGGCATGGTACCGTTGTTGCGGATGGTGACGGTGTAGGAGAAGACGAAACGGTCTTTCGCTTCGTCCGACTGGTCGGCAAGGTATTGGGTCTCGGTGGAGACGCTGACATCGTATTTCTTGGCGGATTCCATGCGCCCATTTTACACCGCGCCGGCAGCGCCTGCCGGCGGCGGCGAACGTTTTTTGGCACGCGCTCAGGCGACCGGGTAAAATGCGCGCAAGCATCGCCGGACACCGAGCACACCATATGCCTACTTACCGCATCGCGCCGAGCCTACTTTCCGCAGACTTCGCCCGGCTGGGCGAGGAGGTGGCGCGCGTGATCGCCGCCGGCGCCGACTGGATCCATTTCGACGTGATGGACAACCATTATGTGCCCAATCTGACCATAGGGCCGCTGGTATGCGAGGCGATCCGGCCGCTGACCAAGGCGCCCATCGACGTGCACCTGATGGTGAAGCCGGTGGACGGCATCGTCCCCGACTTCGCCCGCGCCGGCGCCAACATCATCAGCTTCCATCCGGAGGCGAGCGAGCATATCGATCGCACTATCGGGCTGATCCATGAGCATGGCTGCAAGGCCGGCCTCGCGTTCAACCCGGGCACGCCGCTGGATTATCTCGATCATGTGCTCCACCGGCTGGACCTGGTGCTGATCATGTCGGTCAATCCCGGTTTCAGCGGGCAGAAATTCATTCCGCAGGCGTTCGCCAAGCTGGCCGAAGTCCGCCGCCGCATAGACCGGAGCGGGCGCGAGATCATGCTCGAGGTCGACGGCGGCGTCAACGCGGACAACATCGCCGAGATCGCGCGCGCCGGCGCCGACACCTTCGTCGCCGGGTCCGCCATCTTTGGCGCCAAGGACTACAACGCGACCATTGCCGCGATGCGCGCGGCGATCCAGACCGCCTAGTTCTGAAACAAGGGGGCGATGCCCCCTTGTAAATCCCCCAAATCAGAGGAAGCTCTAATTGCGTCAGGGACACAATCGGAGCTTCCCTATTTCTACGAGGTCGCTCGCGCGCGGCATCGCTGCCGTGATGGTGGATCTCGACGGCACGCTGCTCGACACCGTTCCCGACCTCGCCGCTGCGGCCGGGCGCATGCTCGCCGCGCTGGGCTTACCTGGGCGCACGCAGGATGAGATCCGGAACTTCGTCGGCAAGGGCATTCCCATCCTGGTGCAGCGCTGTCTGCAGGCGAGCGCTGGCGGGGAGCGCGCCGGGGCGCTGCAGGCCGAAGCGCTGGCTTTGTTCCAGGATTTCTATTTCGAGGAATCCGGCCGGCACACGGCCGTCTATCCGGGCGTGCTCGAGGGCCTCGCGCAATTCGGCGCCATGCGCCTGCGTCTTGCCTGCGTCACCAACATGGTCGCGCGCCTCGCTCTGCCGCTGCTCGCGCAAATGGGCCTCGCGCCCTATTTCGAACTGGTGGTGAGCGGCGACACGCTGGCGCGCAAAAAGCCCGATCCGATGCAGCTCGCGCACATCTGCGCCGCGTTCGCGCTCGCGCCGGCGCAGGTGTTGCTGATCGGCGATTCGGCCAAGGACGCGCTGGCGGCGCGCGCCGCCGGCTGCCCGGTGCTGTGCGTTTCCTATAGCTGCAACGAGGGTGGGGAGGTGCACAATCTGGACTGTGATGCTATAGTTGACTCCTTGGCAGACGCCGCGAACATCCTTCAAAGCACACGGTCGTGATACTCGCAAAATCCGGGAAATGGGCGCGTTTCGCCTGGGAAAGCCGGCGCTGCTGGCGGTCCTAGACGCATACGCGGGCCGCATGCAGAGTCGCATGCGCTTTTCGCGCCCACCCTTTCGTTTTCCCGGATCGTTTTTGGAGCAGTCATGACTGAAGTCGAATTCAAGCGCCTCGCGGCGCAGGGTTTCAACCGCATCCCCGTGGTGCTGGAAACCTTCGCCGATCTCGATACGCCGCTGTCCATCTATCTCAAGCTGGCCAACAAGCCCTATTCCTATCTGCTCGAATCGGTGCAGGGAGGCGAGCGCTTCGGCCGCTATTCCTTCATCGGCCTTGCCTCATCCACGCGCATCGATGTCCAGGGCGAAACGGTGCTGGTGCTGTCGGGAAACCGCGTTGCCGAACGCTCCGACGCAGGCGATCCGCTCGCGTTCATCAACGCTTATCTGAAGCGCTTCAAGGTCGCGGCGTTGGCCGGGCGCCCGCGTTTCTGCGGCGGCCTGGTCGGCTGCTTCGGCTACGACACGGTGCGCTATATCGAGCCGCGGCTGGCGCTTTCCGCGCCGCCGGATTCGCTCGGCACTCCCGACATCCTGCTGCTGTTGTCGGAAGAGCTTGCCATCGTCGACAACCTCTCGGGCAAGCTGACGCTGGTCGTGTACGCCGAGCCGGAAGTGCCCGGCGCGTATCAGAAGGCGCGCTCGCGCCTCGGCGAATTGCTCGCCGCGCTGCGCTCGCCGGTGCAGATTCCGGCCGAGACGCCGCAGCCGTGCGAGCCAGCGCAATCGGGCGTCGGCGAGGCCGGTTACAAGGCGGCGGTGGAGCGCGCCAAGCGCTACATCTACGACGGCGACGTGATGCAGGTGGTGCTGTCGCAGCGCCTGTCGCTGCCGTTCGCGGCCGAGCCGCTGGCGCTGTACCGGGCGTTGCGCACGCTCAACCCCTCGCCCTACATGTTTTACTTCGACTTCGAGGACTTTCACGTCGTCGGCGCGTCACCCGAGATTCTGGTGCGGCTGGAGGGCGGCAAGGTGACGCTGCGGCCGATCGCCGGCACCCGCCCGCGCGGCAAGTCGGCGGAGGAGGACGAAGCGCTTGCGGCCGAACTGCTGGCCGATCCAAAGGAGCGCGCCGAGCACGTCATGCTGATGGACCTGGGGCGCAACGACGTCGGCCGCGTGGCCGCGACCGGCAGCGTGCGCGTGACCGAGAACATGGTGATCGAGCGCTATTCGCATGTCATGCACATCGTTTCCAACGTCGAGGGCAGGCTGCGCGAGGGACTGGATGCGATGGCCGTGCTGCGCGCAAGTTTTCCGGCGGGCACGGTGTCGGGCGCGCCCAAGGTGCGTGCCATGGAAATCATCGACGAGCTGGAGTCGGCGAAGCGCGGCATCTACTCCGGCGCGGTCGGCTATCTCGGCTTTCACGGCGACATGGACCTGGCGATCGCGCTGCGCACCGCGCTGATCAAGGATGGCGTGCTGCACGTGCAGGCGGGCGCGGGCATCGTCGCCGATTCCGACCCGGCCTCGGAATGGCAGGAAACGCTGAGCAAGGCGCGCGCCGTGCTGCGCGCGGCGGAAATAGCCGCAGCCGGCCTGGACAGCAGGCTGGAGGACTGATCATGCTGCTCATGATCGATAATTACGACTCCTTCACCTACAACCTGGTGCAGTATTTCGGCGAGCTGGGCGAAGAAGTGCAGGTGGTACGCAACGACGCCATCGACATCGAAGGAATCGCCGCGCTTGCGCCCGCGCGCATCGTCATCTCGCCCGGTCCGTGCACGCCCAACGAAGCCGGCATCTCGGTGCCACTCGTGCGCGAGTTCGCCGGCAAGCTGCCGATTCTCGGCGTGTGCCTGGGGCATCAGGCGATCGGCCAGGCGTTCGGCGGCCGTATCGTGCATGCGGGCCGGGTGATGCACGGCAAGACCTCGGACATCCGCCACACCTCGAAGGGCGTCTTCGCCGGCCTGCCGTCGCCGTTCCGGGCGACCCGCTATCATTCGCTCGCGATCGAGCGCGCGAGCCTGCCCGAGTGCCTGGAAATCACCGCCGAAAGCGACGACGGCGAAATCATGGGAGTGCGGCACCGGCAGTTCGCGCTCGAGGGCGTGCAGTTTCATCCCGAATCGATACTCACCGAGCACGGCCACGCGCTGTTGAGGAATTTTCTTCGATAGGAACCGAGGCATGTCCATGACGCCACAGGAAGCACTGACGCGCTTGATCGAGCAGCGCGAGATTTTTCACGATGAAATGCTCGATCTGATGCGTAGAATCATGAGCGGGCAGATGTCGCCGGTGATGATCGCGGCCATCACCATCGCCTTGCGCGTAAAGAAGGAAACCATAGGCGAGATCACCGCCGCGGCGCAGGTGATGCGCGAGCTCGCGACCAAGGTCGAAGTGAAAGACGCGCATGACCTGGTTGACGTGGTCGGCACCGGCGGCGACGGCGCGCGCACCTTCAACATCTCGACCGCGGCCATTTTTGTCGCCGCCGCCGCCGGGGCGCGCGTGGCCAAGCACGGCGGGCGCGCCGTGTCCTCGCAATCGGGCAGCGCCGACGTGCTCGAGGCGCTGGGGGTCGACATCGACCTTAGCCCAGCGCAGGTGGCGCAGTGCATCGACGAGGCCGGCGTCGGTTTCATGTTCGCGCCCAATCACCACGCGGCGATGAAGCATGCGGCGCCGGTGCGGCGCGAGCTGGGGGTGAGGACCCTGTTCAATCTTCTCGGGCCGCTCACCAACCCGGCCGGCGCGCCGACGCAATTGATGGGCGTGTTCCATCCGGATCTGGTGGGGATCCAGATCCGCGTGCTGCAGCGCCTGGGCGCGCGCCATGCCATGACCGTGTTCGGCCTCGACGGCCTGGACGAGATCTCGATCAGCGGCAAGACCATGATCGGCGAGCTGAAAGGCGGCAGGATCGAGGAGTACAGCGTGCATCCGGAGCGCTTCGGCCTGCCGCTGCACGACCCGCGCACGCTGTGCGTGGAAACCGTGGAGCAATCGCGCGCCATGGTGCTCTCCGCGCTCGAGAACAAGCCAGGCGCGGCGCGCGACATCGTCGCGCTCAACGCCGGCGCCGCCATCTACGTCGCGGGCAAGGCGGCGAGCATGGAAGAGGGGGTGGAACAGGCGTTCGAAGCCATCGCCAGCGGCGCGGCGCGGGCGCGGCTGGCGACGTTCGCGCAGTTGACGCAGAAGCTCGGCGGCAAGCGTTAGCCTGGCGCGTGCGGCAGGCGATGTCCGACATCCTGAACAGGATTCTCGCGCGCAAAGCCGAAGAAGTCGCCGCGGCGAAACGCGAGCGGCCGCTGGCGCGCGTGCGCGATGAGGCGCGCGCGGCGCCGCCGCCACGGGATTTCGTCGGCGCATTGCGCGCGAAAATTTCCCGCGGCCAAGCCGCGGTGATCGCCGAAATCAAGAAGGCCAGCCCGAGCAAGGGCGTGTTGCGCGCGGACTTCGATCCGGCCGCAATCGCGGCGAGCTATGCCGCACACGGGGCGGCCTGCCTGTCGGTGCTGACCGATCGCGATTTCTTCCGGGGCGCGCCGCAGTACCTGGCGGCGGCGCGAAACGCGTGCGATCTTCCCGCGCTAAGCAAGGATTTCATCGTCGATGCCTACCAGGTGTGGGAGGCGCGCGCCCTGGGCGCCGACTGCATCCTGCTCATCGCCGCGGCCCTGGAGCTTGCGCGCGCGCAGGAATTGGAAACGCTGGCGCATGAGTTGGGCATGGCGGTACTCGTCGAAGCGCACGATGCCGCCGAGCTCGCGACGGCGCTCGCGCTTCGCACCCCGCTCATCGGCATCAATAATCGCAACCTGCGCAATTTCGAGACGCGGCTCGCGACCACGCTCGACCTGCTGCCGCGCATTCCGCCGGGGCGCGTGGCGATTACCGAGAGCGGCGTTCGCACGCGCGAGGACGTGGCCTTGATGCGCGCGAACGGGGTCCACGCGTTCCTCGTGGGGGAGGCCTTCATGCGCGCGCCCGATCCGGGAGTTGAGCTTGAACTAATCTTTATAACTAATTGATTATTATAAACACTTTAATAGCACGTCAACATCTGTTGCAGAAAAGCAACAAATTACCTGTTTTTGCGGCCCGAAATACGTTTTTCTCTTGTCTTGCCACCGGCAGTTCGGCAGAATCGCAACAACTTCCTGATAACCAGTGAAGCCAAAAAAGTTGGCGCGAGGGGCACTACAGATCTGATGCTCTTTTGGCCGAGTTGAAATTTTTCAAGGAGAAATAATTGATGAACAAAAAATTATTGGCAATAGCGGTTGCTGGCGCGCTGGCAGCCCCTGGCGTCGCCCTCGCGGAAGGGTCGAGCGTGACGATCAGCGGCTTCATCAAGCAAGGCCTCGAGCAGCTGTCGTACTCGGGCACGCCCGCAGATACGCGCTTGAACACCAGCCAGATGCGCGTAGTGGACGGCGCCTCGCGTGTCGTGTTCAACAGCACGGAAAGCCTGGGCAACGGCCTGTCCGGAATAATGCAGGTCGACTTGAGGATCACCGGCAATGTAAACGCCTGGGTTGGCCCGGGCGGCGTGGGCCTCGACGGCGGCAATACCTACGTTGGCCTGAAGAGCGACAGTTGGGGCGAACTGAGCATGGGCCGTCGGGACATGCATTATATGGTCGCGACCATTCCGCTTGACAACACGCCTAGCGTTGCGGGCCCGCTCCAGTACTCGCCGACTTCGCTCATCGATTTTGTCGGTAACGTTGGCTCTGGGGTTGGCAGCCAAGGGAGCGCGGTGTTATACAAAACTCCGAATTGGAACGGCTTCAGCGCTGCCTTAGGCTATACGGCGAATTTTGCCGACACTACGGGGGATATGAACATACCTGTCGGGGGTGTAGCCGCGGGCGTAGCCGCTGGTACCGCTTCGTCCCGCAAGGGTGACGGCTGGAACGTCGCTCCAATGTACGTCAACGGCCCGTTCGGGATCGGCTATAGCTACTGGAGCAATAAATATGACGCGCCCGGCATCACTACCCTCGATGATCGTTCCGATACGCTCTGGGGCTATTACACGTTCAATGGCTTCAAGATAGGCCTGGGCTGGAACAGGATAGAGTTGACAGATGCCATCGCCGGCACCAAGGCCGCGGAGCGCGACGCGTGGACGATCCCGATGAGCTACACCTCGGGACCCCATAACATCGCCGGGCATTACACCGTGGCGGGGGATATCGATGATGCCACTGGCAGTGTTGCCGACAGCGGCGCGCGCATGTTCGCGATTGCGTATTCGTACAGTTTCTCCAAGCGCACCGCGGTCGGCTTGAGCTATTCGAAAATCGACAACGACTCGTTAGCCAACTACGGTTTCTTTACCGGCCACGCCCAAGGGAGCGCTACCGAGTGGCCGCTGGCTGGCGAAAGTCCGCGCAGTATTCAGGCTACGATCGTCCACAGTTTCTGATCTAGCTGGCAGTCAGTGGTATTCGACGGGCGCCGCAAGGCGCCCGTTTTTTTAAGGTGCGCCCGGAGGGGCGCGCCTGCTTGATTGGGGCCGCTGGATTGAACCGCTAAATTCGGCTTTGGGTTTTGTCCCGCGGGAGGGCGGCGCTCCTGCCCCACAGCCACCGGGATGCGGTCCGGCGAGCCGTCGGGCGCAGACCAAGCTTGTTGGCCTTCACGCGAGCAGCTTCACCTTCAGGCCAACCACGCGTCCGAATCCCGCATCCCCGGTAAAGAACAAATGATTCGGCCCGAGTTGCAGGCAGCACGCAGCCTGCAGCGCATCAGGCACCCTGGATCCGTACTTGACGCGGATTGCCGTCGCCAGTTCCACTACGTCCTTTGACAACTCTACCCAGATCAGATCGGGCCGGACGAAGAAACTATCAAACGCCGCCAGCGTGGCGTGCTCATTGTTGCGCATCGGGCGAATTCGACATTCCAACCACGACAAACGGCCTACCGCTACTTGCAGGTTCGGGTATTTCTTGGTGGTTTTGGCCAACTCCAACCGTATCCGACTGGCAAACGGCTCAGCGCCCTCCACCAGATATTGACGGATACAGAAAGTATCCGTCACGAATCAATATTGGCGGATACCAAGTTCGTCAAAAAAGCATAAGGTGGGCTCCATCCGCTACAATGGAATCTGCCATGTTCACCAACGTCGACAAACTCATCATCGAATTCGACAAGGCTCTGCGCACGCTCGCGGCCACGCCGGCATCCGCGCGCCCGGTACCCGGCGCCGGGCTTGGCGAAACACAGTTGAGCGAAGCCGAAAAGCGCCATGCCGCGGCGCTGATGCGCGTCAACCACTGCGGCGAGGTCTGCGCCCAGGCCCTGTACCAGGGGCAGGCGCTGTCTTGCGACGATGCCGCGGTGACGCAGGCGCTCGCATCGGCAGCGCGCGAAGAAACCGAGCACCTGGCGTGGACCGCGCAGCGTGTGGCCGAGCTGGGCGGGCGCCTGAGCCTGCTCAACCCGCTCTGGTACGCCGGATCGCTTGCCCTGGGCTATGCCGCGGGCAGGTTCGGCACGCGCTGGAACTTGGGCTTTCTGGCCGAAACCGAGCGCCAGGTCGAAGCGCGTCTCGAGGGTCACCTCGAGCGCCTCGCGCCGCAGGATGCGAAGACGCGCGCCATCGTGGAGCAAATGAAACGTGATGAGAGCGCGCATGCCCGAACCGCCTACGACATGGGTGCGGCCGAGCTGCCCGAGCCGGTGAAGCGCGCGATGCGTCTTTCCGCGCGCGTGATGACTCAGGCGTCCTACTGGGTTTAAGCCTGCATTCCATCATTGACGTCCTTTGAGTCCGCAACATGGCGAGAAGATGCGTTTGCTCTCGCCTCCTCAGGGCAAACCAGTCAGAAAGTTGTTGGCGACGCTGTTCTCGCCGAGGAGCCGGCTAGCCCGGCCGTGTTGGAATAGACTTTGGAATGGACTTTGGTTGGACATGGTTGGACTTTGGTTGTCGGGACTTTGGTTTGACACAAGGGCGCCGCTGACATACAATCACGCCCTTTTCCGCGAAGCTGTTCAGCCCATGAAAACTTTCTCCGCCAAGCCGCATGAAGTCAAGCGCGACTGGTTCCTGATCGACGCCACCGACAAGGTGCTCGGGCGCGTCGCCACCGAGGTTGCCCGGCGCCTGCGCGGTAAGCACAAGGTCATCTACACGCCGCACGTGGATACCGGCGATTTCATCGTCGTGGTCAACGCCGCCAAGCTACGGGTTACCGGCGACAAGGCCGCCGACAAGACCTATTATCGCCACAGCGGCTATCCGGGCGGCATTTCCGAAACCAGTTTCGGCAAGATGCAGGCTCGCTTTCCCGGCCGGGCTCTGGAAAAGGCGGTCAAGGGCATGCTGCCCAAGGGGCCGCTGGGCTATGCCATGTTCAAGAAACTGAAGGTGTACGCCGACGGCGAGCATCCGCACGTTGCACAGCAACCCAAGGCGCTGGAGATCTGACCAATGGCTGAGACCAACTACAATTACGGCACGGGCCGCCGCAAGACCTCGGTGGCGCGCGTGTTCATCAAGCCCGGCAAGGGGAAGTTCACCGTCAACGACAAGACGCTGGACGATTATTTTGCCCGCGAAACCGGGCGCATGGTGGTGCGCCAGCCGCTGGTGCTGACCGATCATCTGCAGACGTTCGATATCAAGGTGAACGTAGATGGCGGCGGCGAATCCGGCCAGGCCGGCGCGGTGCGCCACGGCCTCACCCGCGCGCTGATCGAATACGACCCCGCGCTCAAGCCGGCGCTGTCCAAGGCCGGGCTGGTGACACGGGATGCGCGCGAGGTCGAGCGCAAGAAAGTGGGCTTGCACAAGGCGCGGCGTGCAAAGCAGTTCTCCAAGCGGTAACCCTGGCCGCAGGAAGCACGACAAAGCCGCCCGCCGAGGCGGCTTTTGTTTTTTTGCGTGTGTAATGATCGACTGTTAGACTGACTGGACATCATCTACGGAGCCGGAAATGATCAAGATCGGCGTGGTTGGAGGTACCGGATACACCGGCGTGGAGTTGTTGCGCATATTGGCGCAGCATCCGCAGGCTGAACTGCGCGCCATCACCTCGCGCAAGGAAGCGGGAATGGCTGTGAGCGATCTCTTTCCCAGCCTGCGCGGTCACGTTGACCTCGCCTTTTCCGATCCTGCCGCTGCCGCGCTGGATCGATGCGACGTGGTGTTCTTCGCCACGCCCCACGGCGTTGCCATGAATGACGCGTGGCGGCTGGTCGAAGCCGGGGCGCGCCTGATTGATATTTCTGCCGATTTTCGCATCCAGAATGTGGCCGAATGGGAGAAGTGGTACAAAGTGAAACACGCCTGTCCCGAACTGATTCCGCAGGCGGTCTACGGCCTGCCCGAAGTCAACCGCGAGGCGATCCGCAGCGCCCGCATCGTCGCCAACCCGGGCTGCTATCCGACCGCGGTGCAGCTCGGTTTGCTGCCCCTGCTCGAGGCGCGCGCGGTCGATGCCGGGCACCTGATCGCCGACGCCAAGTCAGGCGTGAGCGGGGCCGGGCGCAAGGCGGAGACGCATATCCTGTTCTCCGAGGCCTCCGACAATTTCAAGGCCTACGGCGTGCCGGGGCATCGCCACGGCGTGGAGATCGTGCACAGCCTCGAGCAAATCATCGGCAGCGAAATCGGCCTGACTTTCGTGCCACATCTGGCGCCGATGATACGCGGCATCCACGCCACGCTGTATGCACGCATCACGCGCGAGCTCGACTTCCAGGGACTGTACGAGGAGCGTTATGCGCGCGAGCCCTTCGTCGACGTGCTGCCGCCGGGCAGCCATCCGGACACGCGTTCGGTGCGCGCGGCCAACACCTGCCGCATCGCCGTGCACCGGCCTCAGGGGGGCGACACGCTGGTGCTGCTTTCGGTCATAGACAATCTGGTCAAGGGTGCTTCGGGCCAGGCGGTGCAGAACATGAACCTCATGTTCGGCCTGGACGAGTCGCTGGGTCTGGGCCAGGTGCCGGTTCTGCCGTAGTCGCGGCGATGCTGCTCGACCTGCTGAAAAAAATCCGCCGGCGCTTCGGCATCGCGGCGCCGCGCATGACGATAACGACCCATGTCGCCTGGTACTGGCGGATGCTCGGCCTGGTCGCGGTGCTGTCCTGCTCGTTCGCGCTGGCGGCGTGGATCTATGATGCCGGCCGGCGCTTCGCCGGCTTGAACCGCGGCGAGACCGAGCAGGAACTGTCGCAGTTGCGCGAACGCGTCGGCAGAATGTCGGAAGAAACCGGCGGGCTTCGCGCTAACGTCAACGCGAGCGAAAGCAAACTGCAGATCGAACGTGCCGCGCAGACCCACCTCGTGCGCCAGGTGAAGGCGCTGGAGGACGAAAACGCGCGGCTGAAAGAGGATCTGGCTTTTTTCGAGAACCTGATCCCGAGCGAGCGTCGGGACAATACGCTGTCGATCAACCGCTTTCGCGCCGAGCCGGGGGCGTTGCCGGGCGAGTTTCACTATCGCTTGCTGCTGCTGCAGGGCGGCCAGCGGGACAAGCCTTTCCAGGGTAACCTGCAGCTGCTGGTGACGCTGCAACAGGACGGCAAAAATGCTATCATCATTCTTCCCGCGGAAGGGGAGGCGCAGGCTTATAAGATCAATTTCAAGTACTTCCAGCGGGTGGAAGGCACGTTCCGGGTGGCGCCTGGCGCCCGTGTGAAGATGGTCCAGGTGCGCGTTTTCGAAAGCGGGTTCGCCCAGGTGCGGGCGACGCAAAGCTTTAATCTCTTCTAGCAGCCCGGCGCGAGAGCCTTGTGCCAGCCGCCGATTCAGAGGTGCGCGAGGTGGCGTATCGCCGCCTTTCGTCAGAACCTTGATTGGGGGGATAGTCCATGTTCAACAAAAAAGTGAGCAAGCCGCAAAATCGGATCGACAGCCTGATCGGCGCCGATACCAAAATCGATGGCAACGTCACCTTCGCGGGCGGCCTGCGCGTCGATGGCGAAATCAAGGGGAACGTCATTGCCTCGGGCGGCCAGCCGAGCACGCTGGTGTTGAGCGAGCAAGCCCGCATCGATGGCGAGATCCATGTTTCCCATCTGGTAGTGAACGGCGCCATAAACGGGCCGGTGCATTCCGCCGAATTTCTCGAACTTCAGGCACATTGCCGCGTCAAAGGGGATGTGCATTACAATGCGCTGGAGATGCACCTCGGAGCGGTGGTCGAAGGCCAATTGGTGCATAGCTCCGGCGTGGCCGAGAGCGGCAAGGCGGTTGAGTTGAAAATTGCCTCGCGCAATTGAAGTGCGAGCATGGTGGTCAGACTAATTCTAGGAGTAAGGACATGAACGCAGTAGCAGAGATGCCCGCCCCGTTGCTCTTCACCGACAATGCGGCGAAAAAGGTGAAGGAGTTGATCGAGGAAGAGGGCAACAGCGAGCTCAAGCTGCGCGTATTCGTCAGCGGCGGCGGCTGTTCCGGCTTCCAGTACGGTTTCACCTTCGACGAAGTAAAGAACGACGATGACACCGCGATGGAGAAAAACGGCGTCACCCTGCTGATCGATGCGATGAGCTACCATTATCTGGTCGGCGCGGAGATCGATTACCAGGAAGGACTCGAGGGCGCGCAATTCGTGATCAAGAATCCGAATGCGACCAGCACCTGCGGCTGCGGATCGTCCTTTTCCGCTTAGGCGCCGGACAAGCCGGCAAAACGGGGGCTGCGGCTCCCGTTTTTTTTGGTATCGTGAATGACCTCGTCAACGGTGCGGCCAGGCTAGGTTGCGCCATTGAGCAGATGGTTGCCGATGCGTTCCAATTGTCTTGCGCTGTGGGTGTCTTTCGGGCTGCTCTTGCCCCTGCAAGCAAGCGCCGATGTGTTCGTGCGCGAAGATGCACACAGTGCCTTGTGGGCGGTTGACCCATGGTTTCTGGATAACGGCGATCCCCCGTTCATCTTGCCACTCGATGTGTGGAAGAAGGGCTGGACGCCAAAGGATTGTGCCGACTGTCTCCTGGACGCGGCCGAAAAGGCGAATTGAGCCTGGTACGCGCTTTTTCGGCGTGCCTCGGAGTGCTCGCGAAACGGTTGGCTAGGCCGGATAAATCGCCCCGAGCACCCGCTCGCCGCCACGCGAAAGTGCGTCCTTACTCGAGCAGCGCCAGGTTGGTATTCCTGAGCAGATTCAACTGCGCTGCGAGGGGCGCGGACACATTACCGAACGCAGTCAATTGCTGTGGCGCGATGGGGGGCGCTGCGGGCAGTGCGAGCGCGAGCGGATTGCGCACCTGGTTGTTGACGCGGAATTCATAATGCAGGTGTGGCCCCGTTGCCCAGCCGGTCTGGCCGACGCGCCCGATCACATCGCCCTGGTGCACCCTCGCGCCGTTGCGCAGACCGCCGGCGAAGCTGCTGAGGTGGGCATAAGAGGTGCTGAAGCCGCCCTGGTGTTTGAGCGTTACGATGTTGCCGTAGTCGCCCTGTCTGCCGACCAGCTCGACCGTGCCGTCCGCGGTAGCTTTGACGCGGGTGCCGGCAGGGGCGGCGTAATCGACGCCCTTGTGCGCGCGCCGCTCGCGCAGGATCGGGTGAAAGCGCATGGCGAAGGCGGAGCTGATGCGGGAAAACTCGAGCGGCGAGCGCAGGAAGGCCTTGCGCAGATTCTTGCCCTCGGGGGTGTAATGGCCACCTTTGCTTTCCGCGTCCTGGAACCAGACCGCGCGGTAGCTCTTCCCCTGGTTGATGAACTCGGCGGCGAGCAGGCGCCCGGATTTGATCGCGCGACCCTCGTGATAGAACATCTCGTAGATCACGGTGAATTTGTCGCCGCGGCGCAGGTCGCGATGGAAATCGATGTCGCCGGCGAAAATATCGGCGAGCTGGACGGCGACATTGTCCGAGAGGCCGGCCGCATCGGTGGCGGCGAAAAGTGAACTGCGGATCTCGCCGGACTTTATCTGCTGCTGCGGATCGAGCGAGAGCTGTTGCTCGACCGCCTTGAACTCCTCGCCGTCTTTGTCGAAGCCGATCAGGCGACCCGTGTCGGTGACATAGCGCAGCGCGAGCAGGGCGCCGTCTTCGGCGGTGCGCGCTTGCACCGTGGTGCCGGGGCGCAGCATCTGCAGTGAGCGTCCGGGCTCGACGCGGAGCAGGAAAGCGCGCGCTTCCTCGTCGTTCACGCCTAGGCGCGCGAACAGGTCGGAAATGGTGTCGCCGCGCCCAAAACGCTCTTCGCGCCAGAACACTTGGTTGGCATCGGCAGATTGCTCGGGACGAGCGACATCCAGGCTTTCTACCACCGTTCTCGTCGGGATGAACGAATACCTGGTGTCAGGCGCCGTGCCGAAGGCGGCAACCATGCCAAAAAAAGGCAGGCTGCACAGAGTGACGATCCAGCGCAAACGGAGTTTCGATTCTCGCCAGCGGCCGAAGTGCGTTAAAATCAGTCGTTCATGTTTATTCATCAGGTTGGGCTTTTTTGGTCCGGCGCAAGTGTAGCACAGCGGCTTTGCGGCGTGCCAGACGTGGAGCGCAATGAAAAGCAATGCAATTGAAGCCGCCATGCAGGTCATCAAACGCGGCTGCGGTGAGTTGTTGGTGGAGGAAGAACTGGCCGCGAAGCTCAAGACCGGCCGGCCGTTGCGCGTTAAGACCGGCTTCGATCCGACTGCGCCTGACCTGCACCTGGGGCATACCGTGCTCATCAACAAGATGCGCCAGTTCCAGGAGCTGGGGCATCACGTCATGTTCCTTATCGGCGATTTCACCGGGTTGATCGGCGATCCCACCGGCAAGAACGTGACGCGGCCACCGCTGACGCGCGCGGAGATCGAGGCCAACGCCGCTACCTACAAAGCGCAGGTATTCAAGATTCTCGACGCCGAGAAGACCGAGATTTGCTTCAACTCGAAATGGGGCGATGCGCTCGGCGCCGCAGGCATGATCAAGCTCGCGGCGACTTCCACCGTCGCGCGCATGCTGGAGCGCGACGATTTCGGCGAGCGCTACAAGGCCAACCAGCCGATCGCCATTCACGAATTCCTCTATCCGCTGATGCAAGGGTACGACTCGGTGGCGATGCGTGCGGACATCGAACTCGGCGGCACCGACCAGAAGTTCAACCTGCTGGTCGGGCGCGAGATGCAGAAGCACTATGGCCAGCCGCCGCAGTGCATCCTCACCATGCCGCTGCTCGAAGGTCTGGACGGGGTCAACAAGATGTCGAAGTCGCTCGGAAACTACGTCGGCATCAACGAGAAGCCGGAGGAGATTTTCGGCAAGCTGATGTCGATCTCCGACGAGCTGATGTGGCGCTACCTCGAGTTGCTGTCATTCGAGTCGATCGCGACGATGAAGAAATGGAAGCAGGAAGTGGCCGCGGGGCGCAATCCGCGCGACATCAAAGTGGCGTTCGCACGGGAAATCGTGGCGCGCTTCCATGACAAGGCGGCGGCAGCGCGCGCGCTTGCCGATTTCGAAGCGCGTTTTCGCCAGGGAGCGCTGCCGGAGGACATGCCCGAAGTGAAAATCGCTGCCGAAGACGGCGGCCTCGCGCTGGTGCAGGCGCTGAAGCAGGCGCATCTGACGGCGAGCACATCGGAGGCGATACGCATGATCGAGCAAGGCGGTGTCAAGCTCGATGGCGAGCGCGTCAGCGACCGCGCTCTCAAGCTCGCGAAAGGCGCGGTAGCGGTGGCGCAGGTGGGCAAGCGCAAGTTCGCGCGCATCATGGTCGTTTAGGCGCAGTCGTTTAAGCGGCGGTGCCGGCCGCCGTGTCTGAAATATTCCGACATATTCCGGCAAAACGCTTGACCTTGCTCGCCGGCCCCACCGCTTCCCATCCCGAACAGGGCCGGGAAACGGTGTTGCGCCGACGATAGTATGGATTACCCCTGCGAAAGCAGGTCATCGTCAGGTCCCGAAAAAAACAAAAAGCCCCGGCCATCAGTCGGGGCTCTTTGCTTTTAGGCTTCGGTGACTAGTGCAAACGCCGGCGTTGCGCTGGTGTCAGGCCGCGCGGGGCGGTAGTCGAGCCGGACTGGGCGCTGCCGCTCTTTTCGGTCCAATTGCGCTCGAACAACTGGTTCACCAGCGCCGTGACTTCGCCAATCTCCGCCTCGGTGAAGTGGCGCGCCAGCATGCCGGACACATCGTCTATCATGCGGCTCCTCTGGCGCTCGTGGATCGACTCGGGCGTGGGGCCGACGAAGACCATGCCGAATTCGTCTTGGCCGTCGTCGTGGTAATAGCTGACCTCAATTTCTGCGGCCGACTCGGTATAGGGACAAAGCGCTTGCAGCGCCTCTTCGATCGACTCGCGGAAGCCGCGGCCGACATCGCCCGTCCAGCAGATCTCGAGAATCTTTTCCTTTGCGTCGAAGACGCCGCCGGGTTCGTCCTCGTCGACGCTGCGCGCATCGACGAGGCTGTCCTCGTCGATATAGCGCAGCCAGGGACGCAGTGCGGTTTCCACCTGCGACAGGGTCGTCTCCGTCCGCAACCGGATGGTGCCGTGTACGTGTACTTCGATGCGCATATTGAACTCCAATTTGCGATTATACGCCGCGGCAACGGCAGTCCACCCCTATTTCCATTTCAAAGTCTGCAGCCAAGAGCAGGGAAAAGCACCCACTCCGGCATGAAATGGTCTAAAATCGCGCCCTGTTTACAACACACCCCGCGAGATCAATGGCTGCCAGAAAAGACAAGCCGCGCCGCCGTTTCGTCGTGTGCAATTCTGGCATACACGGCAAAGGCGTATTTGCCACCACCCACATTCCGGCCGGCACCCGTCTGATCGAATACACGGGCGAGCACCTGACAGAGGCGCAGGTGGACAAGCGCTACGCCAAAGACGACAATCCGCATACGTTTTTGTTTGCGCTCGACGATGGCATGGTCATCGATGCCACCACCGGGGGCAACAGCTCCCGCTGGATCAACCACAGCTGCGCGCCCAACTGCGAGGCGGTGGATGACGAGGACCGCATTTACATCGAGACGCTGCGCGCGATTCGCCCAGGCGAGGAGCTTTGCTATGACTACCGCATTGAACTCGAGGAAAGGCATACGCCCGAGCTGAAGCGGCTCTACCAGTGCCGGTGCGGCGCGCGCGGTTGCAGGGGCAGTATTCTAAATATCAAGAAGAAGAAAAAGAAAAGTTAACATCAGGAGAGATCGCATGCAGCCACTGAACCAACTCAGCGCGAGCGAAGCGGCCCGGCGCCTTGCCGCGCGTGAAATCACGGCCGAGAGAATGGCGCGTGCCTGCCTGGAGCGCATCGAAGAGCGCGAAGCGGCGGTGGGGGCCTGGATTCACGTCGATGCCGATGCCGTCCTCGCGCAGGCGCGGCAGCTCGACGCCGGCCCGGTGCGCGGCCCTCTGCACGGCTTGCCGCTCGGCGTGAAAGATCTGATCGACACCGCAGACATGCCGACCGCATACGGCTCTCCGATCTACGCCGGTCACCGACCCCGCGCCGATGCCGCGTGCGTGGCACTGGCGCGCGCCGCGGGCGCGCTGGTGCTGGGCAAGACCGTGACGACCGAATTAGCCTGGTTTTACCCGGGCAAGACGGCCAATCCGCACAATCTCTCGCATACGCCCGGGGGTTCTTCCAGCGGCTCGGCCGCCGCCGTGGCCGATTGCATGGTGCCGCTCGCTTTTGGTACCCAGACCGCCGGCTCCGTCGTCCGCCCTGCAAGCTATTGCGGCATCGTCGGCTACAAGCCAAGCTACGGCACTCTGCCGCGAGCCGGCATCAAGCCGCTTTCCGACAGCCTCGATACCCTGGGCACGCTCACGCGCACGGTGGCCGACGCGGGCTTGTTCGTTGCGGCGCTGAGCGGTCGTGACCTGGTGCCCAAGCCGCTGTCGCAGCCGCCGCGCGTCGGCTTGTGCCGCACGCACGAGTGGAACGCGGCCCAGCCGGAAACCGTGGCCGCGATGGAGCACGCGGGCACGGCGCTCGCACGCGCCGGCGCAAAGCTGAGTGAAATCATCCTGCCCCAGGTCTTCGCCAAGGTTACGCCGGCGCAGATTGACATCATGAATTACGAAATCTACGCCGCGCTCGCTTGCGAGCGCTTGCAGCACCACGCGGATTTCAGCGACAAGCTGAAACAGTTGCTCGAGAATGCGGGGCGATGCGATTCGGCGCACTATGACGCGGCGCAGGCGCTGGTCGAGTCGTGCCGGGTGCAGTTGGACCAGGTTTTTGCCGACGTGGATGTGTTGCTTTCGCCAAGCGCGCCCGGCGAGGCGCCCGCGGGCCTCGCGGCCACCGGCGACCCGATTTTCTGCCGCATGTGGACCATGCTGCATGTGCCGGCGATCAACCTGCCTTGCGGCTTGGGACCGCAAGGACTTCCGGTCGGCGTGCAGATCATCGGTCGCAGGGGCGACGATGCGCGTGCGCTGGCCGTCGCCGATTGGGTACATCAGCGAATTGCCTGAGCCCGAAATTCGCTTGGCGAAGAGTACGCGCGGCAAACAGGGGATCTCGAAAAAGAAGGACGGCTTCCTTTTCCCACACCGCTTCTTCAGTGGTCAAGACCGACGGCCCGCAGCCGTAACGCAGGCGGAGTTGATGCCTGCTGCTGTTTCTTGGCAATTTGGTCCAGCGTCGCCTGCGCTGCCGGCAGGCTGGCTCCGCCCAGGCTCACCGCTTTGCGCGCGGCCTCCAGTGCCGCCGCGAGCCTGCCCTGATCGGCGAGCGTTTGTGCCAGGTTGTTGAATGCCGCTGCTGCAAGAGGATGCGCGGCGGTGGCCTGGCGAAACACCGCTTCAGCTTCTGCCTGATTTCCCAGCGCGTAGGCGGTGTTGCCCATTCCCATCAAACCGACAAGGTTGGTTGGCCAGCGTTGCAGCAAGGCGGCGTAAGCTAGTCGCGCTTCGGCGGTGCGCCCGGCCTTCTCCAGGGCCGCCGCGGCAGTAGCCGAGCTTGCTTCGCGCGCGCTCGCCGGCAGCCGCCCGGGGGCCAGGGCAACCATCGCCCAGCGCCGCCCGTCGATCCACAGGAACTCGAACAGCCCGAGCGGCATCGGGCGGCGCGCCCGGGTGCCGGAATGCAGCAGGATTTGTTTTTTCTCCAGATCATAGCCGATAACCACGGCGTAATGCCAGTAGGGATAAAACGACCACAAGCCCTGGTTCTGCAGCACGATCACCGTATTGCCTGCGGCCACTTCGGCGAGCAGATCCTTGAGTTCGGGTGCGAGTTGGTACGCGAGGAGGCCGTGGCGTCGCGCGCTCGCAAGCATCTCCACCTGCAAGCTGCCCTTGCGCTGCGGGAGATACACCTGATCGGTAAGGGAATCCGGAGTCACCGCTACGCCGGCTGCGTTCATGGCCATTGCCAGCGCCGCCGGCCCGCATTGGTATTCTTCCTGCGCAAAGAACGGCACCGTTTCCAGTTCCATCCGCGGCGGCAGGCCCGCGCCGCCTTCGCCGCGCAGGGCCTCGGACTGCGGCAGGCTGACACAGCCTGCCAAGATGGAAAGCACAACAACAAAGCCCGCGATTACGCGGGCTTTGGCTATAGATCGATTGGAGGTCGCGGTCACTTGACCCAGTAGTACCAGATCAGGCCGATGACGAGCAGGCTCGTGGCGATCGCCCAGCCGCTAATGCCGCCAGCGGGCAGGCTGTCGATCTGGCCGACTAGGCTTGCCACCTCCGCGTCTGTCATGGCGCTGACACGCTCTTGCGCGGCGGTCGAACTGATGCCGAGATTTTGAAGCTGACTGCTTACTTCGCTGCGGCCTATAAAATCGCGCACCTTATCGCGTGTGCCCTGAGTCTGCACCGCGGCAACCACCTGATCGGTGCCGACCATGCCGGCGTAAGTGCTGAACGGAAATGCGCCCATGCACACGATCAACATGCGGCAGATATAGCGGAGGAAAATGTTTTTCATCGAAATCCCCTTTATGTTGGATTGAACAAGGTTGCAGCGGCCAGAATCCTGAGGCAATGTTTGCTCGCGCAAGAAACAATTCAGGCCCTGCCCTCGAGCCGAGTCAAGCTGCTCCCCGCATCAGGTGTTTTCCCTGGTTTTCCCGGCTTTGGGCGCGGCACCGAGGCGCGCATCCATTTTTCGCAGCCGGCGCGCCAGGGTTTTCATCACCTGCAGCGCGAAAAAGGGTGTTTCCTTCAACAGCGACTCGAAGCGCGCTTCATCGATGGGAAAAACGCGGCAGTCGCCGCGCGCGCGCGCCGACGCGCTGCGCGCCTCGTCGTCGATCAACGCCATCTCGCCGATGAATGTGCCTTCCCTGGCGGTTTCGACCAGCACGTCGTCGAGCAACAGGTCGACCTCGCCTTCGATAATCAGGTACATTACTTTGGCGGCTTCGCCCTTGCGGAAAATGTATTTCCCGGCAGCGACGCTTATGACCTCCGGCGCGTCGCGAAACAGATGCAGGGTTCCCATTGAGCTTTCCCCCAGGTTTCGGTTGTTCAAGTCCTTGGGGGCGCACCCCCAAGCGCTGCTTCAGCCCGGCATCCAGATTGGCGATCAGTTCAGACGGCGCCAGGCAACGATACGCTATGATATTTGAGTTTCCGGTGTCCCGCTAGAGCGGATGTCATAAATCCATCGACAAAGGCGAGCGACATGACGCAGCCGCAAGACGAAAAGGAAATCGCCACCCTCGGAGGCGGCTGCTTCTGGTGCCTGGAAGCCGTATTCGACGACCTGAAAGGGGTGGAGTCGGTCGAATCGGGATACATGGGCGGGCATTTGAAGAATCCAACTTACGCGGACGTGTGCGGCGGCGACAGCGGACACGCCGAGGTGGTGCAGATCCGCTTCGATGCGGCCGTAGTCAGTTTTCGCGAGATTCTGGAGGTGTTCTTCGTCATCCACGATCCGACCACGCGCAACCGCCAGGGCAACGATGCCGGACCGCAGTACCGCTCGGCGATTTTCTATCATTCGCCGGCGCAGAAGGCGACGGCCAAGGAGGTGATAGCCGGGCTCGAGGCCGCCGACCTGTGGGTCCGTCCCGTCGTCACCGAGGTCACGGCCGCAAGCAGGTTCCATATCGCCGAGGGCGAGCACCAGGAGTATTACCAGCGCAATCCCGGCCAGCCTTACTGCATGATGGTGGTGCAGCCCAAAGTGGCGAAGTTCCGCAAGCATTTCATCGGCAAGCTCAAGAAACAAGCGTTAGCCTAAGTGCCTACAATTCCGTGCGCGCTCCCCGCTGCAGCACGGTCCAGCGTGGGTTACAGCATGAAGGGATTCCGGCGGGAACGGAACGGGTTCCATCACTTCCTCGTCCCCTCATGCTTAGGCGACCAGGTCAGGCGGCTTCCTTGACTGGCGGCAGGTTCGCGAGTGCCGTCGCCAATTCGGCCTCGTCGTACTTAATATCCTGCAGCTTGCCATCGAAGTAGTCGAGGTAGGCCTGCATGTCGAAGTGGCCGTGGCCGCTCAGATTGAACAGGATGGTGCGCGACTTGCCTTCGGCCTTGCACTTCAGCGCTTCCACAATCGCGCCCTTCACGGCGTGGTTGGCTTCTGGCGCCGGCAGGATGCCCTCGGCCCTTGCAAACGTTACCCCCGCTTCGAAGCACTCAATCTGCTCGTAGGCAACGGCCTCGATCAGGCCGAGCTGCCTGATGTGGCTTACCAGCGGCGACATGCCGTGGTAGCGCAGGCCGCCGGCGTGGAACCCGGGCGGAATGAAAGTCGAGCCCAGGGTGTACATCTTGGTGAGCGGCGTCAAATGCGCGGTGTCGCCGAAATCGTAGGCATACCTGCCGCGCGTGAGGCTGGGGCAGGCGGCCGGCTCGACCGCAACGATGCGCAGCTTTTTCCCGCCGCGCAGTTGCGCCCCGAGGAACGGAAACGCGATGCCGGCGAAGTTCGATCCGCCGCCGGTGCAGGCGACGATCACATCCGGGTAGTCGCCCGCCATTTCCATCTGCACCATCGCTTCCTGTCCGACCACCGTCTGGTGCAGCAGCACGTGGTTCAGCACCGAGCCGAGCGCATACTTGGTGTCGTCGCGCTGCGCCGCGATCTCCACGGCTTCGGATATGGCGATGCCCAGACTCCCCGGATGGTCGGCGCGCTGGGCGAGGAAGGCGCGGCCACACTGCGTCTCGTTCGACGGCGACGGCGTACAGCTCGCGCCATAGGTCTCTATCAGCGCCCGGCGGTAGGGCTTCTGGTCGTAGGACACGCGCACCATGAATACCTTCACCTCCAACCCGAACAGCGCGCCGGCGAAAGCGAGCGCCGAACCCCATTGGCCGGCGCCGGTTTCGGTCGACAAGCGCTTGATGCCGGCCTGCTTGCTGTAGAAGGCCTGCGCCACGGCGGTGTTGGGCTTGTGGCTGCCGGCCGGGCTCACGCCTTCGTATTTGTAGTAAATCTTCGCCGGCGTCTGCAGCACCTTCTCCAGGCGCCGCGCGCGGTGAAGCGGCGACGGGCGCCACTGGCGATACACCTCGCGCACCGGCTCGGGAATCGGGACTTCGCGCTCGCTGGTGACCTCCTGCATGATCAGTTCCATCGGAAACAGCGGCGCCAGATCATCGGGTCCCACCGGCTTGTGCGTGCCCGGATGCAGCACCGGCGGCGGCGCCACCGGCAGATCGGCGACCAGGTTGTACCAGTACTTCGGAATGCGCGATTCGTCGAGCACGTATTTCACGGTTTCAGTCATAACTCCTCCGGAGTTGAAATTGCGGAAAGATGCTAAGGCGCAAGACGTTCGATTTTCCAGCCGCCGGTTTGTTTGGTATAGAGCAGCCGGTCGTGCAGTCGGTTTCTTCGCCCCTGCCAGAACTCGATCGCCTCGGGCAGCACCCGGTAGCCGCCCCAGTGCCGAGGCCGTGGTGGATGCTTGCCGTAGCGTAGCACAATTGCTGCAACCTTCGTTGCCAGCGTCAGGCGGTTCGGCAGCACCATGCTCTGCGGCGAGGCCCAGGCCCCGAGGCGGCTGCCCAGGGGGCGGCTGTCGAAATACGCGTCGGATTCCGCGGCCGAGACTTTCTCGACCGCGCCTTCGATGCGCACCTGGCGCTCCAGCTCGGCCCAAACGAACACCAGGCTGGCGTAGGGATTGGCGGCGAGTTCGCGCGCCTTGGGGCTGGCGTAGTTGGTGTAGAAGACGAAGCCGCCCGCGTCCACGCCTTTTAGCAGGACCGCGCGCGCCGACGGCCGGCCCGCGGCCGTGGCGGTGGCAAGCGTCATGGCGTTGGGCAGCGGCAGTTGCGCGTGCAGCGCATCGTGAAACCAGCGATCGAATTGCTTGAACGGATCGGCCGCGGCATCTTTTTCTGCGAGCCCGGCGCGCATGTATTCCTGGCGTATGTCGGCGATGCGCATGAAGCGGTATGGTTCCTGATTGATGATAAGCGATGATAACTCTTAATTTTACTCTGCCATGCTGCGCCGCGCCGGCATCCGTCCAATGTAGAATGCATCAATCGCAGCTTCCGCCCGCCACCATGCCCCAGGTCATCGATTACGAGCACGGCATCAGCGCCATAGATTCCGGCCACCATCGTCCCCTGCTCGACGCCATCCATCTGCTGGTCGAGGGCGAGCGCGCCGCGATCATCGACAGCGGCACCAATCACTCGGTACCGTTGGTGCTCGAAGCGATGCGGCGCAGGGGCCTGCGGCCCGAGCAGGTGGATTATGTGATCCTTACCCACATCCACCTCGACCACGCCGGCGGGGCGGGGCGGTTCATGCGCGAGTTTCCCAATGCCACGCTCGCCGTGCACCCGCGCGGCGCGCGCCACATGGCAGACCCGGGCAAACTGATCGCCGGCACCGTCGCCGTGTACGGCGAAGAGGCGACGCGCGAAATGTACGGCGACATTCTGAGCGTGCCCGCGGAGCGCATCCTCGAGACGCCGCACGCATCGTCGATTAGCTTGAACGGCCGTGAACTGCAATTTCTTGACACCCCGGGGCACGCGCGCCACCACGTCGCCATTCTCGACACCCGATCCGGCCATGTTTTCGCCGGTGACGTGTTCGGCCTGTCCTACCGCGAAATGGACGAAGGCGGCAGGCAGTTCATCGTCCCGACTACCAGCCCGGTGCAGTTCGATCCAGAATCCTACCATCGCTCCATCGACCTGATCCTCGGCGTGCAGCCGGAGGCCGTGTATGTCACCCACTATAGCCAGATTCGCGATATCCAGGCCAAGGGCGCGGTGCTGCACCGCCTGGTGGACGCGCACGCCGAACACGCATTGCACGAGAAGAATGCCGGACCCGATCGGCCTCGTCGCTTGCGCGAGGGCGTGAAGCGCATGTTCCTCGAAGAAGCGCGGCGTTGGGGCTCACACCTGCCGGACGCGCGTATCCTGGAAATCTACTCGAACGACGTTGAGCTGAACGCCCAGGGGCTGGGCTTCTGGCTCGATAGCCTGCGGTAACAGTTAACCGCGGCTGCGCCGCCGGTTGATGAAATAGCCGCCGGCGCCGAGCAGCCCCGCCATGAACCAGAACACCGGACCCATGCCGAGAGCCGTGCCCAGCGCGCCGAACACGAGTGGCAGCGCCGTGTGGCTGGCGTTCATCACCGTGGTGCGCACGCCCACCGCCTCGCCCTGGCGCCCGGGCGGGGAGGTGTTGTAGAGCAGCCACATGACCATCGGCTGCGAGTAACCCAGCCCTATGCCCAGGACGAAGGACAGCGACATCAGCAGCGGCACGCTCGTGAAAAACGGGAACAGGGAGTAAGTGCCTGCGGTGATCAGCAGGGCGGCGGTGATCGCGTGCCATTCCTTCACGCGCCGTGCCAGGAGCGGCATGGCCAGGCGCACGGCGAAAGTGGCAACAGCGAAAGTGCCCATGATCACGCCTATGGTCGAAGCTGACAGGCCGATGCGCGAGCCGTGGATCGGTATGACGAAAGTGTACAGGTCCCAGGCCATGGACAAGAGCCCGCTGGCGACGAATACGCGGCGCAGCTCGCGGCTGTGCAGCAGGTCCATGACGCGGCGCTCGCCGGCATCAACCTTGCGCTCGTTTGCCGGCGGCAGCGCCGGCCGATTCAGCCACAGCACGACGAGCGGCGGCAGGGGAAACAGGAACAGCAACAGGAAAGTCTGCACGTGCCCGATCGCGTCGATGGCGAAACCCGTCAGCAGCGGCCCGACCGAGCCCGAAACGGAAAACCCGAGCGCCAGCCAGCTGAAATTCCCGGCGCGGTTCTGGGGACGGCCCAGCGCGCCCACCGCCTGGTTCACCGCCACGTGGAACACCATGAAGCCGGTGCCGATCAGCGTGCTCGCGACGTAAAGCGTTTCCAGGCGCGGCCAGACAAATGGCAGCAGTGCGCCCAGCGCCACCGCGACGGTCGCGCCGAACATCGGCCAGCGCGCGCCGACGCGGTCGACCAGACGGCCTGCGCTTACCGCAAGCAGCATGGGCAGTAGAGCATAAAAGGACATCAGCGCCCCCACGGTGAAGGGCGAGGCATTGAGGTGGATTGCGTACAGCGACACCAGCATGCGGCTGCCGTTGAACACGGTATGCGTGAGGACGGTGAGCGTTATGAGTTGCCACAGGTGCATGTCAGTCGGCTGCCTTCAGCGTGCGCCGCGTGCCGACTTGCGGCACGCGCGCCGTAGTGATGACGATCAGCGCGCTGCCGCCGATGATGCCGATGCGCATGTTGATGGCCCCTTAACAGGGGCAAATTCTGCCACACATTGGCCGCTAGTTTTCACTCCAGCCTTGCGCCTGATTCCTTCCTTGCCAAACAACCCGCTATGCGCGCTGGCGTACCGAATTGGTCGGGCAGTTGGCGTAATATGATCGTAAATGGTCGTGCGCCGGGCTGATGCGCGCCCGGAGACTGCGGGGAGGCCGACCCTGCGAAGCGTCGTAGGGGCACCACGCAAGGGGCCGGGTCACGGCGGCCAGTTCACTGAACGGAGGAAATCATGCAGCTCTTTTTGATCCTGGGTATCGTCTTCGCCATCGGCGCCGTCACTTTTGCCTTGCAGAACAGTGTTCCGGTGACGGTGATCTTTGGTTTCTGGCGCTACGACAGCTCGCTCGCGCTGGTGCTGTTATTGGCGCTCGCCCTGGGTGCGCTGATCGCGGGGCTGGTATCGACTCCGAGCGTGCTCAAGGGACAGTGGGCCGGTGCGCGACTGCGGCGCCAAGTCGCAAGCCTGGAGGACGACAAGGCGTCCCTCGAACGCCGCGTACGCGAGCTCGAATCAGAGATGCCACAGAAAACCCCTGCGCCTGTGCCGGCAGCCGAGGAAGCCGCGCCCTACGTCGGCTTGAAGGCGCTGATGATGGGCAGCGAAGAAGAGAAACCAAGGTGATGCTGGCGGGCGCCGGAGCTTCAGATCCGAATTCAGTTTCAATCAGTTCTCATTTTCCATCTGGCAACTATCGCTAGTGGCGGCGCTTTAGGTGTCCTGCATTCGCACCACGATTTTCCCCAGGTGCGCGTTCGATTCCATGCGCGCCTTTGCCGCCGGTCTGGAAAAACGGCAAAAGGCGTCACAAGAGCGGATTGTGGCAAGGCTTGCTCTCGGTCAAGGTGTTTTCGGTTTGCATCGGTTAGCATCGGCCATCCGATATAGGAGAACAGCATGGGTGATATTGCCGGATTGCGTGTCGGCCTGAAAGGCTTGGCCGAGCTGGTCGTAGGAGAGCAGCACACCGCGCCGAAAGTGGGCAGCGGCCGCGTGCATGTGCTGGCGACGCCGGTGATGATCAATCTGATCGAGGCCGCGGCGCTGGCCGCGGTGGAGCATCTGCTGCCGCCGGGGCAGCAGAGCCTGGGCACGCACCTCGACGTGCGCCACTTCGCCGCGACGCCGGTGGGCATGCGCGTAAGTGCCGAAGCCGAACTGATCAAGATCGATGGTCGCCTGCTGACCTTCCGCGTTTCCGCTGCCGACGCGATCGAGCCCATAGGCGATGGCACGCACGAGCGCGTGGTCGTAACCCTAGAACGCTTCGATCAGCGGGTGCAGAAGAAAGCCGCGCAGATCCGCTAGCGCGGCAATTCCTTGCCGCCGGAAGTTAAACCAGCGCTTTCGTCGCGATCTCGGCGACGTCCTTCGACAGTCCCTGCGCGTCGCGGATGCGCTCGAGTGCGGCGCTTGCGCGCTGCCTGCGCCCGGCGTCGAATTTCCTCCAGCGGTCGAAGGCGCGTGCCAGGCGCGCGGCGACCTGCGGATTGAAGGCGTCGATCGCGATCACCTGGTCCGCAAGGAACGCGTAGCCGCCGCCGTCGGCGGCGTGAAA
>JAZDIA010000045.1:0-24210 GCA_043805375.1 Pseudomonadota bacterium
GAGGCCGAGCAGTCGGTGCTGGGTGGCTTGCTGCTCGACAACCAGGCCTGGGAGCGCGTCGCCGACATTCTCGCGGAAGGCAATTTCTACCGCGACGACCATCGCCGCATCTACCGCCACATCGGCAAGCTGATCGAGAAGAACCGGCCAGCCGACATGGTGACGGTGTTCGAGTCGATCGAGCAGAGCGAGGACAAGGACAAGACCGGCGGGCTCGCCTATCTGGGCGCGCTGGCGCAGAACACGCCTTCGGCGCACAACATCCGGCGTTACGCCGAGATCGTGCGCGAGCGCGCGATCCAGAGGAAGCTGATCGAGGTGGGCACCGGCATCGCCGATTCCGCTTTGAACCCGATGGGCAAGGAAGTGGCTAAGTTGCTCGACGAGGCCGAACAGCGCGTGTTCGAGATCGCCGAGGCCGGCGCGCGCGGCCACCAGGGCCTGGTCGAGATCCAGCCCATCCTGGCGCAGGTGATGGGGCGCATCGACACGCTCTATCACCAAAACAACCCTTCGGATATCACCGGCATCGCCACCGGCTTCAGCGATCTCGACCAGAAGACATCGGGACTGCAGCAGGACGACCTGATCATCATCGCCGGGCGGCCGAGCATGGGCAAGACCGCCTTGGCGCTGAATATCGCCGAGCATGTGGCGGTGAACGATCGCCTTCCCGTGGCCGTGTTCACCATGGAAATGTCAGGCTCCCAGCTCGCCCTGCGCATACTCGGCTCCATCGGCCGGCTGGACCAGATGAAACTGCGCACCGGGCGGCTGACCGACGAGGACTGGAGCCGCCTGACCGACGCCATGGGCAAGGTGCACGACGCGCCGATTCATATCGACGAGACGCCGGCATTGAACTGCCTCGAGCTGCGCGCGCGCGCGCGCCGCATGCACCGCCAATTCGGTACCCTGGGACTGGTAGTAGTCGACTACCTGCAGTTGATGTCGTCCACGTCCTATGGCGAGAACCGCGCCACCGAGATTTCGGAAATCTCGCGCTCGCTCAAGGCGCTGGCGAAAGAGCTGCATGTGCCGGTGGTGGCGTTGTCGCAGCTCAATCGCAGCCTCGAGGCGCGTACCGACAGGCGACCGGTCATGTCCGACCTGCGCGAATCCGGCGCCATCGAACAGGACGCCGACCTGATCCTGTTCATCTACCGCGACGAAGTCTACAACCGCGAGAATGCCGACAACAAGGGCAAGGCAGAAATCATCATCGGCAAGCAGCGCAATGGTCCGATAGGCAAAGTTGATCTGACCTTTCTCGGCGAGTACACGCGTTTTGAAAACTACGCGAACCCGGATCGGTATTGAATTGATCCAACGAATTCGGAGGTCTTATGGCTGATCCCGCATGCCCGCAGAAAGTCCCTTATGTCCTCGAGCTCGATGCCGCCGATTACTGGTGGTGCGCCTGCGGCCTGTCGAAGAAACAGCCGTTCTGCGACGGCACGCACAAGGGCGGGCCATTCACGCCGGTGAAGTTCACCGTCGCCAAGACGGAAAAACTGGCGCTGTGCGCGTGCAAACGCACGCAGACACCGCCGTTTTGCGACGGCACGCATAAATCCTTGTAAAGCGGCACCTAAATGCATTGGGGCGGTTCACACTGCAGCGCCCCGTCTTGCGCGGACGGCGACCCGTCCGCGCGGATCGCCGATTGCGTGCGGATGAAAAGCACATCCGCGCGCAATCGGCGATCTTGAATTAACCCCAAACTGCCTTTGCTTTTATCCATAACCCTGTTTTTGGTGCGGATACGCTTTTCATCCGCACCAAAAACAGGGTTGGCGCGCAGAGCGCGCAATGGCCGTTCGGCTACATTGACGGGCAGGACCGGATACTTCGAGTCGCGGATGTCCTACAGCACTTCCGCCGCATGGTCCGCCAGCCGCGAGCGCTCGCCGCGCTGCAGCGTGACGTGGCCGCCGTGCGACCAGCCCTTGAATCGGTCGACGACGTAAGTGAGGCCGGATGAGCCCTCGGTGAGGTAAGGCGTGTCGATCTGCGCGATATTGCCCAGGCACACCACCTTGGTGCCGGGGCCGGCGCGGGTGATCAGCGTCTTCATCTGCTTGGGCGTGAGGTTCTGCGCCTCGTCGATGATCAGGTATTTGTTGAGGAAGGTGCGGCCGCGCATGAAATTGAGTGATTTCACCTTGATGCGCGAGCGGATCAGGTCGCGCGTCGCGGCGCGCCCCCATTCACCGGCTTCATCGTCGGACTTGTTGAGCACGTCGAGGTTGTCCTCGAGCGCGCCCATCCACGGGTTCATCTTCTCTTCCTCGGTGCCCGGGAGGAAGCCGATATCTTCGCCCACCGGCACCGTCACCCGGGTGATGATGATCTCGGAAAAAAACTTGCTCTCCAGCGTCTGCATCAGACCCGCGGCCAGGGTAAGCAGGGTCTTGCCGGTGCCGGCCTGGCCGAGCAGGGTGATGAAATCGACATCCGGATTCATCAGCAGGTTGAGGGCGAAATTCTGCTCGCGGTTGCGCGCGGTGATGCCCCAGATGTTGTTTTTCTGGTGCGTATAGTCCTTGATGGTCGCGAGCACCGCGGTGCGTCCGCTCTGCTCGCGCACGATCGCGTGCAGCGGACGCTCGCTTTCCTGATAGACGAATTCGTTGACCAGCAGATGCGGGCAAAGCGGCCCCTTGACGCGGTAGTAGGTGTGCCCGTCTTTTTTCCAGGACTCCATGTCCTTGGCGTGCAGGTCCCAAAAGCTCGCCGGCAGCTCGCGCACGCCGGTGTAGAGGAGATCGATGTCCTCCAGCACCTTGTCGTTGAAATAGTCTTCGGCAGCGAGCCCCAGAGCACGGGCCTTGATGCGCATGTTGATGTCTTTGGATACCAGGATCACCTGCCGCTGCGGCTGTTGCCGCTGCAGGGCCATCACCACGCCGATGATGTGATTGTCCGTCTTGCCCAGCGCCAGCGATTCGGGAAGCGCGCTGTCGAGCGCCTGGGTCTGCACGAACAGCGCGCCCGTGGCGGGATCCGCCGCGTGGCGCCTGAGCGGGATGCCCGCATCGATCTTGCCGGCGACGCGGCTGACGATTTCGTCGAGATAGCGGCTCGCCTGGCGCGCGTTGCGCGCGACCTCGGACAGGCCTTTCTTGTGGCCGTCGAGTTCCTCCAGCGTCATGATCGGCAGGAACACGTCGTGCTCCTCGAAGCGGAACAGGCTGGTGGGATCGTGCATCAACACGTTGGTGTCGAGCACGAACAGTTTGGTCAGTGACTTGGCGGACGCGGCGCGGTGTTTGCGCTTGGCCATGGATGCGCGGCCGGCATTGCCGCCGAATGCCGCACTAGTGTCAGAGGGTTTTAACAAAATCGACTACCTCCTGTACATGGCCGGGAACCTTGACGCCTCGCCACTCGCCAAAACCCTTCGCCAATCATGTCAACCCTTGATTCGTAAGTGACTAAAGTCCAAACGAAACCGGTCTCGGCCCATATTGTTGATGAGTCGAAGCTGGAACGCAACCGTAATTGCACGGGCCTCAGGCGAGGAATTCCTTTCCTTGCAGGGCGAGCGTGCCCGATCTGCCGGGGATTTCGCCCATGATCAGTTCGTGCCGGGGCAGCGCCTGCAGCTTGAGCGCGCCGAACAATTCGCGCGTGGGGACCAGCTCATAGCCCATGGCTTTCCAGCCGGAGAGCAAGGCCTCGAATATTGGCAGGAGTTTCATGCCCTCGATCTCGGCATGCAGGGTATATACATGGCCGGTGGGCGGCGGGTTGTCGGACAGCTTGAGCAAGTGTGCGGCGACATTGTCGGTAGTCAACCCGTCAAGGCCGATTAGTTCATCCAGAGTGGGCAGGGTGGTCGGCAGCTGCGGGCAGGCGACGATCTCGCCGCGGTAGACGGGGATGAAGGGGCAGCGCCCGCGCGTGTCCGAACAGTAGTCGAAGCCGAGGCGCTGGGTCAGGCGCAGCGCGTGCAGGTTCATCTGCCAGCCGGCGGCGCCATGGGTGCGCGCCGGTTCGCCGAAGATCTCCGAAAAACGCAGATAGGCCGCGCCCATTTTCTCGCCGGTCCAGCGCTCGCCGCGGCACGCCACCTGGTCCTGCCATTTGACATGGTCCCAGGTATGGATGCCGACTTCGAAGCCTGCAGCGCGCGTGCTGCGCATGATGTCGGCGCAGCGCTTGCCGATGTCCGGGCCGGGCAGGAGCGTGCCGTAGAGCAGGGTCTTGATGCCGTAATGCTCCAGCACCGAAGTGCGCGCTACCTTTTTCATGAAGCCGGGACGGAATGCGCGCGTGATTGCGCGCCCGGTGTGGTCCGGTCCGAGGCTGAACAGAAAGGTCGCGCCGGCGTCGTGCTTTTTCAGCAGGCCGATCAGTCGCGGCACGCCTACATGCGTTCCGCGATAGGTGTCGACGTCGATTTTGAGGGCCAGCTTCAAGGCAGTTACGCTTGGATTTCGCTTGCCAAGTAGTATGCCTTGAGTCGTTCGTAAAGCGTGAGCGGCGGGTATTGAGCATTCTTGTTGAAAAAATTACGGCGCCACATTTCATTCCAGAAATGCACCGCGCAGCAATTTTCCGGTAGGGTAACAACACCCGTGATCAAGTCGGCAAAAGACCAGTAATCCACCGGACAAAAAACACTGGGCTGCAGCGCGGCATTATCGAGTCCGTGTCGAACAATCAGATCGCCTAGCACCTGCCCTCCGGTGGCGGCCCATTCTGCGCCGTTGACATCGATCGACCTTGCCTTTTCCAGCGCGTCGTTCATCAGCGCGCTGCCTTTTGGCGCCTTAATCACCGTACAGTTGACTCTGACGTGCGACGAGCTGACGCCGGGCGTTGACGGATGCAGCCGCTCGGTCGAAAAGAAATACTGCATATTCTCCGAAAATTCGAGAGGTTTAATGCAAACGACATCAGCGTCGCTCCAGATGCCGCCGCGCTCGTACAGCAACTTGTAGCGGAAAATATTGGAAAAAGGCGTCCAACTTGCGTAGCCGGAAGCACTCGTCTTCTGGAAAAGCGAAGACTCCGGCAGAACCTCGCGGGCGTCGAACACAGATGTCCCGGGCGGGACATTATCCGGCGGTCCATAGGTGTAAAGATGAACCGGGTGCCCATTGCGCAGATGCGAGACAATCGACAGTCGCTCAAGAGTGGAAAGCGCGCCGTCGATCCAGAGCATTTGAATCGGCGTCACGGGCACGTGGCTCCATGGATGTTCATGCGTTGCTTGCCAGTTCGATTTTCAGGATTTCAGTCCACGAGATGGCGCGCTTCGGCGACGTGGCTGCGGTAGAAGTCGAAAATGTGCTTCAGCGCCTGCTGCATGTTGACTTTGGGCCGCCAGGCGAGGTCCTTGCAGGTGTTGCTGATTTTCGGCACGCGATTCTGCACGTCCTGGTAGCCTTTGCCGTAATACTGCGCCGCGCTGGTCTTGACGAGTTTCACCTTCTTCGCATGGCTGCGGTATTCGGGGTATTCGAGCGCCAGCGCCAGCATCATTTCGGCGAGCTCCCTGACCGAGTAATTGTTTTTCGGGTTGCCGATGTTATAGATCTTGCCGCTAGCGACTCCAGCCGGGTTGTCGATGATTTTCAGCAGCGCATCGATGCCGTCATCGACATAGGTAAAGGCGCGTTTCTGGCTGCCGCCGTCCACCAGTTTGATGTCTTCGCCGCGCACGATGTGGCCGAGGAACTGGGTGATCACGCGCGAGCTGCCTTCCTTGGGGGTGTTGATCGAGTCCAGTCCGGCGCCGATCCAGTTGAACGGACGGAACAGCGTGTAGTCCAGGCCTTGCTGCATGCCGTAGGCGTGGATCACCCGGTCCATCAATTGCTTGGCGCAGGAATAGATCCAGCGCGGCTTGCTGATCGGGCCCAACACCAGCTCGGAAGTCTCCGGATCGAACTCGGCGTCGCGGCACATGCCGTAGACTTCCGAGGTCGAAGGGAAGATCACGCGCTTCCTGTATTTGACCGCGGAGCGAATGATGGGCAGGTTCGCTTCGAAGTCGAGCTCGAACACCCGCAATGGCTCCTTCACGTAGGTCGCCGGCGTGGCGATCGCCACCAGCGGCATCACGGTGTCGCACTTGCGCACGTGGTATTCGATCCATTCCTTGTTGATGGTGATGTCGCCTTCGAAGAAATGGAAGCGCTTCTTCTCCATCAGGTCGGAGATGCGCTCGGTCTGCATGTCCATGCCGTAGACCTCCCAGTCGGTCTTGGCGATGATGCGTTTGGACAGGTGGTGGCCGATAAAGCCGTTGACGCCGAGTATGAGTATTTTTTTCATGTGATCACCTTAGGTTAATTTTTTCGTTAGCGAACATCGCAGGGTCGATCTGGCCGCCCTGCGCGTCGAACTCCAGTATGCGCAGCACCTTGCCGTCGCCACAATCGGCGAAGAACGAGCCCGCCTCGAAATATAACCCAGGTGCGCCGCTTCGAGGGCGCCTATTTGGTTCGGGCCGGGTGCGCAGTATGCGCAGGCGCACTGCGCCGACGTGCGTAAATGCCCCGGGATAGGGCGGAGCAACGCCGCGCACCAGATCATGCACCTCACGCGCGCTCTTCGCCCAGTCGATAAGGCCGTCTTCGGGCCTGCGCCCGCCGTAATAGCTGCCTTGGCTCAGGTCCTGCGGCGTGATGTGCGCAGTGCCCGTGATCAGTTCGGGCAGCGCGCGCGCGAGCACCTGTTCCGCCGCCGCGGTGACCTTGCCGAATACCTCTGCGGCGGTGTCCTCCGGTCCTATGGGCACGGCTTCCTGATCGACGATGCCGCCGGCATCGGGCTTGGCCACCATCTGGTGCAGCGTGGCGCCGGTTTCGCGCTCGCCCATGATCACGGCCCAGTTTACCGGCACGCGCCCGCGGTACTTGGGAAGCAACGAGCCGTGCATGTTGTATGCGCCGCGCCGGGGCAGGGCGAGCAGTTCGGGCCCGAGCATGTTGCGGTAGTAAAAGGAGAACAGGAAATCGGGCTGCAGCGCTTTGATTTGTGCGACCACCGCCGGGTCGTTTGCATCCGCCGGCGTGATCACGGGCAGGGCGTGCCCGCGCGCGAATTTTTCCACACTGTCGAACCAGATGTTTTCGTACGCGCGGTCCTGGTGCGTCACCACCAGGCTTACCCGCACGCCTTGGGCGAGCAGAGCCGAAAGGCAGCGCACGCCGACGTTGTGGTAGGCGAAGGCGACGGCGGTAGTCATGGAAGGCGAAGCGTTTCTCACCTCACGCCGCTTTCCCGCTCGGCCGCAGCGGGCCCGGGGCGCAGCAGCGCCGCGTCCGCCTGGCGCTGTTCCAGCACTGCCTCGATCAGATAGCGCGGTCGCTGGCGCACCTGCTGGGCAATGCGGCCGACGTATTCGCCCAGCAGGCCGATGCCGAACAAGGCGATGCCGAGCAGGAAAAAGACGATGCCGAACAGCGTGAACACGCCTTCGGCCTCCGGGCCGAGCAGCAGCCGGCGCATGGCCAGGTAGCCGACGAACAGAAGGGACAGGAGCGAAATCAGCATGCCGGCAAGCGAGAACAACTGCAGCGGCACCAGCGAAAAGGCGGTCACCAGATCGAAGTTGAGGCGGATCAACTGATATAGCGAATACTTGGATTCGCCCGCGGCGCGCTCCTCGTGTTCGACTTCGATTTCGACCGGACGCCGGGCGAAGGTGTAAGCGAGCGCCGGGATATAGGTGCTGATCTCGCGGCAACGGTTGATGGCGTCGATGATTTCCCGGCTGTAGGCGCGCAGCATGCAGCCCTGGTCGGTCATGCGGATGCGCGTGATGCGCTCGCGCACCAGGTTCATCGCCTTGCCGGCGGCGCGGCGGAAGGCGCTGTCCCGGCGCATGCAGCGGATGCTGCCGATGTAGTCGTGGCCTTCGTCCATTTTCCTGAGCAGCCGGCCGATTTCCTCGGGCGGGTTCTGCAGGTCGGCGTCCAAAGTGACGATTCGCCGGCCGCGCACCTGCTCGAAGCCGGCCATGATGGCCATGTGCTGGCCGAAGTTGCCGTTGAACAGGATGACCCGGGTGACATCGGGGCGCCGCTGGAATTGTTCGCGCAGGATGGCGGCGGAGCGGTCGCGGCTGCCGTCGTTAACGAAGATGATCTCGTAGGGGATGCGCAACGCGTCCAGCGCCGGGTACAGGCGCGCGAACAGTGCCGCGAGGCCCGGTTCCTCGTTGTAGACAGGAATCACGACCGAGAGCTCGATGTTCATTTTCCGACGTTCATTGTTTTTTGTCCCGGATGATTTCGGCGACCGCCGTGCAGACGCGATCGACGTCGGCATCGGCCATGCCCGGGAACAGCGGCAGCGTCACCGTAGCGCTGCCTATGCGCTCGGCATGGGGAAAGTCGCCCGGATTGTAGCCGAGTTTGCGGTACAGCCCGAACAGGTGCATCGCCGGGTAATGCACCCCTACGCCGATGCCGCGCTGGTGCATCGCCTGGATGAACCCGCCGCGGTCGATGCGCATGTGCTCGAGCGGCAACAATACCTGGAACATATGCCAGTTGCAGTTCGCGAAATCGGCAAGCGCCAGCACGCAGCCCGAGTCGGTATCGAAGCGGTCGAAATAGCGCTGCGCAAGCATGCGGCGGCGGGCGGTGAACGCCTCCAGCCGCTTTAACTGGCCGAGGCCGATGCGCGCCGCAATATCGGTCAGGTTGTGTTTGCCGCCCGCGACCTCGACTTCCTGATTGCCGTCGGGGAGGCGCAGCACGCCTTGCAGGCGCAGCCGCGTGCACAGCTCGGTTTCGGCGGTATCGGTGAGCACCAGGCAGCCGCCTTCGCCGCTGGTGATGTTCTTGTTGGCGTGAAAGCTGATGGCCACCAGATCGCCGAAGCTGCCGATGCGGCGGCCGCGCCAGGTAGCCCCCATGCTCTGCGCCGCGTCCTCGATCACGCGCAGGCCGCGGCGCCGGGCGATCTCGTACAGCCGGTCGCGGTCCACCGGCAGGCCTGCCATGTCCACCGGCAGCAGCGCGCGCGTCCTTGGGGTGATCGCGGCTTCGATGCGATCGAGGTCGATATTGCGCGTGATGGCATCGACGTCGACGAACACCGGCCTCGCGCCGGCACGCAGGATCACGTTGGCCGTGGCCACCCAGGAAAGCGGCGTGGTGATGACTTCGTCGCCGGGCTGCACAGCGGCGACGCTGAGGGCGATTTCCAGCGCGCCGGTGGCCGAACTCATCGCACGCACCGACCGGCCGCCAAAATACTGCGACAGTTCCTGCTCCAACTGCCTGACGCAGGGGCCGCTGGTAATCCAGCCGGAGCGCAACACTTCGGCCACGCCGGCGATCGTTTCCTCGTCTATCGAGGGCCGGGTGAAAGGGAGGTAGTCCATCAGGAAAGCGCGACGACCGCGCGCAAGGCGTTCGCAACCGCGGTGATCGCCGCATCATCGATGCCGAGTGAGTTGTCCAGCTGGCGGTTCATCATGAGCGCGCGACGATATAGACGCCGATGATAATGACGCCGATGCCGACTAGCCGCGTCACGCTGACCGCCTCGCCGAACAGGTACCAGGCCGCCACGGCGTTGAGCGCGTAGCCGATGGAGAGCATGGGATAGGCGATCGAGACTTCGACCCGCGACAGGCCCAGGATCCACACCACCAGGCTCACCACGTAGCAGGCGACGCCGCCCATGATGTGCGGTTCCAGGGCGAGTTTCATCCCTACCGGGACGATGTTGCCGGTGCCGAATTCGAACTGCCCGACCGCGTTGGTGCCGGCCTTGAGCAGCAACTGGGCCATGGCGTTGAGGAACACGCCCAGCATGAGCAGCGAGAAGCTGACGACGTTCATGGATTTGCGACGAGACGCCTGGCGACGACGATGCGGCGCGTGTCGCGGGCGACGAGCCGCATCGGCAGGCCTTTGGCGCTGAACGTCTCGTACGCGTGGCGCGACATCAGCGCCAGCGCTTCGCGGTCCGCATTCCAGATTTTCTCGAACCGGGCGAAATCGGCGATGAATTTCTGCGGTTCCTGCTCGATGCCAAAGCCGAGTTCGTCCTTGTACCCCACCATGGTGGTGCTGCGCTGCAGGTAGAACTGCAGCGACTGATCGTAGGTATCGACACTGTAAAAGGGCATGCCGGGCTTCAATTCGGGCTTGATTTTCTGGGCGATATGATACGCGGAATTGGCCGTGGACAGGCTTTCGTGGCCGCTCAGTACCAGTTGCGCAAACGCCAGCCCGGAGAAGGCCATTAGGGCGAGCGCAGTAGCGCTCCTGCCGCGCCATGCAAGCCAGGCGCACGCGGCCGCACCGGCAATCTGTACTAATCCGGCCGCGATCAGCCAATTGGCGTAATCCCGGAACAGATCGACCGGCACCTCGCGGCTGGCGTAGCGCTCAATGCCGCGCAGAAGCGTGAGGAAGGCGATGCCCGCAAGCGCAGTCGGTAGCGTCTGCCAAGCGAGGACACGCGCGCCGAGCTGTGTCAGGCGCATGCCGGTTAGCAACGCCAGCGCCGGAAACATCGGCAGGATATAGGACGCCAGCTTGGAGCTGGAGGCGGAGAAGAACACCAACACCACAGCCGCCCACAGGAGCAGAAAGCGCTGCACCTGGAAATGCTGCTTTGGGTCGCGCTTCCACGCGCGCGCCAGCGCATCGACGAGAGTGACGGTCCAGGGCAGCATGCCTGCGAGCAGTATCGGGATGAAGTAATACATCGGCTCGTAGCGGCCATGCGCCTTGGTGAGGAAACGCTCGAAATGCTCGTGGATGAAAAAGAAACGCAGGAATTCCGGATTGGCCAGCGACACGGCCACGAACCAGGGCACGGTAAGGACGAGGAACAAGCCCGCGCCGGCGACAAAATTCAGCCGGGCCGGCAAGCGCCAGTCGCGCTCCATCAGGATGTACACGACGAGCGCCGCACCGGGCAGCACCAGGCCGATCAGACCTTTGGACAGCACCGCCAGCGCGAGCGCAGCCCAAGCGGTGAGCATCCAGCGGCCGCGCGCGTGCGCGGCCGCTGCATCGTGCTGGGCGAGGAGGAAGGCGCACACCGCGGCGGAAAGGAAAAAGGAGACGCCCATGTCGAGCGTATTGATGTGCCCTATGAGCACCCAGAGCAGGCTCGAGCCCAATACCAGCGCTGCATACCATCCGGCCTCGGTGCCGAACAGGCGCCGCCCGGTAAAAAACACCATCAGCACGCCGAGAAAACCGGTGAGGGCGCTCCATAGCCTGGCCGTCCAGTGGCGCTCGCCGAACACGGCGTAGACCGTCGCCGTTGCCCAATACTGCAGCGCGGGCTTTTCTAAATATTTGATGTCGTTCAGGCGCGGCGTGGTCCAGTCGCCGCTTGCCACCATCTCGCGCGGAATTTCGGCGTAGCGGCCCTCGTCGGGATTGACCAGCTTGCGGTATTCGAGATTGGAGAACCAAACCGCCGCGAAGGCGAGAAGCAGTATGAGGGTGCGGGCGACGGTGGTCTTCAACTGAACAGCAACGCCGCGGCGACCTTGCGTTCTTCGGCCGCGAGGATGTTGTAGGTACGGCACGCGGCCTGGATGTCCATGACTTCGAGGCCGATGCGCGCCTCGATGAGCGCGCGCGTGAGCTCCGGCCGCGGAAAGCGCAGGCGCTGGCCGGTGCCGAGCAGGACGATTTCCGGCTCGAGTTCGGCGAGTTGGACGAAATCCCCGACGTCGAGGTCATCGAATCCGGCAGGCCGCCAGTCGGTCACCAGCCGGTCGCGCAGCACCACCAAGTTTCGCACATGGCGCTGCTTGTTAACCATGACGTAGCCCTCACCGTAGCCGGTGAATACGTTGATGCCCGAAATGTCGGCGAGATGGAGCTTCAAGGGAGTGCTCAAATAGGTTAAAATTATAAACTTTTTCAGCACTTACCGCGACTTTGCGCCGCGCCATATGAAACAATTCGCCCGAATCAACCGCCTGCCGCCCTATGTCTTCAACATCACCAATGAGTTGAAGATGGCGGCCCGCCGCGCGGGCGAGGACATCATCGACATGAGCATGGGCAACCCCGACGGTCCCACGCCCAGGCATATCGTCGACAAATTGGTGGAGGCGGCGCAGCGCACCGACACGCACGGCTATTCGGTATCCAAGGGCATACCGCGCCTGCGCCGCGCCATCACCGGCTGGTACCAGCGGCGCTATGGCGTGGAGTTCGATCTGGACACCGAAGCCATTGTCACCATAGGTTCGAAGGAGGGCCTGGCGCACCTGATGCTCGCCACGCTGGATCGCGGCGACACGGTGCTGGTACCCAATCCGAGCTACCCGATCCATATCTACGGCGCCATTATCGCCGGGGCCGACATCCGCTCGGTGCGCATGACCCCGGGTGTGGACTTCTTCGCCGAGGCAGAGCGCGCGATCCGCGAACTGATCCCGAAGCCGAAAATGCTGGTCATCGGCTTTCCCTCGAATCCGACGGCGATGTGCGTCGAACTGGAGTTCTTCGAGCGCGTGGTTGCGCTCGCCAAAGCGCACGACATCCTGGTGGTGCATGACCTGGCTTACGCCGACATCACTTTCGACGGCTGGAAGGCGCCCTCGATCATGCAGGTGCCGGGCGCGCGCGACGTGGCGGTGGAGTTCTTCACCATGTCGAAGAGCTACAACATGGCCGGCTGGCGCATCGGCTTCATGGTCGGAAACAAGGACCTGGTGCACGCGCTGGCGCGCATCAAGAGTTACCACGACTACGGCACCTTCACCCCGCTCCAGGTTGCCTCGATCGTCGCGCTCGAGGGACCGCAGGAGTGCGTCGAGGAAATCCGCCTCAAGTACCAGAAGCGGCGCGATGTCATGGTGAAGGGTCTGCACGAAATGGGCTGGATGGTCGACAACCCCAGGGCTTCAATGTACATCTGGGCCAGGATTCCGCAGCACTACAGCGGCATGGGTTCGCTCGAATTCGCGAAGAAGATTCTCACCGAGGCCAAGGTGGCAGTGTCGCCGGGCATCGGTTTCGGCGACTACGGCGACGACCACGTGCGCATCGCGTTGATCGAGAACGAGGCGCGCTCGAGACAGGCATTGCGGGGCATCAAAGACATGTTCAAGAAGGATGGCGTGCTGTGACACAGATTCTCCGGAAACGGCTCAAATGAATCCGATTTGCGTGGGGCTGCTGGGCATAGGCACGGTCGGCGGCGGCACCTGGAACGTGCTCGCGCGCAACCAGGAAGAGATTACCCGGCGCGCGGGACGCGGCATCCGCATCGCCAAGGTGGCCGACCAGGACCTGGCGCGGGCGCGGCAACTGGTCGGGGGCAGGGCTGCGGTCACCGCCGACGCCTGGGAGGTGGTGAACGATCCGGCTATCGATATCGTGGTCGAGCTGATCGGCGGCTACACCGTCGCCCTCGAGCTGGTGCTGAAAGCGATCGGCAACGGCAAGCATGTGGTCACTGCGAACAAGGCGCTGCTTGCGACTCACGGCAACGAGATTTTCGCCGCGGCGCAGAAAAAAGGGGTGATGGTGGCGTTCGAGGCCGCGGTGGCCGGCGGCATCCCGATCATCAAGGCCCTGCGCGAAGGCCTTACCGCCAATCGCATCGAATGGATCGCCGGCATCGTCAACGGGACGTCGAACTTTATCCTGTCGGAAATGCGCGACCGGGGCCTCGCCTTCGGCATGGCGCTGAAAGAGGCGCAGCGCCTGGGCTATGCCGAAACCGATCCGACCTTCGACATCGAGGGCATCGATGCCGCGCACAAGCTCACCATCATGTCGGCGATCGCCTTCGGCATTCCGATGCAGCTCGACAAAGCCTATACCGAGGGCATCTCCAGCCTCACTCAGGAAGACATCCGCTACGCCGAGCAGCTCGGCTACCGCATCAAGCTGCTTGGGATCACCCGTCGAACGCCCGAAGGCATAGAGCTGCGCGTGCACCCGACGCTGATTCCGGCGCGACGTTTGATCGCCAACGTCGAGGGGGTCATGAACGCCATACTGGTGAAGGGCGATGCGGTCGGCGCCACCCTCTATTATGGTGCCGGCGCCGGCGCGGAACCGACCGCCAGCGCCGTGGTTGCGGACCTGGTGGACGTGACGCGCATGCACACCGCCGACCCGGAGCACCGCGTGCCGCATCTGGCGTTCCAGCCAGACCAGTTGTCGGACGTCGCCATCCTGCCCATGGACGAGGTGGTCACGTCCTACTACCTGCGAATGCGGGTCGCGGACCAGCCGGGCGTGCTGGCCGACATTGCCCGCATTCTCGCCGATCGCGGCGTCTCCATCGACGCCATGGTGCAGAAAGAGCCGTCCGAGGGCGAGGAGCAGGTCGACATCATCATGCTCACGCACGAGACGCGCGAGAAACATATCAACGCCGCGATCGCCGCGATCGAGAATCTGGCGGTGGTAACCGGCAAGGTAACGCGCATCCGGCTCGAAGCATTGGGACGGAACTAGGAATTCCCTAGGCTCTGAGGGCTGTTCACGATGCGCTACGTAAGCACCCGCGGCGGCATGCCGCCGCAGACTTTCACCCAGATCCTGCTCGGCGGCTTGTGCCCGGATGGGGGCCTCGCCGTTCCGGAGAGCTACCCGCGCGTCAGTCCGGCCGAGATCGCCGCCTGGCGCAACTTGTCCTATGCCGATCTGGCCTATGAGGTATTGCGCAAGTTCTGCGACGACATTCCGGCCGCCGAGCTCAAGGCTTTGTGCGCGCGCACCTACACCAAGGCGATCTTCCGCACCGAGGCCATCACCACGTTGACGACGCTCGCGCCGGGGCTGCACCTGCTCGGGCTCTCCAATGGACCGACGCTGGCGTTCAAGGACATGGCGATGCAACTACTCGGCAACCTGTTCGAGCATGTGCTCGCCAAGAGCGGCGACAGCATCAACATCCTCGGCGCCACTTCGGGTGATACCGGTTCGTCGGCCGAATACGCGCTGCGGGGTAAGCGCGGCGTAAATGTATTCATGCTCTCGCCGCACGGGAAAATGAGCCCGTTCCAGACGGCGCAGATGTTCTCGCTGCAGGATGCGAACATTTTCAATATCGCCGTCCGCGGCGTGTTCGACGACTGCCAGAATATCGTCAAGGCGGTGAGCAACGACACGGCATTCAAGGCGCGCCAGCGCATCGGCACGGTGAATTCGATCAACTGGGCGCGGGTCGCGGCGCAGGTGATGTATTACTTCAGCGGCCATTTCGCGGTGACGAAATCCAACGACGAGCAAGTCGCGTTTGCCGTGCCCTCGGGGAATTTCGGCAACATCTGCGCCGGCCACATCGCGCGCATGATGGGCTTGCCGATCGCGCGGCTGATCCTCGCCACCAACGAGAACAACGTGCTGGACGAATTCTTCCGCACCGGCCATTACCGCGTGCGTCCGTCGAGCGAGGTCACGCAGACCTCCAGCCCATCCATGGACATTTCCAATGCGTCCAATTTCGAGCGCTTCGTGTTCGACCTGGTCGGGCGCGATGCGGCCATGGTGAAAGAGCTATGGAGCAAGGTCGACGCGGGCGGCGAGTTCAATCTCGCCGGCACGCCGCACTTCGGTAACGTGAAGGAGTACGGCTTCGTGTCCGGCTCCAGCACCCACGCGGACCGGCTCGCGACTATTCGCCGCGTGTACAAGGACTACGGCGTGATGATAGACACGCATACCGCGGACGGACTCAAGGTCGGGCTGGAACACCGGCAGCCGGGCATTCCGCTGATCTGCCTGGAGACGGCGCTGCCGGTGAAATTCGCGGTGACCATACGCGAGGCTCTGGGACGCGACCCGGACTATCCTCCCGGTGTCGAGAATCTGGAGTCGCTGCCGCAGCGTTTCGAGGTGATGGATAACGACGCGGGCGCGGTCAAGGACTATATCGCGCGTCATACCGGACTTTAGGCCGTGCATCTTGGGCCGTCCCGGCCCGCCCTGAACTGGTCCAATCGAATCGTAAATGGACTAGGCCAAGCGTCGTAAAATGTGCGGAATGCCGCGCCAGTGCTTGTGTTCCGAGCTTTCATCGCCTGCTGTCTAAACTAATTTCCTTGTATCCAGGGAGCACGCGTTGCCGCCGTGCCGCAGGAGAGCACAGCCTTGTTCTTCAATCTGGCGGATCAGCTCGCTGCGCTTCACAGCGCGATTTCTTTCGTCCTGTAGTCCTTTGGCACCTCGTCTAATGCCATCAGTCGAAAAGCCTCTTTGAGGTTTTCCTCAAGTTCTCCAATAGTTTCGCCCTGGGTCATGATTTCGGGGTGTTCAAGCAACTTCCCGAGCCAGAACTGCTCACCCTTCCAATAAACCATGGTCAACTTTTGGCGCATAAGACCTCTTCGGTTTGCAACTTCGAAAATAGTCTACTCCAATGCCGTCGGTGCCGCATATCAGGCGCGGCGATACCTCCTGCCGGATCCAGCCCATCTTGAATTCTGGCACGGCCAGAAGAAGTAGAATGCCCCGAGAGTCAATATCCATGCGGTTCCCCATGGATTTCGGAGTATCTAGCGCGGGGGATTGATCTCCCTTCCGGTTTTTATCGCAAGCAGTTTCGGGTCGGCCGGGTTCACGGTCACCCTGATCCAGTCCACGGTCGGCGAGCCGAAACTCTCGATGCGGGTGAAACGCTCGACCGGCTTTTGCGTGGCCGGATCGACGAGCGGTTGATCGACGCGGTAGCGGTGGGTGTCGCCGTGTACCAGGATCACCGGATTGCCCCAGGCCAGCGTGTGAGCGAGCAACTCCTGCCTGAATTGAGCGTAGCCGTCGGCCACGTTGGCCGGGTGCCGGAACGAGGGTTCGAAACGGGGATCGGCCTGGATCGCGACGAAGACTGCCGCATGGTCGTTGTTTCTTGCCAGATCGAAACCCTCCGCCAGCCAGGCGGCATTGGCCTCGCTGCGGCGCGCGTATTCGGCGTCCATTTGCGACGTGCGGCCGAGATTGTTGTTGCTGCCGGGGATGTTCAAGCCGATGAACAATGCCGAGCCGACGGTCCAGCGCACATTTTCGCGATATTCGGCAAAGCGCGGATCGGCGCTCTGGCGCTCGAGCTTGAGCTTGCGCTGGCCGAGGCTGTCGTCGTCGGGATAGAACATTTCGCGCAGCTTTGCCAGGCGCTCCAGGGGATCCGCGCCGCTGCGGTGGCAATCGGTCCATTCGTTGTCGCCCGGAACGAAAATGAACGGGTGCCGCACGGACTGGAATTGTTGCAGGCGATGGGCGAACAATTCATCGCTGCAGGGACTGGTGCCACTCTTGAAATCGCCGATGTGCACGACGAAGGCGAGGTCTTCCCGGTCGATGTCTTTGAGCATGTCGGCGAACATCCACTCTTCGCCGAAAGAATAGGGCGTGTCGCCGATGACGGCGAAGCTGAAGCGCACGCCCGTATGGCCCGGCGCTAGCGCGCCGGCCTGGCCCTGCGCAATCGCGGTGGCCAGCGCCAACGCGATTGCAACAATCAGGCGGATCACAATTTTTTCAGCTTGTAGAGCAGCTCCAGCGCTTCCTTCGGGCTCAATTCGTCCGGCTTGATCGACGCGAGCAGATCCAGCGCCGGGTGCGGCGCGCTCTCGAGCTCGGGCGCCGCGCCGGCGAACAGGTCGGACTGGCCGCCGCGGGTCAGGCTCTGCTCTTCCAGTTGCAGCAGATAGCGTTTCGCCGCGCGGGTCACGCTGGCGGGCACGCCGGCGAGCGCGGCCACCTGCAGCCCGTAGCTCTGCGAGGCCGGGCCTTCCTCGACCGCGTGCAGGAACACGATGGAATCCTTGTGCTCCACCGCATCCAGGTGGATATTCGCGGCCTCGCGGTATTCCAGCGCCAGCCGCGTCAGTTCGAAGTAGTGCGTTGCAAACAGGGTGTAGCTGCGGTTTGTTTCGAGCAGATGACGCGCGATGGCCCAGGCCAGCGCCAGGCCGTCGAAGGTGGAGGTGCCGCGCCCGACCTCGTCCACCAGCACCAGGCTCGCCGCGGTGGCGTTGTGCAGGATATTGGCGCTCTCGGTCATTTCTACCATGAAGGTGGAGCGGCCGCCGGCCAGATCGTCGGCGGCGCCGATGCGGGTGAAAATCTGGTCGATCGGACCGAGGCGCGCCGCGCGCGCCGGCACGAAGGCGCCGACGTGGGCGAGCAGCACGATCAGCGCCACCTGCCGCATGTAAGTGGACTTGCCGCCCATGTTCGGGCCGGTGATCAGGAGCAGCTGCCGTGTAGCATTCAGCCGGCAGTCGTTGGCGATGAAATGGTCCACCTGCGACTCGACCACCGGATGGCGTCCGGCCTCGATCTCGATCAGCGGCTCATCGACGAACTGCGGCCGGCACCAGTTGAGGCGCAGGCTGTCGGCGGCAAACGAGCCTAGCAGATCCAGCTCCGCCAGGCTCCTGGCGATGCGCTGCAGCGCCGGAATATGCGGCTGCAGGTTCTCCAGCACCTGCTCATACAGAGCTTTTTCCAGCGCCAGCGTGCGTTCTTGCGCCGACAAGGCCTTGTCCTCGAAGGTTTTCAGTTCCGGCGTGATGTAGCGCTCGGCGTTCTTGAGCGTCTGCCGTCGGCGGTAATCGGCGGGAATTCTTTCCACGTGGGCGTGGGTGACCTCGATGTAGAAGCCGTGCACGCGGTTGTATTCGACCTTGAGGTTGGGAATGCCGCTGCGCTCGCGTTCGCGCGCTTCGAGTTCGACCAGAAACTCGCTCGAGTTGGTCTGCAGGGCGCGCAGTTCATCCAGGCCGGCGTCGAAGCCGTCGGCGATGACGCCACCCTCGCGCACTAGCGTCGCCGGTTCGGGCTGAATCGCGCGCGCCAACAGGGAGGCGCAGTCCGGTGGCACGGCCAGGCCGTCGCGCAGCTCGGCGAGCCGGGGCGCGGATGCGCCGGCGAATAGCGCGGAGAGCGAGGGCAGGGCGGCGAGGCTGTCGCGCAGACCGGAGAGATCGCGCGGCCGCGCGCTTTTCAAGGCGATCCGCGCGCTGATGCGCTCCACGTCGGCGATCTGGCGCAGCGCATCGCGCAGGGCCGTGCCTGCGGCTTGCGCGAGTTCTTCCACCGCTTCGTGGCGGTTGGCCAGCACGGTGCGGTCGCGCAAGGGATGATGCAGCCAGTCGCGCAATAGCCGGCTGCCCATGCCGGTGGCGCAGCCATCGAGCAGGCTGTACAGGGTGGGCGCGCTCGTGCCGCGCAGGGTTTCGGTGAGCTCCAGGTTGCGCCGCGTGGCCGCATCCATGCGCACGTAGTCGTCCGCGCGCTCCGGGCGCAGCGCATTCACATGCGACAGCGCCTGGCCCTGGGTCTTGCGCGCGTATTCGAGCAGCGCGCCGGCTGCGGCAACGCCTAAGCGCAAGTCCTCGCAGCCGAAGCCGGCGAGCGAGTGCACATTGAAATGCTTGAGCAACTGTTGGCGCGCGGCTGCGTAGTCGAAATGCCATTCCGGCAGGCGGGTCACGGCGGCCGTGCCATTCAAGTCGGCGAGCGGTCCGCGATCGGCGACCAGGATCTCGGCCGGGCGCAGCCGCGTGAGCTCGCCCGCGAGCAGCCGTTGCGGGATTTCGGCCACGCGCAGCTCGCCGCTCGCGAGGGTCAACCAGGCGAGGCCCACGCTGTTGTTTTCGGCCGAAAGCGCAAGCAGGACATTGTCGGATTTCTCGTCCAGCAGGGCCGAATCGGTAAGCGTGCCCGGCGTGACGATGCGGGTGACGGCGCGCTCCACCGGCCCCTTGGACCTGTTCGGGTCGCCGATCTGCTCGCAGATCGCCACCGACTCGCCCAGCTTCAGCAGTTTGGCCAGATACTGCTCGACCGCGTGATAGGGCACGCCGGCCATTTTGATCGGCACACCGGCCGAAGCCCCGCGCGTGGTGAGCGTGATGTCGAGCAGCCGCGCCGCCTTTTCCGCGTCGTCGTGGAACAGCTCGTAGAAATCACCCATGCGGTAGAACAGCAGGATGTCAGGGTGCTGCGCTTTCAGGCGCAGGTACTGCTGCATCATCGGGGTGTGGGCGCTGCCCACGGAGGAGTCTGGCTTGCTCATCGGCGCAATTCTAACCCGGGACGCGCAGCGGTAAGCCGGGAATGCGACTGCGGCAGGACTTGCGCACTAATCCATGCGCGGTCGGTCGTCTATGGTTCCTGTTTCCACGAGCGAAAGTCGGACAGTCGCAGCCGGTAGCGGGCAACGTTACCTTCATGCAGGTGATGCAAATCGTTGAAGGCCATCGCCACAAATTGATCCAGATCCGCAGGCGGTACCAGGGGCTCGGCGCGTTCGCGGATCAGCGTTGCCTCTATCGGTTTTCCGCCGCGCACGATCGCGCTCACCACGTCAATAAGAGCTTCCCGGTTTCTCAAGCGCAGCGGGTCGGGTTCGGGAAGCGATTCCTTGATCGCCACGTAGCGCTGACATGAGCGTTCGTAGGCCCAAACGAAAACGTCCCGCAACAATTCGACGCGATTGAATTCGTACACGCCTAAAGTGCCGTCGATGTATGCCTGCTCGGGCACGTCCACGAAGGAGAGCGGCGACAGATTGTGTTTGATGAGCGGGATGTTGGCACCCAGACGGGATACGCGCTTATTGACGTCGAGGAAGGGCTGCAGATACGGGATGTGCACCATCACGAAGAAAGCCTGCTCGAACGGATCGAGGATAGCGTTCGTCTTGTCGAGGATGAGCCGGAAGCAATCCTCAATCTGTTGGGGAACTGCCAATGGGTAAAAAACACTGCCACCGATTTCAACGGTCGTCGTGCGCAGGCGGCCGGAAGCATCCGAATCCGTCAGCAGGTTTTCCGACAACAAGGCATGCAGATTGAAGAAGGTGAAAGTGTCAAAGCCGATCTCCTCGGCGTGGTCAACGAGCATCTCGATGGCCGCCTTGTGGTTCAGGATCATCTGCGCTTCGCGCTGATCCTTGCCGTCCGCGGCGTGTCCGAATTCGATGAGATTCTGGGTATCAAGGCGGCTGTAAGTGTTGCCTTCAAGCCGGCTTGATGACCACGAGAGGTCGATCATCAGACGGTTCAGAATATCGCGTGCATACGTGCCGGCGGGATGTTCCCTTGCGGGCGAGAGGCCCAATGCATGCAAGCGGCTGCGCACCGAATCGGGCAGGTAGGCCGAGCGATTCGGTTCGTAGCCTTCGAGGAAGTTGCGGTTGTAGCCTACCGGCTTACGATCGGTAATCGGGCGGCGCACGAGGTTCTTGACGTCCGCTCCCTGCGGCGACAACGGGACGTAGCTTTCTCCGTCTGCGATTAGCTTGGGTGGCGGAAGGACAACGCGCACTTCGCCGGTGATTGGGACAAGGAGATAGCGGCTGGCGCGGCCTTCGCCCTCCCTGAGTACGCGGTTGGCCTTGACGAGTTCTCGGAGACGGCGTTGAAGCGTCCGGCGGTAGAATTTCAGGCCTTCGGCCTTACAAGCTTGTTCGAGCTCGGCGATAGCCAGCCTGGTTTTGTGGGGAGCCAGCAGGACAGCTATTTTTTCGAGCTCTTGTTTATCGATTCGTTTTGGCATTTTTGTGTCGCGATACTATATTCCGCGTCAGTATAAGCACTTAAATGTCGTTAAATCAAGTTATTTTGTCGTGAATGTCAGTTTATGCGACACGAAATTCATTTTTATGTCACGATTTAGTGGCAGCGGCTGGCTCGATACTTTGGTTTGACCGGCACACTGACCGAGCGCAGTGTGAGCGATAGAGAAGTCTTCTATCGATCAAATTATTCCGTATAATGATCGATAGAAGGGGTTTCAATCGATCATGAAATGGAACTGGCAACAACCAGACTGGCCGGATTTTTCCTGGAAACAGGCGCGACTCCTCAAGGCCGAGGCGCTATTTCTGCTCGAAGCAGGCGAATATGCCGGTACGGCAAAGCATCTCGGAGCGGACGACCGCGAGCAGCTCACGGTCGAGGCCATGAGCACCGAAGCGGTGACGACCTCGGAAATCGAGGGAGAAATACTCGATCGCGCGAGCGTCCAATCCTCAATCCGCCGGCAACTTGGCCTGGCGACTGACCAGCGCAAGGTCGGCGCCGCGGAACAGGGTGTCTCGGAGATGATGGTCGATCTCCATCACACCTGCGCTGAACCTCTTTCCCATGACATGCTGTTCCGGTGGCATCGGATGCTGACGACAGGTCGCCGCGACCTCAAGGACGTCGGCAGCTATCGGATCCATATCGAGCCGATGCAAGTGGTATCCGGTGCCATCCACGACCCCAAGGTTCACTTCCAGGCGCCGCCATCAACATCAGTACCCGCTGAAATGTCTCGTTTCATCGACTGGTTCAATCGCTCGGCGCCGGGAAATGCCGAGCCCTTGCCCGCATTGACGCGGGCAGGGATCGCGCATCTGTATTTCATCTGCATCCATCCGTTTGAGGACGGCAATGGTCGTATCGGCCGGGCCATAGCCGAAAAGGTCCTCGCGCAAAGCCTCGGGCACCCGACACTGACGGCACTGGCCGCGACCATTCTGGCGAAGCGAATTGCCTATTACGCTGCGCTGGAAGCGAGCAACAAACATCAGGAGATCACGCCTTGGCTCACATGGTTCGCCGCGACCGCAATCGAGGCGCAACGGCGGTCGATTGCGCTGGTGGATTTCCTGACCGATAAAACCCGCTTTCTTGACCGCTTGCGCGATCAACTTAACGAACGCCAGAAAAAAGCGCTCCTGCGCATGCTGCGCGAAGGTCCGAAAGGCTTTGAAGGCGGCTTGAGCGCCGGCAAATACGCCAGCATCACGGGCGCGTCGCCAGCCACGGCCACACGGGATCTTGCCGATCTGGTTGCCAAGCACGCTCTGGTACGTTCAGGCGAACAGCGCCATACGCGGTATGAGATCGCGATACCGCTGCGTCCCGTGCCGCCGGTGGCGATAGACGAGCAAGGCAACCTCAGATAACCGCCCTCAATCAAGACGTGGAGATCATGATCCGCCCGCGCGCCAATACGAGCGAGACCGGACATATTTCGGTGCTGGCGGTGCAACAGACACCGACACCAGGTCCCTGATCAGATCACCGCTTCCAATCCCTTGCGATCAAGCAGGTTGAGCAGTTTCAGTGAGGGACCGCTCGGATGCTTGTCGCCAACCTCCCATTTGCGCACGGTCGAGAGACTGGTATTCAACACCGCAGCGAGCACGGCCTGGCTCACCTGCAGGTGATCACGCAACGCGCGAATTTTTTCGCCGTCGTACTGTGGAATGGGGTCAAGGCACAGGGCATCGAACTTGCGCATCTTGCGTTTGTCGATAAAACCCAGGCGATGCAGATCGCCCGCTGTCTCGTGCACAGCTTCAAAAACTCGGCTCTTAGCCCTGGATTTTGTTTTCATGGCAAATCTCCTGTAACGAACCATCCTGTACCGCTTCGTCGAGCTGCCTGCCTGCTCGGGCCAGCAACTGCTCCGCGATTTCCTTCAACGCTTCCAGCTCATCGTCGGTGATATTGGCCCGATCGTTTTTCTCGAATCCATAGAGGAAGAACCATCTGTTCCCTCTGTTTGTGGCAACGAGCGTTCTGACGCCACCTCGCTTGCCGCGGCCGGCAAGCCCGATACGTTTTTTTACGACACCGCCACCCAGGTCAGCATCGATCAGACCTTGCCCCATCTCGGCCACCGCATGACACAAGGCGCTGTCGGTCAGCTCCGTCTTTCGCATCCAACGGCTGAAAAACCGTGTCTTGAACACTCGCATGATTTGCCAACTATGCCACTCAGTGGCATATATTGTCAAACGGCTTTATCGACGCGACTCGACGGCGCTGCAATTGGCGATGCTTGCAAGCTATATACGAACGGGTATAATGCATGACTGAGATGCGCAGACCGCTGTTCTGGGAGGGTTCCTCAAAGAAGGATTTCAAGGAGTTCCCCATCCCGGTCCAGAAGGACATGGGTGTTGCGCTCTTCGTGGTGCAGTTGGGTCGAATGCCCGATTCGTCGAAGCCGTGGAAGGGTCTTGGTTCCGGCGTCTACGAGTTGGTGGAAGATCACCGGGGCGACACCTTTCGCGCGGTCTACACGGTGCACGGCGGAGATGCGATCCATGTGCTGCATGCGTTTCAGAAGAAATCGAAGTCCGGCATCAGCACAGCCGGATGTGCACTTGATCGGGAAGCGGTTGAAGGCTGTGCTTGCCCGTCATGGGTTGAGCGGGAGGTGATGATGCGACGCAAAGACACCCACAAGAGCACTGACAATGTGTTGACCGACCTTGGGTTCGACGACGCGG
>JAZDIA010000046.1:0-5674 GCA_043805375.1 Pseudomonadota bacterium
GCTTTCCGACCTGGCGATGCAGACTCATCTGTCTGTCCTCGCCATCGGCGATGACCAACCGCTGCTGCGCTCGTTTCTCCGCCATTGCCCTCTTTCTTTTCGCCTCAAATAGGACATTACTTATGCAGTTATCAATAGTTGTAGAGCACTAGTTTGCGGCTCGCTTTCATCTGCGTTGCTCGCGCCTGGGAGCCGGCCGGTCGCGGTGATAGATGTCCTTGCCTGCGTCCTGGATATCGCGGCGTAGCTGGTGCCGCTCGTCCGGGCTCATGCGGCCGCGATCGGCTTCGCCCGGCTCGCGCACATCGCGCTGCGGCTCGGGTCTGGCGGCGTCGCGCTGCGGCTCGCGTCGGGGAGTCTGGGTCTGGACAAACGGCTGAAAACGCATTCCCTGCTCGAACGGGCCTGCCACTGCCGCGCTCGCCGCAACAGCCGCGATCAGACTGCAGCAAATTGCCATAAAGGACTTCATGCCTCGCCCCTTGGTTGGACCCTGGCCGTGAACAGCCATGCAGCGCGCACCATCGCCCCACTTGTAGATGCCCCGGGCCATCCCGTTAAGCGCACAATCGCGCAATGGCATCGAGCGTGAATATTTTTCATGATTGAACTCATGTCTGGAAACAGGCTTGTTGCGATGGATGCATACTAGCTCCGTGCCGCCGGGAAAGCATGAGCGCGGGCCGCGAATTTGTAATAATTTGTAAGAAAAGAGGGGGGTGACATGGTTTCTTACCTTTCGCCCTGTTTCAACCCACGCTTTTGATTACGATACGCACATGACAACGGCAACAACCAGGATACTCGTGGTCGACGACGACCTGCGGCTGCGCGACCTGCTCAAGCGTTACCTGTCCGGGCAGGGGTTCGGCGTTCACGTCGCCCAGGACGCCGTCGCCATGGACAAACTGCTCGCGCGCGAGCGCTTCGACCTGATCGTGCTCGACCTGATGATGCCCGGAGAAGACGGCCTGTCGGTGTGCCGGCGCCTGCGCGGCGCGAAAGACACGATCCCCGTCATCATGCTGACCGCCAAGGGCGACGACGTCGACCGCATCGTCGGCCTGGAAATGGGCGCCGACGACTATCTGCCAAAGCCGTTCAACCCGCGCGAACTGGTGGCGCGCATTCATGCCGTGCTGCGCCGGCGCACCGCGCCGCCACCGCCCGGCGCTCCGGCAATGGAGGAAGGCCAGATGAGCTTCGGCCAGGTTACGGTCGATCTCGCCACCCGTGCGCTGACCCGCGGCGGCAGCACCATCTCCCTCACCACGGGTGAATTCGCCCTGCTGAAAGTACTGCTTGCCCATCCGCGCGTGCCGCTGTCGCGCGACAAACTGATGGAATTAGCGCGCGGGCGCGAATACGAAGTGTTCGATCGCGCCATCGACGTGCAGATCTCGCGCCTGCGCAAGCTGGTCGAGCCCGACCCGGCGCATCCGGTTCACATTCAAACCGTCTGGGGGTTCGGCTACGTGTTCGTGCCGGATGGCAAGACATGACCCTGCTGCCGCGCACGCTGCTGTGGCGCTCGTTTGTGCTGATCAGCCTGTTGATGATCGTTTCGGTCGCGGCCTGGTTTCAGATCCTGCGCAACTACGAACGCGAACCGCGCGCAAAGCAATTAGCGCAAATGGTGGTGAGCGTGGTCAACCTCACCCGCACTGCGCTGGTCACCGCGCATGCCGACAAGCGGCGCACGCTGCTCACCGAGTTGTCCGACCGCGAAGGCATACGCGTCTATCCGGCCGAGTCAGGCGAAAAACTGCTGCCGGCACGCGACACTGCGTTCGCACAGATGCTGCAATCCGAGGTCCGGCGCCAGTTGGGCGAGGAGACCCGTTTCGCCTCCGGAATCGGAGATCAGCACGGATTTTTCATCAGCTTTCACATCGACGATGACGAGTACTGGGTGATGGTGCCGCGGGAACGCGTGGAACGGCAGTTTCCATGGCAATGGCTGGGCTGGACTGTCCTCGCCCTGCTTTTGTCCCTCATCGGCGCCTGGCTGATCGTATCGCGCATCAATCAGCCACTCAAGGCCCTGGCGGCCGCAGCGGCCGACATCGGCAAAGGCAAGACGCCCGTGCCGCTGCCCGAGTCCGGGCCGGCCGAGATCGAGACCCTGGCGCGCTCTTTCAACCAGATGTCGCAAGACCTGGCACGGCTGGATGCCGACCGCGCGCTGATCCTCGCCGGCGTTTCGCACGATCTGCGCACGCCGCTCGCGCGCCTGCGCCTCGCGACCGAAATGAGCGCGAGCGACGAAGCCCTGAAGCAAGGCATGATCGCCGACATCGGGGAAATGGACTCCATCATCGGCCAGTTCCTGGACTTTGCCCGTGTCCAGAGCGAGGAACCGCTTGAAACCACCGATCTGGCCGCCCTGGCGCGCGAGGTGGTCGAGCACCAGCAGCGCCTCGGACACGCGGTGCAGGCGAACATCGAGCCGGTGCCGGTGCGCTCGCTGCGCCGCATGGGCATCAAGCGCCTGATCTCCAACCTGGTGGACAACGCCCTCGCCTACGGCGAGAAGGACGTGTGCGTAGCCACCCGCAGCGAAGGCGGCAAGCTGATCCTGGAAGTGCTCGACCGCGGCCCGGGCATCCCGCGCGAGGAAGCGGAGCGGTTGAAGCAGCCGTTCACGCGCCTGGAAAAAGCGCGCAGCGACAAGGGCGGGGCCGGGCTGGGGTTGGCAATCGTCGATCGCATCGCGCGCCATCACGGCGGCAGTCTGGAACTGCTCGCGCGCGCGGGCGGCGGCCTCGTCGCCCGCGTCAGCCTGCCGGCGCCGGAAAGCGCTGCAGCACCTGATAAGTGACGCGGCCGTCGACACGCGCCGGGGGCGGCATATATGGGTACCGCCAGCATGAAGGGTGCGGCAAGCACCGGCAGCTTACGAACGAGCCCCTTTTTTCACTGCCAGTAGTTCTTGTTCAGATTGAGCAGGTTGCCTGAAGAAGCGCGTCAATATTGGCTTTCAGGCCGATCGACGAACGTCGGTAACGGAAGATTGATACGAACACGACCCCTTTGAGTTAATATGGAACGTACGCATGCAGCGGGCGTCGCGGTCAAAGGAGATGTGATGGAGCGCATTGTAAATTTGCATATTGAGAAGTTGCCCGAAGGGGTCTATCTGGCGACCTCCGAGGAGGTGCAGGGGCTGGTCGCCCAAGGGCGTACGATTCAGGAGACGATCGAGATCGCCCAAGACGTGGCGAAGCGACTGATTGAGGCTCAGGAGGCGCGCCATGTGGAACAGCTGTTGCCGCAGGCGGCGGAGTCTTTTGATTATCCGATGATCGTGAATGCTTGATGGGGCGGCTAGCCGGCTTCCGCTATCGGGAGATCGTCAAGCGCTTGAAGCAACTTGGTTTCGAGTTCGACCGTCAGGCGGCGGGCTCGCATGAAATCTGGTTCAACCCGGAGACGCGGCGCTATACCACCATCCCCAATCATCCCGGCGATATGCCGGAAGGCACGCTCCGCGCCATCCTCAGACAGGCCGGTATCGAGCCTCAAACGTTTGTGAAGTAGTAGATCGCATCGCGCGCCATCACGGCAGCAGTTTCGAGTTGCTGCCGCGCGAGGGCGGCGGCCTGATCGCCCGCGTCAGTCTGCCGGCGCAGGAAAGCACCGCGGCACCTGATAAGTGACGCGGCCCGCGACGCGCGCCGGTGGCAAGCGATAAGGGGCCAAGCTCGGATTTCAGCGATAAGGGGCCAAGCTCGGATTTAATTTGCGTAACCGTAACCGGCGGAGTTGCAGCGTTAATTGAACACTCGAGTTGCAGCGTTAGTTGAACATTGACCAGCGTGGCGGCCAGCTCATCGAGCAAGGCCCGGCTGGTGAAAAGCTGAATCTCCTTCTCGGCAGCCAACTCGATCAGGCGGCCGGGGTTGCCTTGCCAGAGAAAGGCGGACACCAACACATTGGTGTCGACCACCAGCTTCATGCGCTGGCGCAACTCTTGCGGGCGCGGCGCACGGCGTTCACCTCCGCCTGGATCTCCTTCATCGACATCGGCTTACTACCTGACTGAGTAGCGCGTGCTGCCCCGGCGAGCAATGCCTGGCCGGCGCGTCGGCGCATAGCGTCCTTGAGTAGTTGGGCCAGCGCCTCGGACGTGAGCAGTCCGGCGGCTTGTGCCTCTCGCGCCAGCCGGTCCGGCAGATTCAGTCTTAGTTCGAGGGTCGTCATTTGCTTGACTCCTTAAAGGAAAAAAGGGACCAAGCCCGATTTGTCACTCAAAACCTCAGGTCCCTTTGCATCTTCCAGGATTGTAACCAGGGTGAACGCGCTGGCAGCGGTCTGATCGCGCGCGTCAGCGTGCCTGCGCGGGAAAGCGCTGCAGCACCTGATAAGTGACGCGGCCCGCGGCGTGCGTCGAACTCACCAGCGCGAAATTCCGGGCTTCCCAGACGAGAGGAATCCAGGCGGGCGCCGCGGGAAGGCCGGCGGCATCGCGCACCAGCGTCACATGCGACACGAAGGGCTTGGGGTCGTAGCGCATCCCGGCCGCATCCAGGCGCGTGCGCAGATCCTCGACCAGAGCGCCGAGCGCCGGCGGCTCCTCGTCGGTGCCGCACCAGATGATGCGCTTTCTCTTCCAGTAGCCGACGCGGTCGAGCGGCAGGCGGATCGGGGCGAAGCGCACGCCCGACGCAAGCGCAATCACATCGGGGACGAGAGCAGCTTCGGTGGCTCCGAGAAACGCCAGGGTAAGATGAATGTTCTCGCGCCGCATTGCCCTGCCCCTGCCTGCCGCCCGCTCGCCCCAGGCCGCGAGCTTTGTCTGCAGATCGCTCTCGGGCCAGAGCGCGAAGAACAGCCGCACCGTTTCGGCGGCCTCGCTCATACGCTCAGCCGGTCAGACGGCGAAACACCAGGCAGGCGTTGGTGCCACCGAAACCGAAGCTATTGGACATCACCGTGTTGAGGCCGGCGTTGTCGACGCGCTCGCGCACGATTGGCATGCCCTCGGCCGCGGGGTCGAGCGTCTCGATGTTGGCCGAGACACAAGCGAAGTCGTGCTCCAGCATCAACAGCGAGTAGATCGCTTCGGTGACGCCGGCCGCGCCCTGCGCGTGCCCGGTCAGCGACTTGGTCGAACTGATCAGCGGCAGCTTGTTTCCGAACACTTCGCGCACCGCTTCGAGTTCCTTGGGGTCGCCGACCGGCGTGCCGGTGCCGTGCGTATTGAGATAGTCGACGGGCGTGTCGACGCCTGAGAGCGCCAGGCGCATGCAGCGCACCGCGCCCTCGCCCGAGGGCTGCACCATGTCGTAACCGTCGGAGGTCGCGCCATAGCCGACGAGCTCGGCATAGATCTTCGCCCCACGCGCACGCGCGTGCTCCAGCTCCTCCAGTACCACTACGCCGCCCCCGCCCGAAATCACGAAACCGTCGCGGTCGACGTCATAAGCACGCGAGGCCTTGCTCGGCGTGTCGTTGTACTTCGACGACAGCGCCCCCATCGCATCGAACAGCACGCTCATGTAAGGGTGCACCTCTTCGCCGCCGCCGGCGAAGATCAGGTCCTGCTTGCCCCACTGGATCAGCTCAAAGGCGTTGCCGATGCAATGCGCGCTGGTGGCGCAGGCGGAGCTGATCGAATAGTTCACGCCCTTGATGTGGAACGGGGTCGCGAGACAGGCCGAGGTGGTGCTCG
>JAZDIA010000047.1:0-8031 GCA_043805375.1 Pseudomonadota bacterium
ACGGTGACCCGGCCGCTATAGGTCGGGGACGCCGCGGTGTAGATCCGATGCAGAGGAAGCACTCCGTTTTCGGGCTGCAGATCGTCGATTCCCTGCGAGTATGCCCAGCCCTGCGTTCGCGGCCCGTCGGCATAGGACAGCGAGATCAGGTCCTCGAGTTTCTTCAGTCGGCGAACGATGACCGTGCGGTGCGCCCACGGGCATGAATGCGCGACAAACAAATGGTAGCGGCCTCGCTCGGCCGGAAAACCCGACGCTCCGTCATGGGTGATGCGGCGGCGGAACGCGGAATCCGGCCGCACGAATGCTCCTTTGGCGTCGGTCCTGCGGTGCTCGTCATCGGTCCACTTGCCGTCCTCGAGCATGCCCATGTGAGTCTTTCCGATGATTGCAGGGGCTCGAGCAGCGTCGGTGTCGCAATGCAGGCTGAGCCGACCCCGGATACGGCCGCAAGAAACGACTAAATGGCACCCGCTGCCCGCAGCCGTGCCCGCTCCTCGGCGCTCAAACCGAGCAGTTCCTCCAGGATCTGGTCCGAATGCTGACCGAGAACGGGCGGCGCAAGCTCATGCCGGACGGGCGTGCCGGAAAACTTCATCGGGCTCGCCAAGAGAGGCACCTCGCCCGCAAGCGGGTGGGCGAGGCGCACTATCATGCCGCGCGCCTCGACCTGCGGCTCGGCGAGCGCCTGGGCGACGGTGTTGATCGGTCCGCAGGGAACACCTGCCTCGTCCAGCGCTCGGATCCAATCGCGCGTGGCGCGCTTTGCCATCACCGCCGATAGCAAGGTTGCCAGCGCTTCTCGATTTTTCACCCGATCGGCATTCTTGGCAAAGCGCGGATCGTTGGCGAGATGTTCACACTGGGCTAGCGCACAAAATTTCCGGAACAGATTGTCGTTGCCGCAGGCGAGAATCATGGCGCCGTCCGCGGTGCGGAATGTTTCGTATGGCACGATCGTCGGATGAGCGTTACCGATGCGCTTAGGCGATTCCCCGGTGGCAAGGCAGCTCATTGCCTGGTTGGCGAGCAGCGCCACGCAGGAATCGAGCAACGCGACGTCGAGGTGCTGGCCGAGACCCGTTTCGGCGCGATGGGCGAGTGCGGCGCAAATCGCGATAGCGGCGTACATGCCGGTGAAGATGTCGATCACCGGCACGCCCACACGCATCGGTCCGCCGCCCGGCGCTCCGTCCGGCTCGCCGGTGATGCTCATCAAGCCGCCCATGCCCTGCGTCATGGCATCGTAGCCCGGCCGGTCGCGATAAGGGCCGGTTTGCCCAAAGCCCGTCACCGAGCAATAGATCAAGCGGGGAGTGAGCGCGGCGAGATCCCGGTAGCCCAGGCCGTAGCGGTCCAGATCTCCGACCTTGTAGTTTTCAACCAGCACGTCGCACTTCGCCGCGAGGCTGCGCACGACGCGCTGGCCTTCGGTATGGCTGAGATTGACCGTGATCGACTTCTTGCCGCGGTTGGCGGACATGAAATACGCCGCCTCGGTCGTATCGTTGCCTGCGCGGTCCTTCATCCACGGCGGGCCATAGCCGCGCGAATCATCGCCGCTCTTGGGGCGCTCGACCTTGATGACTTCCGCGCCGAGATCGGCGAGATTCTGCGTCGCCCAGGGTCCGGCGAGCACGCGTGAAAGATCGAGCACGCGGATGTGGGAAAGAGGACCTGACATGGGTGAGCCTCGCGTTCTGAAATACTCTGGAGAAAAAGCGTCTGGACAACAGCGTTGCCAGCGTCAGCGGGCCGCTAGTCTAGCACGCCGGTCTGTCACCACAGGTTCACCAGCATCTTGGTCGCCAGCACCAACAGCAGCACGCCGTAGATGCGCTGCAGAAGTCGAGTCCGCAGCCGGTGCGACGCCGTCGCCCCGAGCGGCGCGACGAGCACGCTCGCCACGCTGACTCCGGCGAGCGCAGGCAGGTACACGTAGCCGAGACTCCAATCGGGCAGCCCAGGCGCGTGCCAGCCGATGAACAAGTATCCCGCCGTTCCGACCAGCGCAATCGGAAAGCCGATCGCCGCGGCGCTGCCGATGGCCTGGCGCATCGGCACATTGCACCACAGCATGTACGGCAGCGACATGAATGCGCCTCCCATCGCCACCAGCGAGGAGACGCCGCTGATGACGAATCCGGCGGCGAACATGCCGCTCGCTCCGGGCAGACTTCGCCCCGGACTCGGCTGGCGCTCGAGCAGGATATTCACTGCGGCAAAATAGACGATCACCGCGAATGCGGCCGCCAGCCCAAAGGTCGAGAACCTGCTCGCCATGCCGGAGCCGGCGAGCCCGCCGATCAGTATGCCCGGGGTCATGTTGCGCGCGACATCCCAGCGTATCGAACCGCGAAGCGCGTGCGCCCGCACCGACGAGAGCGAAGTGAATAGAATGGTGCACATGGAGGTTCCGACCGCCAGGTGCATGAGGTGGCCGCGCGGCAATCCCTGCGCGTCGAACGACATCGCGAGCAAGGGCACGATGACCGCGCCGCCGCCGATGCCGAGCAGGCCCGCAAAAAAGCCGACAAAAGCGCCGATGGCGAGATATCCGAGCCACCACTCCATGAGTCAACTCCACGTGAGGACCGCCGCTGGCCGAAAGCGATAGACTGACGGCACGGCCTCGGCTGTTTCCGGCGGATCAACGTGACTTCAATCCGCCTCGCACCGGCTTCCAGCCGTTAGTATATTCGCAAGCGCGCTTGCAGTTGAAGCGCATGCCATGTAGCCTTTTGTCTGTGCAGTTTCAGGGAGATCTCATGATCAAGTTCACGAGGAACGCGATGCGCTCTTTCATCGGTGCCTGCGCTTTTGCCGCCTGCGGCACAGCGATCGCGCAGACTTATCCGGCCAAGCCAATACGCTGGTTCGTGCCGTCAGCTCCTGCAGGAGCCTTTGACATCCTTACCCGCGCACTGGTGCCCGGTCTTTCACCCTCACTCGGACAACCGCTCTTGGTGGACAACCGCGGAGGCGCCGCCGGTGTTCTGGGAATGGAACTCGCCGCGAAGGCCGCCCCCGACGGCTACACGCTGCTCACCGCGGGCACCAGCCAACTGATATTCAACAAGTTCTTCTACGCCAAGCTTCCCTACGACCCGCAGAAGGACTATGCGCCTATCAGCATGCTGGCCGATCTTCCGCTCGCCCTTTACGTGCACACTTCGGTTCCGGTGAAATCGCTTCAGGAACTGATCAAATATGCCAAAGCGAATCCGAACAAACTCAATTACGGCTCGGCGGGCGTCGGTCACGTGTTCCACCTCGGCATGGTCATGCTGTCCCAGCGCACCGGAATCCAGGTCACGCATGTCCCCTACAAGGGCATCGGTCCGGCGCAGCAGGAGGTCTTCGCGGGTCGCATCGAGCTCATGTTCAGCGTTGCCTCAAGCCAGATGCTGAGCCAAGTCAAGGCAGGCAAACTTCGCGTGCTGGTCGGCGGAAGCGACAAGAGACTCTCGAATCTGCCCGATATCCCTTCGTTCGAGGAGTCCGGTATCCCGGACATGGATGTACCCAACTGGATCGGCCTAGTGGCCCCCGCCGGCACGCCGCCCGACATTGTTGCGCGCCTTAATCGAGAAGTCGCCAGGGCCATCGCCTCGCCGGAAATGGCGAAAGTCTACGAATCATGGAGCTATGTGCAGGTGGCAAGTACGCCCGAGCAGTTTGGCCGCAAGATCAACAGGGAGATCGATGCCTGGGGCCCGGTGATCAAATCGCTGGGAATCACGCTCGAATAGCCGGCCCGCCGACCAAGCGTGCAGTGCCGTCAGCGAGGAGCATCGATGTCATTCAGATCAAACAGAAGACTTGTCAGCACGTTGTTTTCCGCGTGGGCCTTGGGTGCGGGCGCACTGGCGCTCGCACAGAGCTACCCGACTAGGCCGGTGCGCGTGGTCGTGCCGAACGCCGCGGGCGGCGCCTTCGATACCATCACCCGCGCGTTTGCGCCGCAACTTTCGGCGGCGCTCGGCCAGCCGATCGTTCCGGACAACCGCCCGGCCGCAGGCGGAGTCGCGGGCGTCGAGTACGTGGCGAAGGCCGTGCCGGACGGTTATACGCTGCTCACGGCCGGCGTGAGTCAAATGGTATTGAACAAGCACTTCTACGCCAAGCTTCCTTACGACCCGGAGCGCGATTTCGCACCCATAGGAATGATCGGCGATCTCGTGTTCGCCTTGTTCGTGCACACCTCCATGCCGGCCAACAACCTCCAGGAGCTCATCGCCTACGCCAAGGCAAACCCTGGAAAACTCAACTACGGTTCTGCCGGCGTCGGTCAATCGTTCCACTTGGCGATGGAATTGCTGCAGCAGCGCACCGGAGCACAAATGACGCACGTGCCGTACAAAGGAACGGCCCCGGCAAATCAGGACCTGATAGCCGGTCGCATTCAGGTCATGTTCTCTCCACCCAACGCCCAGATGCTGAGCTACGTGAGGGACGGCAGGCTGCGGGCGCTGGCTTCGGTCAGCAGGAAAAGGCTTCCCGCTCTTCCCGAGGTGCCCACCTTTGACGAGGCCGGCATCCGCAATCTCGATGTGGCCGGGTGGAGCGCGATGTTCTCCCCCGCCGGCACGCCGAAGGACGTCGTCGCACGGCTGAACCGGGAGTTGGTCAGAGTATTGAACCTGCCGGAACTGGCAAAGGCCTATGACGCGCTGAGCATGCTTCCGGCATCGAGCACGCCCGAGCAGCTCGCAGAAAAGGTGAGCCGCGAAATTGCCATGTGGGGGCCGGTGGTGAAAACGCTGGGCATTCAGCTCGAATAGAACCGGCGACGCAGCTCCGTCACCACGGGCTTGCGCGCGTCAGAGGCCCAAGCGCCGCCAGATTTCGGTGGTGAGGTCGGCGCGGTTCATGGTGTAGAAGTGCAGCCCTGGGGCGCCGCCTGCAAGCAGCCGTTCGCACAACGAAGTCACGACATCCAAACCAAAGCTGCGGATCGACTCTCTGTCGTCGCCGAAACTTTCCATTTTCAGCCGCAGCCAGCGCGGAATCTCGGCACCGCAGCCGTCCGAAAAGCGCGCGAGCTGAGAAAAGTTGCCGATAGGCATGACACCCGGCACGATGGGAACAGCAATACCCTGCGCCTTGCTCGCTTCGACAAAGCGAAAGTAGCTGTCGGCATTGTAAAAGTACTGCGTGATCGCCGCGTCTGCGCCGGCCTCGATTTTGCGCTTGAAATTGAGCAGGTCTTCGCGCGGACTTCTGGCCTGCGGATGATATTCCGGGTAGCACGCGACCTCGATGCGGAAATGGGTGCCGGTGCGCTCGCGGATGAAGCGAACCAAATCGGCCGCATACCGCAGTTCACCCAGCGCCGCGGTCCCCGAAGGCATATCGCCGCGCAACGCTACAAGGTGACGGACGCCGTTCGAGCGGTACAACTCCAGCGTCGATGCGATGTCGGCACGCGCAGCGCCAATGCAGGAAATGTGCGGAACCGCCTCATGGCCCGCCGCGCCGATCTCCAGCACCGTGGCAAGCGTGCGCTCGCGCGTCGAGCCGCCCGCGCCGTAGGTGACCGAGAAGAATCTCGGTTCAAGGCGCGCAAGTTGCTCCCATGCGCTGCGCAGCTTTGCCGCGCCCTCGGGCGTCTTAGGCGGGTAGAATTCGAAACTGAAAATGCGCGAATTGCTGCGCTCGTTGTGCATTGTTCGACCAATAGCCTTGTGCAATTGCGGGATCCCGATGCAGCCGGCTCCGTTGCCATGCCGCAGAAAAGCGCAGCGCGACCGGCGCCGGGCCGAGAAAGTGTAATGCCATGCGCCCCAGTTTGCCAGGAAGTTGACAGCCGGTGGGCAGCCGCGTAGCCTTCGCACCCTGCGCCGATTTGAGCGAACCAGCTTGCGGGCGCCCCCCCGTCCCTCCGGGTCGGGCGTGACAAATAAGTTCTGCTAAAGCGGCGAGACCCGATCAGCCCGAGGCAGACAACGGAAGATCGGGTTTTTTGTTTCATGCAACCAGACCAAACTGCGGAAATACGCGCGCTCCTCGAGCAGCGCATCCTCATCCTGGACGGCGCCATGGGCACCATGATCCAGGAGCGCCGCCTGTCCGAGGCGGAGTTTCGCGGCAAGCGTTTTGCCAATCATACCTTCGATCTGAAGGGCAATAACGACCTTCTCAACCTCACCCAACCTGAGGCCATCGGCGACATTCACCGGCGCTATTTGGACGCGGGCGCGGATATTATCGCGACCAACACGTTCAACTCGAATGCGCCCTCACAGGCCGACTACGGGCTCCGGTCGCTGGTCTATGAATTGAACTGCGCCGCCGCCCGCATTGCGCGCGCGGTGGTCGAGCCGTTCGCGCGCATGGACCCATCCCGACCGCGCTTCGTCGCCGGCGTGCTAGGACCGACCAACAAGACCACATCGATCTCGCCAGACGTCAACGATCCGGCATTCCGCAATATTTCGTTCGACGAATTAGCTGCCGCCTACGCCGAAGCGGCGCAAGGCCTGGTGGACGGAGGCGCCGATCTGCTCCTGGTCGAGACCGTGTTCGACACGCTCAACTGCAAGGCTGCGATCTTCGCCATCGAGACGCTGTTCGAAAAGCGCAGCCAACGCCTCCCGGTGATGATCTCCGGGACCATCACGGATCAGTCAGGCCGCACCCTCACGGGCCAAACTCCGGAGGCGTTTTGGAACTCGGTGCGCCATGCGCGTCCGCTCACCATCGGATTCAACTGCGCGCTCGGCGCCAAGCTGATGCGCCCGTATATCGAGGAACTGGCAAGCATCTCCGACACCTTCATCTGCGCCTATCCGAACGCAGGACTCCCCAATCCCTTGTCGGAGACCGGCTACGACGAAACGCCCGGCTGCACCGCAGGCTTTCTGCGCGAATTTGCCCAATCCGGCCTGGTCAATATCGTCGGCGGCTGCTGCGGCACGACACCCGAGCACCTTCGCGCCACCGCCGAGGCCGTCAAGGGCTTGCCGCCGCGCAAGATCCCGCGCATCGAGCCACGCTTGCGCCTGGCGGGGCTCGAGCCGCTTAACATCGGCGACGATTCCCTGTTCGTGAACGTCGGCGAGCGCACCAACGTCGCTGGATCGAGAGCTTTTGCGCGACTGATTCTTGCCGGCGACTACGGCAACGCTCTGGAGGTAGCGCGACAGCAAGTCGAGAACGGCGCACAGCTCATCGACGTCAACATGGACGAGGCGATGCTCGATTCGCTGGCGGCGATGGTGAAATTCCTCCATCTGATCGCCGCCGAGCCCGGGATCTCGCGCGTGCCGGTGATGATCGATTCGTCAAAGTGGTCGGTGATCGAGGCCGGCTTGAAATGTCTTCAGGGAAAATGTGTGGTGAATTCGATTTCCCTGAAGGAAGGCGAGGAGGAGTTCGTCCGCCAGGCGACGCTAGCGCGCCGCTATGGCGCAGCGGTGATCGTAATGGCCTTCGACGAACGCGGCCAGGCCGACACCCTCGAGCGCCGAATCGAAATATGCGCCCGCGCCTACAAGATCCTCGCCGAGCGGGTCGGCTATCCGCACGAGGACATCATCCTCGATCCAAACGTGTTCGCGATCGCCACCGGAATCGAGGAGCACGCCAATCACGGGCGCGATTTCATCGAGGCGACGCGCTGGATTCGGGCCAATCTACCCCATGCGCGGGTCTCTGGCGGAGTCTCCAACGTTTCGTTCTCGTTTCGCGGCAACGACGCGGTGCGAGAGGCGATCCATACCGTGTTCCTGTACCACGCCATCCGGGCCGGAATGAGCATGGGCATCGTCAATGCCGGCCAACTCGGCGTCTACGAGGATATCCCCAAGGAGCTTCGCGACCGGATCGATGATGTCGTGATGAACCGCAGGCCAGACGCAGGGGAGCGGCTGGTCGAATTCGCCACCACGGTAAAAGGCACTGCCAAGGCCGAGACGCAAGATCTCGCGTGGCGCACAGGCACTGCCGAGGAGCGACTGGTGCACGCACTGGTGCAGGGCATCTCCACTTGGGTGGTCGAGGACACCGAAGAAGCGCGGCTGAAGTGCG
>JAZDIA010000048.1:0-30972 GCA_043805375.1 Pseudomonadota bacterium
CAATGAGGCTGGCGTAGGGCGAGGGCGGGGGCGATGGCCAAGCGTAACGTCGGGATCGAGTCGGGCACGTGGCGACTGGGCCGCAGTGGCGCCACGTGGGCGGAAACCTTTGGGTAAGGCAGGAATTTTGCGAAACACGGCGTTTCTTTTGGAGGACGGATCAATGAGCCGTTCAGCAATCAGGAATCCATACGCCGCGATGGTTAGGGTGGCGTGATGGTGAAAGCCGCGCCATCCGCGCCCCTCATAGTGACTCAGACCGAACTCTTGCTTGAGTTCCTGGTAGTCGCGTTCGATACGCCAGCGCATTTTGACCGTGTCAACCAGTTTGGTCATGGAGATGGACTTGGGCAGGTTCGACAGCCAGTACTTGGTGGGCCCAGTTTCCGTCTCGGGCCATTCGATGAGCAGCCATTCTTGCTCAGGCGGGTTGATCGGGGTTGTAGGCGACAGTCACTCGCACGCGCGCAAAGCGCGACTGCAATGCTTCGTTGGTGCCCTCGCGCCAGCGCAGCACACCGCAAGCCGAAGCCGGCAACGCCAAGGCTAGGCTCTTGAGGCTTTGCACCGGTTGCTGCTGGTTTTTGCGCCAGCGCAGTAGGCACGCGTCCTGTGCCCGTCCACAGCGCCGGCGGCAAGGGACCTTGGCCCGGCCCCCAGACTTTGCCCGTACGCTTTACTTCTACGGCGTAACGCAGCCCCAGTGCGGCAATACCTTGCCGGAACGCATACTCGGTGCCGTAGGCGCTGTCAGCGAGCACCGCCTGCACGCCGACAGCCATGCCTTGCTCGCAGGCCCAGGCGAGCTGCTCCAGAGCAATCTGCGGCTTGGTGGCGAAGCCCGCCTGCGCCGGTACCTTGGTGGCCTTGCGCCGCGGTGCATCCTTCACCCATTCCTGAGGCAGATACAACCGGTAAGCCAGCGGCAGACTCATCAGCGCGTTGGCCTTCGATACGCTCACCACCACCTGGCAGTTGTCGGTTTGGCCCAACATGCCGCAATACTGCCGCGCGACACCAACGGAATCGGGCCCTTGCTTGGGGTGTCCGGTGTTATCGACCACCAAGACCCATCCCTTGCACCTATCTTTGGGCACACGCTCCATCACGTAGTCATGAACGCTGCGCAACATCGCCTCATCCGGCCGCGTCGAGTTGCCCACAAAGTGCAGCAGCGACTGGTGTTTGGCGCTCACCGCTTGCGGCCCTATGTGCGCGGCAATCGGCTCCAGGCTCTTTCTCTTGAGCGGCAACATCAGTCCGCTGCAGTATTCGCGCATCGACGCGTCACGATCGGCGTGTCCCAGCACTTCACACAGCCTCGACAGGTAAGCATCAAATCGTTCCATCATCCGCATGGCAGCACCTCATCTATAACCTGAGATGCCCACCATAATGCCATGTTTTTACTGACGCAGTAAGACTAGGTAGACAAAATATGAACCCACACAATGCCAAGAACACTGCGGTTTCAAACGCGCCGGAATACGTCAGACACCACGGCGTGAAGGAATGGGTCGCGCAAATGGCGCAACTCGCCAAGCCGGACCGCATCGTCTGGTGCGACGGCTCGCAGGAAGAATACGAGCGCCTGTGCCAGGAAATGGTCGCCTCCGGAATGATGAAACGTCTCAATCCCAAGCTGCGCCCCAACAGTTACCTTGCGCTGTCGGATCCGTCCGACGTTGCGCGGGTCGAGGAGCGCACCTTCATCTGCAGCGAAAAGCAGGACGACGCCGGTCCGACGAACAACTGGATTGCGCCGGTGGAAATGCGCGGCACTCTCGGCCGCCTGTTCGACGGTTGCATGCGCGGCCGCACCATGTACGTGGTGCCGTTTTCGATGGGGCCGCTGGGTTCGCCCATCGCGCACATCGGCGTCGAGCTCTCGGATTCGCCCTATGTCGCGGTGGGCATGAAAATCATGACGCGCACGGGGCGGGCGGTGTTCGACGTGCTTGGTGAGAATGGAAAATTCGTTCCCTGCATGCACTCGGTGGGCGTGCCTCTGGCAGCCGGCGAGAAATCGGTGCGTTGGCCCTGCAACGCCGAAAAATGGATTGTCCACTTTCCCGAGACGCGCGAGATCTGGTCCTACGGCTCGGGCTACGGCGGTAACGCGCTGCTGGGCAAGAAATGCCTGGCGCTGCGCATTGCGTCGGTCATGGCACGCGACCAAGGGTGGTTGGCCGAGCACATGATGATCCTCGGCATCACCAATCCGCAGGGGCAGAAATACTACGTCGCAGCCGCCTTCGCCAGCGCCTGCGGCAAGACCAACTTTGCCATGCTGGTTCCACCCGAAGGCTTCGAGGGCTGGAAGGTGGAGACCGTAGGCGACGACATCGCCTGGATCAAGCCGCACGAGGACGGCAAGTTCTACGCGATCAACCCCGAGGCCGGCTATTTCGGCCTTGCGCCGGGCACCAATGTTCATAGCAACTCCAACTGCATGAAGGCGATCGCGGGCAACACCATTTTCACCAACGTCGCCGAGACGCCCGAGGGCGACGTGTGGTGGGAAGGCATGACCGACACTCCGCCGGCCGGACTGACGGATTGGACCGGACAGGCATGGATCCCGGGATGCGGACGCAATGCGGCGCATCCGAACTCGCGCTTCGCCGTTCCGGCGACGCAATGCCCTTCGCTCGATCCGGCCTGGGATGACCCGAACGGCGTGCCGATCTCGGCTTTCCTGTTCGGCGGGCGGCGTTCCGACACCGTGCCACTGGTGGTCGAAGCCTTCAACTGGGAGGACGGGGTGTACAAGGCCGCGACCATGGGTTCCGAAACCACTGCGGCCATCGTCGGCCAGGTCGGCGTGGTGCGGAGCGATCCTTTCGCCATGATCGCCTTCTGCGGCTACCACATGGGCGATTATTTAAAGCACTGGCTGGCCGTAGGCAAGAAAGTGAAACGGCCGCCGCACATTTTCCAGGTCAATTGGTTCCGCAAGGATGCGAACGGGAAGTTCGTCTGGCCCGGATTCGGAGAAAACATGCGCGTCCTGAGTTGGATCGTCGGGCGTTGCCAGGGACAGGCCCACGCCATCGAGACGCCGCTGGGTTGGATGCCGGAGTTCGATGATCTGCACTGGCAGGGACTGGAGTTCGGCGCCGACAAGTACGCCAGCGTCACCAACATAGACCGGGTCGCCTGGGAGCGCGAACTGAAGCTGCATGACGAATTGTTCGCCAAGCTCAAGGACAGGCTGCCGCAACCCTTGGCGCTTGAGCGCAAGTTGCTGGAGGCGCGCCTCAAGCCATGAAAGTGCGTTTCGAAATGAGGGGATACCTCCCCTCATGCTGCCCTATTTTTGGCTGAATAGCCGGCAAACGTGAACACGGAAATAGCTGTTTTTCTTGTCCAGGACGGCCTCAGCAATGGCGCGATCTACGCACTGCTGGCGCTGGTGCTGGTGTTCGCGGTGACACTGGTGATATTCATCCCGCAGGGAGAATTCGTAACCTACGGCGCGCTCACGCTCGCCAGCCTGCAATTGGGCAAGCTGTCGGGGATGGCACGGTTGCTGCTGGGCGCGAGCCTAGTGGTCGCGACCGTGGAGGTGATGTAGGTGCTGCGCATAGGTACAGCCGTGCCTATCCGGTTAAGACCCATGGTGTCAGCATCTAGAGCAACTACGGCCATCGAACGGCGCGCACTGGCCGCCAATGGCAGAAATTCCGGCATATACCGCGGCCCGTGAGCGTAATTCCGCCTCATGATGGGACGGGTGCTTCAGCGTGGGTGACAACCGGATAGGCAAGCTTGAAGCTTATCTCGGCGGGATCAAATGAGCGTGCTTCTGGAAGCGCGCGGCCTGTGCGTGGCCTACGGCAAGGTGGAAGCCGTGCATGAGGCGACGCTGCGCGCGGAAGAGGGCAGGATAGTCACGGTCATCGGCCACAACGGCGCCGGCAAGACCACGCTCTTGGCGGCGCTGATGGGTATGTTTGCTGCGCGTGGCAGCATCCGCTATGCGGGCCAGGAAATCATCCGCGTTGAGCCTGAGCAGCGCGTGAGCCGGGGCTTGTCCCTGGTGCCGGAGCGGCGCGAATTGTTTGCCGCGATGACGGTCGAAGACAATCTGGTGCTTGGCGCCTTTCACCGCTATCGCAAACGCGACACCACCATCGCCGCGGATTTCGAACAGGTCTACCAATTGTTTCCGCGGCTGAAGGAACGCCGCAGGCAGTTAGCCGGCACGCTTTCCGGCGGCGAGCGCCAGATGCTCGCGCTGGGTCGTGCGCTTATGAGCCGACCGCATTTGCTGATGCTGGACGAACCCAGCCTGGGTCTGGCGCCTCTGATCGTGGGCGATATCTTCCGCGTCACCGCCGGCCTGCGCCAAACCGGTATGTCGATTCTGCTGGTGGAGCAGAACGCCCGCGCTGCGCTGCAAGTGGCCGATTATGGCTGCGTGCTGGAAACCGGCGAAATCGTCCTGGAAGGCCCAAGCGCCGAACTCGTCGCCAATCCGCGTGTCATCGAAAGCTATCTCGGCTTGGTTACAGGCAATGGTTCCTGATTGTTCCACGTGGAACAACGGCTTACGGTTTGAAGGAGAACAGCGTAAAATCACGCCTCTTTGGCACGGTAGTAGGCGTATGCATTTTCCTGACGAATTCGACGTGATCGTTGTTGGCGGCGGGCACGCCGGGACCGAGGCTGCGTTGGCCGCGGCCCGGGCCGGCAGCAAGACCATGCTGCTTACGCACAACATCGAGACCCTGGGACAGATGTCCTGCAATCCTTCGATCGGTGGCATCGGCAAAGGGCATCTGGTCAAGGAGATCGACGCGCTGGGCGGCGCCATGGCAATCGCCACGGATGAAGCCGGGATCCAGTTTCGAATACTCAATTCGAGCAAGGGCGCAGCTGTGCGCGCCACCCGCGCTCAAGCCGACCGGTTGCTGTACAAGCAGGCGATCCGTTCGCGCCTGGAAAATCAGCCCAATCTCACCTTGTTTCAGCAGGCGGTGGACGACCTCACGCTCGAGGGCGACCGGGTCAGCGGCGTGGTGACGCAACTGGGCATGTGTTTCACTGGGCGCGCCGTGGTTTTGACCACGGGCACTTTTCTTTCCGGCCTGATCCACGTCGGGATGGTCAATTACCAGGCGGGGAGGGCGGGAGACCCGCCCTCGATCAGTCTGGCGGCCCGGCTGCGCGAGCTGAAGCTCCCAGTCGGCCGCCTGAAAACCGGTACGCCGCCGCGCATCGATGGGCGCTCGATTGATTTTTCGGTGATGCGGGAGCAACCGGGCGATGATCCGACGCCGGTGTTTTCGTACATGGGTAACGCCGAGATGCATCCGCAGCAACGGCCTTGCTGGATTACCCACACCAACGCGCACACGCACGACATCATCCGCCGGGGTCTGGACCGCTCGCCCCTGTATACCGGCATGATCGAGGGCATAGGCCCGCGCTACTGTCCTTCCATTGAAGACAAAATCCACCGCTTCGCGGGCAAGGCGAGCCATCAGATTTTCCTCGAGCCCGAGGGCCTCTGCACCAGCGAGTTCTATCCTAACGGCATCTCTACCAGTTTGCCTTTTGACGTGCAACTCGAACTGGTACGCTCGATTAGGGGCCTGGAACACGCGCATATTCTGCGCCCCGGCTATGCCATAGAATACGACTACTTCGATCCGTGTGGACTCAGGGCTTCGCTCGAAACGAAGGCGATTTCCGGACTGTTTTTCGCCGGTCAGATCAACGGCACCACGGGCTACGAAGAAGCCGCCGCCCAAGGATTGCTGGCTGGCATCAACGCCGCGTTGCAGGCGCAAGGCCGGAACGCATGGTGTCCGCGTCGCGATCAAGCCTATATCGGCGTGTTGGTCGACGATCTCATCACCCGCGGCGTGTCCGAGCCCTACCGCATGTTTACCAGCCGCGCCGAGTATCGACTGACGCTGCGCGAGGACAACGCCGATATGCGCCTGACGGAGACCGGGCGCAGTTTGGGCTTGATCGACGACTTTCGCTGGCAAACCTTCGAGCGCAAGCGCGAGGCGGTCGCGAGGGAGCTCGAGCGGCTGAAATCGACCTGGCTCAATCCCCAGTTGTTGCCGCAAACTGATGCGGAGAGGGTTTTGGGTAAAGGCATAGATAGAGAGTATGCGCTTACTGATCTGCTGCGCCGCCCGGACGTTAGTTACTCCAGCCTCATGTCCCTGCCGGGGACCGGCGACGCGGTTGCAGACCCGGGAGTTGCGGCGCAGGTCGAGATCCAGATCAAGTACGACGGCTACATCGCCCGCCAGCACGATGAAGTGCTGCGGCGCGAGCAATATGAGGCGACCGCGCTGCCAGTTGATCTTGATTATGGCACAGTGCGCGGGTTGTCCAAGGAAGTGCAGCAAAAACTCAACCAGTACAAACCCGAAACCATAGGCCAGGCGGCGCGCATCTCGGGCCTGACGCCGGCTGCGATTTCGCTGCTCTTGGTGCACCTGAAGCGGGGCTTCCAAACTGTAGCCAGGCACGGCAATGCATCGCCTCGCGCGTACCGATCGCAAGGCGGTCACGAAAGTCAGGATGACAGCTTGCTGGACGATTCCAGCGCGGAGCGACCGGCTGCATGAGCACGGCCGATCAACTGAAGCGCGGGCTCGTTGCGCTTGGATTGACACTGGAGTTAGACATCCAGCAACGCCTGCTTGATTACATTGCGCTGATCGAAAAATGGAACCGGGTATACAACCTCACCGCGATACGCGAGCCTGAAAGAATGGTGAGCCATCACCTGCTCGACAGCCTGGCCGTGGCACCGCACCTGCGCGGCAAGCGCCTGCTCGATGTGGGCAGCGGCGCCGGACTGCCAGGCATTCCGCTTGCACTCTTCAGCCCGGACACGCACGTAACCCTGCTTGACAGCAATCACAAAAAGGCCGCGTTTCTGAACCAGGCGGTGATGGAACTGAAGTTGAAAAATGCCGCGGTTTGCAATGAGCGGGTTGAGTCCTGGCAGACGCAGAACAGGTTCGACGTTATCATTTCACGCGCGTTTTCCGACATGGGCGAATTTGTGCGCATCACCCGGCATCTGCTCGCGCCCGGCGGGATGTTCGCAGCGATGAAGGGCCTGCATCCTTATGAGGAAATCGAGAGGTTGGCTCCAGGCTTCAAAGTGCAGCAGGTGCTGCCGCTTGCGATTCCCGGCCTCGACGGCGCGCGGCATCTGGTGCTGATCGGTCAGCAATGATGGCCCGTATCCTCGCCGTCGCGAACCAGAAGGGCGGGGTGGGCAAGACCACGACCAGCGTCAATCTTGCCGCCGGACTTGCCAACGCCGGCAAGCGCGTGCTCCTGATCGACCTCGATCCGCAGGGTAACGCCACCACGGGCAGCGGCATCGACAAGCGCAGTCTGGAGCGTACCGTTTACGAAGTGCTGCTCGGGCTGACGACGGTGCAGTCGGTGCGGCAAAAGTCGGAGAGCGGCGGCTACGACCTGGTGCCGGCCAACCGCGAACTCGCTGGCGCCGAGGTCGAAATGGTGGGCTTGGAAAACCGCGAAATGCGGCTCAAGTCGGCGTTGGGCATGATCGCGGCGGAATATGACTTCATTCTTCTCGACTGTCCGCCTGCGCTCAACCTGCTGACTCTCAATGGCCTGGTCGCGGCCGCAGCGGTGGTGATTCCGATGCAATGCGAGTATTACGCCCTGGAAGGCTTGAGCGACTTGGTGGAGACCATACGCAAGGTGCGCAAGCACCTCAATCCGCGGCTCGAGATCGAGGGCTTGCTGCGCACCATGTACGATCCGCGAAACTCGCTCGCGCAGCAGGTATCGGCCGAGCTGCAGCAGCATTTCGGCGACAAACTGTACGCGACTATCATCCCGCGCAATGTGCGCCTGGCCGAAGCGCCAAGCTACGGCGCGCCGGCGGTGAATCTGGACAAGGCGTGCAAGGGCTCGCAGGCTTACATGGCGCTGACCGATGAGCTGCTGCTGCGCTCGGCCGTCGCCTAGACAAGGAAGAAAAATGAAAGGACTGGGGCGCGGGCTGGACGCGCTGTTGGCCAAGGACGAAGAGGCCGACGGCGAAACCCTGAAAACGGTGAAGCTCGAAGAGCTTCAGCCGGGCAAATACCAGCCGCGCACGCGCATGGACCAGGCTTCTTTGGAAGAGCTGGCCCGCTCGCTCAAGTCCCAGGGCGTGATGCAGCCCATTTTGGCGCGCACCCTCGGCAAGGGGCGCTACGAGATCATCGCCGGCGAGCGGCGCTGGCGCGCGGCGAAAATAGCCGGCCTGCGCGAAGTACCGGTCGTGATCCGTGAGGTGCCGGATTCGGCGGCGTTGACGATGGCGTTGATCGAGAACATCCAGCGCGAGAATCTGAATCCGCTGGAACAGGCAACCGGCATCCAGCGCCTGATCAGTGAATTCAAAATGACGCACCAGGAGGCGGCCGAAGCCGTGGGTCGCTCGCGCGCCGCGACCACCAATCTGCTGCGCCTGCTGAACCTGCCGCAATCGGTGCAGGCGCTGCTCTACGACGGCAAGATCGATATGGGCCATGCGCGCGCCCTGCTCGCGCTGGAGGGCCGGCGCCAGGAAGAGCTTGCGCAGAGGGTCGCCGAGCGCGGGCTGTCGGTGCGCGAAACCGAGAAGCTGGTGCAGGACATTCTTAATCCGAAGCAGAAAAAACCGGGCAAGTTAGAGGCGAGTCGCGACATCTTGCGCTTCGAAGAAGACCTGTCGGAAAAATTCGGCACCAAGGTCGAAATCAAGCCCGGCAAGAAGGGTGCGGGAAAACTGGTGATCAGCTACGCCAGCCACGAGCATCTCGACGATCTGCTGTCGAAATTCAAGGGCTGAAGCTAGCACCCGGAACCTGTTGCAAAAAGGGGTCTACCATCGAAATTGTTGCGCATGATGGATGCGCGCGGAAGTCGCATATTGATGTGGATCGAGGCATTGCGTGCACAATCGGGGAATTGTGAATTGACCGTGCTCTGGCAAAGCCATTATAATTCCATCGTTTTGCAGCGAGGATAGCGGCAAGTGTGGCGAAAGTTCCGCCCGGTGTTCGGGTCGCAAGTACTGGCCGCGATAATCGCCGCATCGATTGCGGCCTGGTTTGCGGGCGTACACGGCGCGGTTTCGGCGGCCTTGGGCGGGCTGATCAGCATCACCGCCGGGCTGGTGTTTGTGCTGTTGGTTGCAACGAGCGCAGAGAGCAAAGGGAGATCCGCGGGGGAGGTTCTCTTCGCCGCTCTCAAAGCTGAAGCGGCCAAACTTTCCCTGGCAATTCTGCTGCTTTGGCTCGCGCTGGCGATCTATCAAGAAGTCGTCGTGGTCGGGCTGATAGGATCGTTTGTCGTATCGGTCTTGATTTTCAGCATGGCGCTATTTACCGGCGACAAGACGTAGCGCACCCTTGGACATGGATACGTCAGGCTAGACAGAATGGCTGCCGGGGCAAGAACTCACCGCAACAAGCTATATCCAGCACCACCTGAGCTTCAACGCCCAGTCGGTCGGGGACGGCGCTTTCTGGACGCTACACGTCGATTCGCTTGCGACCGGGGTGATCCTCGGCGTCGTCGCCACCGCGTTGATGTGGTGGGTGGTGCGCGGCGCGACCGCGGGCGTGCCGAACAAGCGCCAGGCCTTCGTCGAACTCCTGTTCGGTTTCGTCGACGACCAGGTGAAGGGCCTTTTCCACGGCAAGCGCGACTTCGTCGCGCCCACTGCGCTCACCGTGTTCGTGTGGGTGCTGCTGATGAACGCCATGGATTTCCTGCCGGTCGACATCATGGCCTGGTTTCTGACGCACGTATTTCACCAACATGAATTCCGCATCGTCCCCACCGCCGACGTCAACACTACCTTCGCCCTGTCGCTGTCGGTGTGGCTGCTGATGATTTATTTCTCCATCGCGGTCAAGGGCCTGGGCGGCTGGATCCACGAGCTGTTCTGCGCGCCCTTCGGCGCGAATCCGCTGTTGTGGCCGTTTAACTTCCTGTTCAATTTGGTCGAGTACGTGTCCAAGCCGCTGTCGCATTCGCTGCGGCTGTACGGCAACATGTATGCGGGAGAGATCATTTTCCTGCTGCTGTGGCTGTGGGCCGCGACCAGCCTGAGCGGCGCGTTCTTCGGCGCCCTCCTCGGCGTCGGTTGGTCGATATTCCACATCCTGATCGTAGTGCTGCAGGCGTACATTTTCATGATGCTCACCATCGTTTACATCTCGATGGCGCATGAAAGCCATTGACACATTGACATGAAACACGATTTGCACCGAATAATTTCCCGTTAATCCCCGATAACATTTCATTTCGCTCAAGAAAGGACACTACGATGGACAAAATTCAAGCCTTGGCCATGATTCAGGCCTACACCGGCATCGGCATCGGCCTGATGGTCGGATTGGGCGCCATGGGCGCCTGTATCGGCGTGGCCTTGATGTGCAGCCGCTTCCTCGAGGGCGCAGCGCGCCAGCCCGAGCTGATTCCGCAACTGCAGGCCAAGGTGTTCCTGCTGCTTGGCCTGATCGACGCTTCGTTCATCATCGGCGTCGGCGTGGCGATGCTGTTCGCGTTCGGCAATCCGCTGCTCGCCGTCATTCCCAAGTAATCGATCTCTCTGCCAGTCACTCGGGCCGGGGACGCTTTGTTTGGTTCCGGCTCGCCCGCATTAGGGAAGAGACCATGAATATCAACTTAACGCTGATCGCGCAGGCGATTTCGTTCGCTGTTTTCATCCTGTTTACGGTCAAGTTCGTGTGGCCGCCGCTGATGAAAGCCATCGAACAGCGGCAGAAGCAGATCGCTGACGGCCTGGCTGCCGGCGAGCAGGGCAAACAGAAGCTAGAGTCCTCGGGCAAACTCGCGACCGAGGAGGTGAACAAAGCGCGCGCGCGCGCCGCCGAGATCATCGCCCACGCGGAAAAGCGCGGGCTGCAGATGATCGAGGAAGCCAAGAACTCGGCCAAGGCCGAGGGCGATCGCATGATCGCCGGCGCCAAGTCCGAGATCCAGCAGGAAGTCTCGAGCGCCAAGGAAGCGCTGCGCGAACAGGTGGCGGCCCTGGTGGTCAGCGGCGCCGAGAAAATCCTGCAGCGCGAAGTCAACGCCCAGGTTCACGCCGAGCTGCTCAACCAGCTGAAGCGGGAGCTTTAAACTCTTATGGCCGAGACCGCTACTCTCGCGCGGCCCTACGCCGAGGCGGTGTTCCGCCTCGCCGACGCGGGCGGCACGCTCGCCGCATGGTCTGGCACGCTAAGCACGATGGCGCAGGTGGTTGCGCATCCGGATATGCAGCAATGCCTGGCCAAATACGATCTGACCGCGGTCCAACTGCAGCAGCTGTTCCTGTCGCTGTGCCCGGGCGACCTTTCGGCCGAGGCGAAAAATTTCGTCCAGCTCCTGATCGAATACGACCGCCTGGCACTGCTGCCTGAAATCTTCGAGCAGTTCGAAACGCGCAAGAACGAGCGCCAAGGCGTCGTCGACGCCCAGATCACCACCGCCTTTACTCTGGAGGGCGCGCAACTCGCGAGCCTGGTGGCGGATCTGGAAAAACGCTTTAAACGAAAAATCAATCCCCAGGTGAGCATCGAGCGCGATCTCATCGGTGGCGTGCGCGTGGTAGTCGGCGACGAAGTCATCGACGGCTCGGTACGCGGCAAGCTCGATGCAATGGCCGCGGGACTGCTCGGGAGCTAGCCCGGCGGCGCGAAATATACTGGTTCAGGAGATAGCATGCAACAGTTGAATCCTTCCGAGATCAGCGAGCTGATCAAGAGCAAGATCCGGGATCTTGCGCTGTCAGCCGACGTCCGCACCCAGGGAACGGTGGTGTCGGTGACCGACGGCATCTGCCGCATCCACGGCCTCTCCGATGTGATGGCGGGCGAGATGCTGGAATTTCCCAAGAACACTTTCGGCCTAGCGCTGAACCTCGAGCGCGACTCGGTCGGCGCGGTGGTGCTGGGACCCTACGAGCACATCTCCGAGGGTGACACGGTCAAGTGCACCGGCCGCATTCTCGATGTGCCGGTCGGCCCGGAACTCATCGGCCGCGTGGTCAACTCGCTCGGCCAGCCGATCGACGGCAAGGGCCCGGTCGACGCCAAGATGACCGATGTGATCGAGAAAGTGGCGCCGGGCGTGATCGAGCGCATATCGGTGTCTCAGCCGGTGCAGACCGGCCTGAAATCCATCGACTCCATGGTCCCGATCGGCCGCGGCCAGCGCGAATTGATCATCGGCGACCGCCAGACCGGCAAGACCGCCGTGGCGATTGATACCATCATCAACCAAAAGGGCAAGGACCTGATCTGCGTCTATGTCGCCATCGGGCAGAAAGCCTCCTCCGTGGTCAATGTGGTGCGCCGGCTCGAACAGCACGGCGCCATGGCCTATACCATCGTGGTCGCGGCCACCGCGTCGGAGTCCGCCGCGATGCAGTACATCGCGCCCTACTCCGGCTGCACCATGGGCGAATATTTCCGCGACCGCGGCCAGGACGCGCTGATCATTTACGACGATCTGACCAAGCAGGCCTGGGCCTACCGCCAGGTGTCGCTGCTCCTGCGCCGCCCGCCGGGCCGCGAAGCCTATCCCGGCGACGTGTTCTACCTGCATTCGCGCCTGCTCGAGCGCGCCGCGCGCGTGAACGTGGCCTACGTGGAGAAATTCACCAAGGGCGCGGTCAAAGGCAAGACGGGTTCGCTCACTGCTCTGCCGGTGATCGAAACCCAGGCTGGCGACGTCACCGCCTTCGTTCCGACCAACGTGATTTCGATTACCGACGGCCAGATTTTCCTCGAGACCGGCCTGTTCAACGCCGGCATCCGACCCGCGATCAACGCCGGCATCTCGGTGTCGCGCGTAGGCGGGGCGGCGCAGACCAAGGTGATCAAGAAACTAGGAGGAGGCGTGCGCCTGTCTTTGGCGCAGTACCGCGAGCTGGCGGCGTTCGCCCAATTCGCCTCCGACCTGGACGAAGCCACCAGGAAGCAACTGGAGCGCGGGCGCCTGGTGACAGAACTGATGAAACAGCCGCAGTACGAACCGCTGCAGGTTTGGGAAATCGCGCTCACCCTGTTCGCGGTGAACAACGGCTATTTCGACGACATCGACACCAATAACGCGCTGGCGGCCGAGCGCGCGCTGCGCGCTTACTGCAAAGACAAGTACGCTGCGCTGATCGACCGGATCGAGAGCACCAAGGACTTGAACAAGGAAGACGAGGCCACGCTGCACGAGGCAGTCAAGGACTTCAAGAAGAACGGGACTTATTGATCCATTAGCGCATCGCTTCCGCTCCAGGCGGGAATGACGAACCAAGAGACAGGCAATGGCAGGTTCAAAGGAAATCAAGACCAAGATCAAGAGCGTGCAAAACACGCGCAAGATCACCAAGGCGATGGAGATGGTCGCGGCTTCCAAGATGCGCAAGGCACAGGAGCGCACGCGCGCAGCCCGTCCTTACGCCGAGAAAATCCGTAACGTCGCGGCCCACCTCTCCCATGCCAATCCCGAGTACCGCCACCCCTACCTGGTGACGCGCGAATCAGTCAAGAAAGTCGGTATTATCGTCGTCACCGCCGACAAGGGCCTGTGCGGCGGCTTGAACACCAACGTCCTGCGAATGGCGCTCGCGAAGATGCGCGAGTGGGAGTCGAAGGGAGAGAGCTTCGAGGTGTGCTGCATCGGCAACAAGGGGCTGGGCTTCATGCAGCGCCTGGGCGCCAATGTGGTGTCGCACGTGGTCGGCCTGGGCGACAGGCCGCATATGGAACGGCTGATCGGCGCGCTGAAGATCATGCTCGACGGCTATATCGAGGACCGCTTCAACCGGCTCGAGATTTTCTACACCAAATTCGTCAACACCATGAAGCAGGAGCCGGTGATGGAGCAGCTCCTGCCGCTGTCGGGCGAGAAGCTGGGCGCGCCAGAAGGCTCGTGGGACTACATCTACGAGCCGGACGCCAAATCCGTGCTCGACCAGACGCTCACACGCTACATCGAAGCGCTGATTTACCAGTCGGTGACCGAGAACATGGCATCCGAGCAGAGCGCGCGCATGGTGGCGATGAAGGCGGCGAGCGACAACGCGGGCAACGTCATCAACGAACTGACCCTGATCTACAACAAGTCCCGTCAGGCGGCGATCACCAAGGAATTGTCCGAGATCGTGGCCGGCGCGGCGGCGGTATGAAATAGCAAACCGAATTTGAATTGAACTACTGGGAAAAGACGATGGGCCAACAAGGAACAATCGTACAGTGCATCGGCGCCGTGGTGGACGTGGAATTCCCGCGCGACCAGATGCCGCATATCTATGATGCGCTGAAGATGGACGAAATCGGGCTGACACTCGAAGTCGAGCAGCAGCTCGGCGACGGCATCGTGCGCACTATCGCGCTCGGATCAAGCGACGGCCTGCGCCGCGGCATGAAAGTGGTCAACACCGGTGCGCCGATCTCGGTGCCGGTGGGTCCGAAGACCCTCGGCCGGATCATGGACGTACTCGGTCGGCCGATCGACGAAATCGGCCCGATCGGCGCGGAAAAAACCGCCTCGATCCACCGCGCCGCGCCCAAATACGACCAGCTCTCGCCGAGCCAGGAACTGCTCGAGACCGGCATCAAGGTAATCGACCTGGTATGCCCCTTCGCCAAGGGCGGCAAGGTGGGTCTGTTCGGCGGCGCCGGCGTGGGCAAGACCGTAATTATGATGGAGCTGATCAACAACATCGCCAAGAAACATATCGGCTTGTCGGTGTTCGCCGGCGTGGGCGAGCGCACGCGCGAGGGCAACGACTTCTACCATGAAATGAAAGACGGCGGCGTGCTCGACAAAGTGGCGCTGGTCTACGGCCAGATGAACGAGCCGCCCGGCAACCGATTGCGCGTGGCGCTCACTGGCCTCACCATGGCCGAATACTTCCGCGACGAAGGCCGCGACGTGCTGTTCTTCGTCGACAACATCTACCGCTTTACGCTCGCCGGCACCGAAGTGTCGGCGCTCCTCGGGCGCATGCCGTCGGCGGTGGGTTACCAGCCGACGCTGGCCGAAGAGATGGGCCGCCTGCAGGAGCGCATCACCTCCACCAAGACCGGGTCGATCACTTCGATTCAGGCCGTGTACGTGCCTGCCGACGACCTGACCGATCCGTCGCCTGCAACCACTTTCGGTCACCTCGACTCGACCGTGGTACTGTCGCGCGATATTGCCTCGCTCGGCATCTACCCCGCGGTGGATCCGCTCGACTCGACCTCGCGCCAGATGGACCCACACGTGGTGGGCGAAGAGCACTACACTAGCGCGCGCGCCGTGCAGCAGACGCTGCAGCGCTACAAGGAGCTGCGTGACATCATCGCCATTCTGGGCATGGACGAGCTTTCACCCGAAGACAAGCTGGCGGTGGCACGCGCGCGCAAGATCCAGCGCTTCCTGTCGCAGCCGTTCGACGTGGCCAAGAACTTCACCGGCCAGGAAGGCAAGTACGTGCCGCTGAAAGAAACCATCAAGGGTTTCAAAGGCATCGTCGCCGGCGACTACGACAGCCTCCCCGAGCAGGCGTTCTACATGGTTGGCGGGATAGAGGAAGCCGTCGCGAAAGCGAAAACGCTGCAATAACGGGACAACGCCTCCCTCCCCTCCCCGCTTGCGCGCAAAGGGTTGGGGTGAGGGGCAACAGGCAAAACATGGCTCATACAATTCACGTAGACGTCGTCAGCGCCGAAGAAGCCATCTACTCCGGCGAAGCGGAGTTCGTGGTGCTGCCGGGCGAAGAGGGCGAGCTAGGCATCTATCCCAAGCACACGCCGCTGATCACCCGCATCAAGCCGGGTACGGTGCGCATCAAGCCCGCGAACGGCGGCGAGGAAGAGCTGATCTTCGTCGCCGGCGGCATCCTCGAGGTGCAACCCAACCTGATCACCGTGCTCGCCGACACCGCCATCCGTGGCCGCGACCTCGATGAAGCCAAGGCGCTCGAAGCGCAGAAGCGCGCGCAGGAAAGTCTGCAGGAACGGACGGGCAAAATGGAATACGCCAAGGCGATGTCCGAGCTCGCCGAAGCCACGGCCCAGATCACCGCCATCCGCAAATTGCGCCAGCGCAAATAGCGCGCAGCCGGCGACCAAAAAAAAGATGGCGGCCCCGGGCACTTTTTTTTGGGGCAACCTTCAGGTGGAGAGCCAGTATCCACGGGCTTCCTTGGGCAATCGTGCGCGATCGGTGGCATCCCTGGCCGTTCGGCCTACTGCCCTCGCCCTGGCTCCTGTTGTATGCTTACGAAAACATGCAGGCCGGCAATCCCATGCCGGCTGGCCGGACTGGAGAAGAGGAACCCGCCATGACCGATATCCAACTCGCCGAACTCCTCATGGGCATCGCCAAGGCGCAGAACGCCATGATCGACGCCATCGAGCGCGCCGAGCCCGGCTTCAAGAATAACCATGCCGTGCCCATCCTCACTACCGCCGCCAACGTGCGCGCCGCCGTGCCGCGCATTCAGGACCTGCCCGCGCGCATATTGCTGCGCATGCAGGGGCGGGCCGCGTTCGACGTGGCGCAGATCCAGCAGGATCTCGAGGCGGCGTTTGCTTCGGATGGTGTTTCACCCGGCGCATCTGCGGAGCCCGGGGCGAATCTTTCGCCGGCGGCTTTGCGGGCGGCGGCGAGGGTAGCGGGTGCGGCACCGGCCGCTCCTGCGGCTGCACAGAGACCTGTGGCGCCCGGTGAGGATTTGGATTTCAGCGCGAAACCTTGATGTTGTACCCTCCCGCGTCCGCGGGACTTGTAGTGACTGAGAGACGGACCTTCTATGGCCTTGCCAAGAATGTTCACGAATGGAATGGCAGCGCGAGTTCAAATTCGAAGTGCAACTTTGATATCGGCCCAAGCAAACGCTTCACGCGCGGCTTTCTTGTGGTCGCGCCGGGCCTGCCTTGATGACGAGACCGCAGGGATCCTCGGTTGTGGGCGGATAAAAAACATCCGCGCAAAATCGAGGATCTTGAGTAAAAACCGCTCGGGTAAAACCACGAGCTCTCAGATTTTCCGGAAGATGACGTTCCACACGCCGTGGCCGAGCTTCAGGCCGCGGCTCTCGAACTTCGTCAGCGGCCGGTAGTCCGGCCGCGGCGCGAATCCCGGCGCGGTATTGGCAAGCGCGGGCTCGGCTGAGAACACGGCGAGAATCTGCTCGGCGTACTCCTGCCAGTCGGTGGCGGCATACAGATAGGCGTCCGGCGCGAGGCGCGAAGCGAGCAGCGCAACGAGGCCCGGCTGGATCAGGCGGCGCTTGTGATGGCGCTTTTTCGGCCAGGGGTCGGGGAAAAAAATATGCGCACCGGCGAGCGCTGCGGGCGCAATCATGTGCTCGAGCACTTCGACGGCATCGTGCTGGATGATGCGAATGTTGGACAGGCCGAGCTCAGCGATCCGCTTTAGAAGCGCGCCCACACCCGGCGTGTGCACTTCGATGCCGAGGTAATTGTTCTCGGGGTGCGCCTGCGCGATGCGCGCGGTGGTCTCGCCCATGCCGAAGCCGATCTCAAGTATCACCGGTGCGCGCCGGCCGAATGCCTGCTCGAAGGGCAGTGCGCCGGGCGCGTAGGCAATGCCATAAACTGACAGCAGGGTATCGACCGCGCGCCGCTGCGCATTGGACACGCGGCCCTGGCGCAGCACGAAGCTGCGCATCGGCGGATGGGAAGTTGGGGGCATCGGATACGGCGCCTGATTCGGGCCGGGGCGTCGCCCGGCAGGCTTCAGGTGGTTTTGCCGATAATGCCGGTAGTGGGCGAGCTGGGCGCGGCCGCGTACAGTTTCTTCGGCATGCGTCCGGCGAGATAAGCCTCGCGCCCGGCCTCGACCGCTTTTTTCATCGCCTGCGCCATGAGCACCGGATTTTTCGCGGCCGCCACCGCCGTATTCATGAGCACCCCGTCGCAGCCGAGTTCCATCGCGATCGCTGCGTCGGACGCAGTGCCCACGCCGGCGTCGACGATCACCGGCACCTTGGCGTTTTCCAGGATCAGCAGCAGGTTCCAGGGGTTGAGTATGCCCATGCCCGAGCCGATGAGCGAGGCGAGCGGCATCACCGCGACGCAGCCGATTTCCTCCAGTCGTTTGGCCAGGATCGGATCGTCGCTGCAGTACACCATTACCTTGAAACCGTCCTGCACCAGGGTTTCGGCAGCCTTGAGCGTTTCCATCATGTTGGGAAACAGAGTCTCCGGGTCGCCCAGCACTTCCAGCTTCACCAGCTCGTGGCCGTCAAGGAGTTCGCGCGCCAGGCGCAGGGTGCGCACGGCGTCATCCGCCGTGTAGCAGCCGGCGGTATTGGGCAAATACGTGTATTTCGACGGCGGCAGCGCATCCAGCAGCGAAGGCTCGCCTGCGGTCTGGCCGATGTTGGTACGGCGTATCGCCACAGTCACGATCTGCGCGCCGCTCGCTTCCACGGCGCGGCGGGTCTCGTCGAAGTCCTTGTACTTGCCGGTGCCGATCAAGAGGCGCGAGGCGTAAGCCTTGCCCGCGATTGTCAAAGAGTCCATCGGATGCCTATACAGTGTCGGCGACACTCACGCGCGCGTCGCAGGAGACGGGGAAATTGACCGAGTTGGCGACAAAACAATGCTCGTGCGCCTGTTCGTGCAGCCGCTGGGCCTGCGCCGGGTCGCTGCCTTTCGCGATGACCACCTGCGGGCGCAGGCTGACTTCGGTGAAGCGCATCTTGCCTTCGTGCATTTGCATGGTGCCGCTGGCTTCGTCCGAATATGCGACCACGTGCACGCCCGCGCGCGCCGCTTCGGCGAGATAGGTAAGCATATGGCAGGTCGACAGCGACATCACCAACAGGTCTTCCGGGTTGTGGCGCGAGGAATCGCCGCGGAACACTTTGTCGGCCGAACCTGGCAGCGGCGGTTTGCCCGGGACTTCGATCAGGTGGTCGCGCGAATAACTCTCGTAGGAGCTGGTGGTGCCCTTGGCCGCGCCGGTCCAGCTCACTTTGGCGCTGAAATGATGAATCTGGGCCATGCTCAACCTCCTCCGACTGCGACCACGATTTCCAGCCGGTCGCCGTTGGCCAGCGCCGTCTGCGCAAAACGGCTGCGCGGCACGATCTCGCCGTTGCGCTCAACCGCCACGCGCTTGCCCGCGAGTTGCAGGCGCTCGAGCAGAACGGCGATGTCGGTGTCTGGCTCGAAGCGCTGGGCGGCGCCGTTAACGTTGACTTCAATCACTTTCGGAACCTATGTGAGCAGGCGGATTCAGCGGCGATCTGGCCGCACCGCACGCCTTGCCTTCGTCGGGTACGGCTTGCGTTCTGCCACGGAACCGCGTCCGGGCTGGTCGTTATTTTACGACAGTTCGAGCTAGCGGTCATCATCGGACACATCGGACGCATCGTACGACAGGCGGCGGCGCGCAAAACGATATTGCATCAAGCCGCAGGTGAGTGCCTGCTTCGCAGCGCCAGCATCAGCAGAGCAACAAGAGAGAACATGGCGCCGGCGTAGAACGTCACGCCTGAACCGAGCCGGTCCCAAAGCAAACCCGCGAGGACGCTGGCGACGAGCATCGCGATGCCGCTTGCCAGATTGAAAAAGCCGAACGCAGTGCCGCGCAAATGCGCGGGCGCGGTATCGGCGACCATGGTTGCGAGCAGGCCCTGGGTCATGCCCAGATGCAAGCCCCATAAGGCCACGCCCAAAGCGACCGCTGCCAACCCTTGCGCCCCGGCCAGGACCAGGTCCGCGGCGATCAGCGTCACGAGCCCAGCCCCGAGGAGGCCAATGTGGCTTATGCGGTCCGCAAGCCTGCCCAAGGGATACGCGGAGAGCGCATACACGACGTTCATCACGACCAGCACCAGCGGCGCGTAGCTATCCGGCAATCCCTGCTGCTGAGCGCGCAAGATGAGGAACGCCTCGCTGAACCGGGCCAGGGTGAAGATGCCGCCCGCGGCGACCACGAACCAGTAGGCGGCGCTCAATCCGGCCAGCGTTTTCCATTGAATCGGGGTGACCGGCTTGCGCGGGAGCGCGCCTGATCCAGGCTCCTCTACGCCAAATATCAGTAGCAGCACCGCGATGAGAGCCGGAATCATGGCGTACCAGAATACGGTTCTGAAATCTCCCGCCCATAACAGCATGAGTGCAATGCCGAGCAAGGGACCGAGAAATGCCCCTACCGTATCCAGGGATTGGCGCAGGCCGTAGGCCGCGCCGCGTACCTCCGGGGGCGCCAGATCGGCGACGAGAGCGTCGCGCGGAGCGCCGCGTATTCCCTTGCCGATGCGGTCGATGAAGCGCGCGGCGAGCACCCAGTTCACCGACAGCGCAAGCGCGAACAGGGGCTTGGATAAAGCGCCCAGGCCATAACCGATCACTGCCAGGGATTTTCGTCGTCCGAGGTAGTCGCTGAGCGCTCCGGAGAAAACCTTGACGATCAGCGCGGTCGATTCGGCGATACCTTCGACGATGCCCACGGCAAAGGCGCTCGCGCCCAGGCTCGATACCATGAATACCGGCAGCAAGCCGTGTATCAGTTCGGATGAAACGTCCATGAACAGGCTCACGAATCCGAGCATCCAGATGCTGCGCGGAATGGCGGGAGAGTTTTTCAAAGGATGTTGGACCTAGGTCAAGGCGGGCCGTCGATACAAATGCAATATGGCGCGAGCATCCATAATTGTCGCATTCCCCATGTTGGGACCGCGGGCGCGCTAGCGGCCGAAGCGCTTTACCACGGCCATGAGTTCGTCGATCGCCGCTTCCCCATTGCCGGAGCGGATCGCAGAGCGGACGCAGCCTTTAGTGTGGTTCGCCAGCAGTTGCAGCGCGAGGGCGTCGAGCGCGGACTGGATCGCCGAGATCTGCGTCAGCACGTCCACGCAGTAGCGGTCCTCCTCGACCATCTTCGCCACGCCTCTCGTTTGCCCTTCGATCCGGTTCAAACGCTTCAGCAGGGCCGACTTGTTGGGTTGCACTACCGCATGGCCCGAATGATGCTCGCACTCCTCGGTGTCAGGGCGCGACTTCAAATCCCGCCTCCTCGACGCTGCGCTTGAGTTGCTCGATCCCCACCTTAGCCGGGTCATAGTCCACCACTGCGCATTTTTTTTCCAAGGAGACGTCGGCTTTTGCGACCCCGTCCAATGCTTTCAGAACATTGCCGACGCTGCGCACGCAGCCGTCGCAGGTCATGCCCGAAATTCCTAAAGTTACCGTTTGCATCGATCTCTCCTTTCCTTATCAATTGATTTTGACCACGGCACGACTAGCCGCGCCGCCACCGCCGCAACAGCAGCGAGTTGCTGACCACAGATACCGAAGACAAGGCCATCGCCGCCCCGGCAATCACCGGATTCAGCATTCCGGCCGCTGCGAGCGGGATGCCGAGCACGTTGTAAATGAAAGCGAAGAACAGGTTCTGGCGGATCTTGCCGAGGGTGGCGCGCGACAGGCTGATGGCATCGACGACCGAGAGCAAGTCGCTGCGCATCAACGCGATGTCGGCTGCCTCGAGCGCGACATCCGAGCCCGCCCCGATGGCGAAGCTGACGTCGGCCGCGGCAAGCGCCGGCGCGTCGTTGACCCCGTCGCCGACCATGCCGACGACGCGCCCCTCGGTCTTGAATTCGGCCACCGCAGCCGCTTTCTCGCCCGGCAGCACCTGGGCCCTATAGTTGCTGACGCCGGCGCCTGCGGCAATCGCCTTCGCCGTCGCAGCGTTGTCGCCGGTCAGCATCACCACTTCGATCCCCATCTGTTTCAATCTGGCCACTGCTTCACGCGAGCTTGGGCGCAGCTTGTCGGCGATCGCGAGATAGCCGAGAACGCGTCCGGCGCCGCCGACCGCGATGACGGTCTTGCCCTGGTCGATGAGCGGCCCGACAGCCGCCGGGTCGATGGCTAAGCCCGATTCCGCGAGAAACGCCGGCGCGCCCAAGAGCAGCGTCTGTTCTGCGCCGAGCGCGGGAACGGCGAGCACCGCCTGCACGCCCTTGCCGGCGACCGAACGAAAGTCGCGCACCGGCGTCAGCGTCACAGCTAGCTTTGTCGCATGATCGAGCACCGCGTCCGCGAGTGGATGCGCCGAGCCGGATTCAAGGCTGGCCGCCGCCGCGACCAGGTCGCGTTCGGAGAAGCCTGCGGCCGGAACCACGTCCGTCACCACCGGCTTGCCCTCGGTGAGGGTACCGGTCTTGTCGATAATGAGGGTGCTGATTTTCTCCGCCTGCTCCAGCGCCACTGCGTTCTTGACCAGCACTCCAACCTGCGCGCCGCGGCCGGTGCCGACCATGATCGCCGTCGGCGTTGCCAGGCCGAGCGCGCACGGGCAGGCGATGACCAGCACCGCGACCGCATTCACCAGCGCCGGCGCGAGGTCACCGCCGATGCCCCACCAAAGGGTGAAGGTCAGCGCGCTGATCGCTACGACGACCGGAACGAACACGCCCGCCACCTGGTCGGCGAGACGCTGGATCGGCGCCTTCGTGCCCTGGGCCTCGCGCACCAGGCGGATGATGCCGGCCAGCATGGTTGCCGCGCCCACACCCTCGGCGCGGCAGCGCAACAGTCCCTGTTGATTGAGCGTACCGGCGTACACCTTGTCGCCCGGCCGTTTGTGTATCGGCAGACTCTCGCCGGTGAGCATGCTCTCATCGACGCCGGATTCTCCGCTCGCCACCAAACCGTCGACCGGCATGCTCTCGCCCGGACGCACAACGAACACGTCGCCGATCTGCAGGCTCGCGACCGGCACCTCGACCAGAACGCCGTCGCGCTCCAGGCGGGCGGTCTTGGGCTGCAACCGTATGAGCGCCTCGATTGCCGCCGAGGTTCCGAGCTTTGCTCGCGCTTCGAGCAGCTTACCCAGGAGGACCAGCGTGATGATCACCGCGCTCGCTTCGAAGTAGACGTGCTGATGCTGCAGGCCGGCGAGCGTCACGATGGTGCTCAGGCCGTAGGCCATGGTCGTGCCCAGTGCGACCAGCACGTCCATGTTGGCGCCGCCGCCCCGCAGCGCCTTGTAAGCGCCGACATAGAAGCGCCGGCCAATCCAGAACTGTACCGGCGTGGCGAGCGCGAGCTGCAGCCAGCGCGGCAGGAACTCGCCGTGCGCCTGGGCGAACATCGAGAACATCTGAAACAGCAGCGGAATGCTGAGGGCGATGGAAATCCACAACAGTCGCAACTCGGCATGATAGGCCTCAGCGCGGCGCGCCTTCTCCTCCTCGGCGTTCGCCTCGACGCGCTCGCTCGCCTCGTAGCCGGCCTTGCGGATCGCTCCGGCAAGCTGCTCGAGAGTGACAAGTCCTGGCACGTAGCGAACGCGGGCGGTGTCACTGGCGAAATTGACCGCCGCTTCCACGCCTTCCAGTTTGTTCAGGGCCTTTTCGATCCGCGCCACGCAGGCGACGCAGGTCATGCCGTAGATCTGGAATTCGGCCACCCGGTGCAGCACCGCGTATCCGGTTCGCCGAATTGCTTCGACCACGGCAGCCGGCGAACTCAGGTTCGGTTGCAGCGTCACCTGGGCCGACTCCGCAGCAAAGTTGACGTTCGCCACCACCCCGGGCAATTTGTTCAGGCTTTTTTCGATGCGCGCCGCGCAGGCGGCACAGGTCATGCCCTCGAGCGGCAAATCAAGACGAACTGTAGGCAAAGCATCCATGAACTGAAACGTCAAACCTGGAAGAGATGGCACTAACAATATACCCCATTAGGGTATTTGTCAAATACCACCTAGGGGTATTGGAACCACATGCAGTTCTCGCATCGCTAAGAAAAACTTGCGGAAATGCTTTAGAATTAATCAGCATGAGCGGGAGTAGCTCAGTTGGCAGAGCGCCGGCTTCCCAAGCCTGAGGTCGCGAGTTCGAGACTCGTCTCCCGCTCCATCCTGATTTCGCGCAGTTTGGCAAGCGCCAGCGATCGGCTGCAAACCCGCGCCGTTATTGAGTCTTCAGCCTATCGCCTCTCTGGCTCACGCGACCGCGCGCGACGCGCCCGCGCAGGGAACGCGCGCCCCTTGCGCAAATCGCGCGCCTGGCCAACAATGCTCTTCCGATGTCACGCTGACCCGTTCCAGCAAGAACCTAGCACATGCCTCAATCCTTTGAAGGAAAACTGGTCGTCGCCATTTCCTCGCGCGCGCTGTTCGACCTGGAGGAGAGCAACCGCGTGTTCGACGAACAGGGGGTGGCGGCCTATCACGCCTACCAGCGCAAACACGAAGACGAGATCCTCGCGCCGGGCATCGCTTTCGGCCTGGTGAATAAGCTGCTGGCGCTCAACCGGCACGATCCGCCGCGAGTGGAAGTGATCCTGCTGTCGCGCAACACCGCCGACACCGGGCTGCGCATCATGAACTCGATCGAGCATTACAAGCTCGACATTTCCCGCGCGGCCTTTACCGCCGGCGAGAGCACTTATCCCTATGTGCCTGCCTTCGACGCGCACCTGTTCCTGTCGGCCAATCCGGAAGACGTGCGCAAGGCGCTCGACGCGGGACATGCCGCGGCCACCATCCTGCCTTCGAATGTCGGACAGAACCCGGCGCCGGAGGGCGAGCTGCGCATCGCCTTCGACGGCGATGCGGTGCTTTTCTCCGATGAGGCCGAGCAGGTGTACAAGCGCGACGGGCTAGAGGCTTTCACCAGGAGTGAAACCGACGCCGCCAGGGAACCGCTTTCGGGCGGGCCCTTCAAGAATTTTCTCGCCGCGCTGCACCGCATCCAGTCCGAATACCCGCCGGAGCGCTCGCCCATCCGCACCGCGCTGGTGACCGCACGCGGCGCGCCGGCGCACGAGCGCGTGATTCGCACCCTGCGCGCGTGGAATATCCGCATCGACGAGGCGTTGTTCCTCGGCGGACTGGACAAGGGCCGTTTTCTGAAGGCCTTCGGCGCCGATATTTTTTTCGACGATCAGCAGGGCCATTGCGATTCGGCTTCGATGCATGTGGCAACCGGGCATGTTCCGTTCGGTGTCGCCAACCAAAAATAGTCCGGATTTTGCGGCGCGCCTGCTCACCTGGCATCAGCGCCACGGCCGCCACGATCTGCCCTGGCAGAGCACACGCGATGCCTACCGCATCTGGGTCGCGGAAATCATGCTGCAGCAGACCCAGGTCGCCGCGGCGATTCCCTATTACCGACGCTTTCTCGATCGCTTCCCCGATATCACCACGCTTGCCGGCGCGGCGATACCCGTGCCGGCGCGCAAGCTTCTCGAGCGCATGCTCGCCTGAATTCAGCTTTGATACTGATACTAGAAGGCGTTTAGGGGGCGCGACTACAGGAACGGCTCGGCGCGTTTAAGCAGTTCTTCCAGACCCGGCTCTTTCGCGTTGCGCGGCTTGCCCGGGTGGATGATCGACACCTGGCAGCTTTCTGCGGCCTCCACCAACTGCGCGTACGTTCCGGCGTTGACGTCGGCAATGTACGCCTGCTTGTTTCCGTTGTAGGCGAACATCTTGTTGTTGACTTCGGTGCATTCGTTGCAGGTCGAACACCTCGGCGTCTCGATGTAGGCCTCGTCGGGCGACCTTTCCGGCTCCTGCTCCGCAGGCGCACTCGCCGCAACCGGCGCTGCGGGCGCTGCCTGTACGTGTGCCTCGGCTTCCTGCTGCATGCGTTCTTCCCACGCCTTCTTCTCGCGCGCGAGCAGTTTTTCCGCGTGCGAATTGTGCACTCCGCCCAGTTCCTGCAGGCTGTGCCACATCTCGCGGCAATGGCGCGCTTCCCTGATCAGACGCTCGTCGACGATCACTTTCTGCAGCACGTTGTTGGCGTCGACCATCAGCAGGCTGGGTACTTTGTCCGGCAGGCCCTTGCGTTCGCGCGTCAGGGACTCGTCCACCGGGATCATGCTGCCGTTCCACTTCTCCCGCGGAACGCGCGCGAGGTGCCTGGCGTAGCGGCGGTCGCTGGCGACGAAGTCTACGAGCGTGAAGGCAAGATCCTCCGACACCCTCTGGTGCTCTTCGTCCTCGTAGGCAAAGCCCTGAATCGGCCAATCGAGATCCACCTGTGAATTGGCCTCGAGGTAAAAGCGCGACGCCCAATTCGGACCCGCGGAAGGATCGTAGGTGAATGCCGGGAAGGCGCGCGACTCCATCGCCGCGGCCGACATCAGATAGGGCGGCAGGCCGGAGGCCATTCCGCTCGCGCCGGAAAACACGCTGAACAGGGCGGGGCCGCGATAAGTGAGCCCGCGCAGCATGCGCTCGCGGAATCGGTACAGGTTCGAACTGCTCGACTGCAGCACATATACTTCGTTCAAGCCGATGGCCATGTTGGCGATCTGCCTGCTGCGCATGCCGGAGACGAGCTTGCTTTCTACATCCGCTGACTCCTCGAGAATATCGTCAATCTGCAGCAACACCTTGATCGGCAAACCTGAGGAAAGAATCTCCATCAGCCGGGCATGCTCCTGCGCCTGCAAGTTCCCGGCGTTGACGCAGACCAGATAGTCGGGAAACGCAGCCAGATCCTGCGGGTCGAGGCCGTTCGCGCCAAACTGCTCGAACAGGGTGTCGTGCTTGGATTCGCTGTACTCGCCTTCGATCTCGAGCTCGGCGATGGCGATGGCTTTGGCCAGTTCGGTCAACTTGGGCATGCGCTCGCGGAACGCGGCGAGCGTATCGGCGCAACGGTCGAAGAGGAAGGAGTAGAACTTTGCGGCACCGGTGTTTTTCGCCGGCGCAGCAGGGGCAGGAAAGAACTGCTGCGCGCTCAATATATCGAGCAGCTCGCGTATGCGCTTGTGCCGGGTCTCGGGAAACACGTCCTTCGGCAGGGCCTTGGAGAGCATGCGCGACATGGCATCGAAGTCGAAAGCATCGCCGAACCCGGTCCCTACCGCTGCTTTCAGGTGCTTGGCGCTGCGCCCCGCTTCGGAGCGTTCATAATCGGCTTTGAGGATGTCAGATAGTTTCAGCACCAGCCGGTCAAGATCCTTGCGGAATCCTTCGGCTTTCTGCTTTTGTACCGCGGCCCACGCATGCTGCAGCAGGCGCGAGGGAAGCGCGGCGTCGCAGTCTGCCACCTCACCGTTGAACTTGATCGCGGCGCGGGTGCGCCGCAAGCTGTCTTCGAACGATTTGTCCGCACCCTTCGCCAGCCGGCCTGCCGCCTTGTCCCAAAGCGCGGAAAACGACCCGACGGCGCCGCCAGCAGCAAGAGCGCGAATCTCCTGCTCCAGACGCAGCACATGCTTCCTGATGCGCTCGCCCTCGCTGCCGCGCGCGACATCGCCGAGGGCCGCATCGATTACGCCCGACAGCGACTGCGCGAACAGCTTATCGGTACGACCGGCGACCAGCACCAGCGGAAAATCATAGCGAAGCTGGGTGAGCTCCCGGTAGCCGGCAAAAAGGGCCGGACGCAGCTTGAGTCCATCGACCGCGTCCAGATGTTCGCCCGACCGCCTGCCGGTCAGGAAAAAAGCTATATGCGCTTGAATATCCGCTTTCATGTCTTTATCAACCTGCCTTGCTGGTTAAGTCTCATGCGTTCGGTTATGGCGCGCGCGGCGCGCCGGCGCCTTACGCTACTCTTGCTTCCTGCGGCCAGACCGTGTACTTGTCCAGTTCCGCATTGAGCCCCGCCCTGGTCAGATCGGCTGTGCGCAACTTGTCGGAAAGCCGCAGGTTCTCGTAACACGGAACGTCCGGGTTGCGGTACAGAATCCCGACGGGCATGGAATCGTGGCCGGAGGCGATTTCACGCGCCCGGTTGATGTCGGACGGGTCGTGCTGCAACTGGTTCTTGTAGATCCTAGCGAGGCCCGCGCTCAACTGCAGAGCGTTCTCGTGGTGCAGCAGCTGCACTTTGTTGGGATCGTGCATCCACGGGTCGAACGCTTTCGGCAGCCATTCGGTGCAGCGCTGGACGATGCGCACGAATGAGAGCCCCTTGTGGTGGTAGGCTGCTTTGACGATGTCGAACAGTAGTTCCGGGATCCAGTCAACCGCCTGCGCCACGAAAGAAACGTTTTGCACGCCAAGGGTGACGGAGAGCGGATTCAGGGCTTCGAGGTAACTGCCTCGCGGAGTGGTGTTGCTCTCGGTGCCGATGGGCGTCGTCGGCGAAGCCTGTTTCTTGGTCAGGCTGTAAATCTGGTTGTCGTGCAGGAACACGGTAAGGTTCATGTTGTAGCGGATGGCGTGGATCCAATGCGCGGCGCCGATGCTGCAGCAGTCGCCGTCGCCGGTGTTGACGAACACGGTCAGGTCGGGGCGCGCCATTTTCACGCCTTCGGCCAGCGGCAGCGCACGCCCGTGAATGCCGTTGAAACCGTAGGTATTCATGTAATGCGGGAAACGGCTGGAGCAGCCGATCCCGGAAACGAACACGGTCTTCTCCGGGCGCAGCCCCTCATCGCGGCACAGCCGCTGTACCGCCGCGAGTATGGCGTTGTCGCCGCAGCCCGCGCACCAGCGCGGCACGGCGCTCTGGTAGTCTTCCAGTTCAAAGTGCTCGTCGCACATCTGCAGCAAGCACTCAGTGGCGGACATCATGTTCATGGTCTGGTCACCTTTCTTTACTTTTTCAGTTTTTCCATCATTACGCGGCGGATGGCGCCGGGCTTGATCGGCTGGCCCTTGACCTCGCTCCAGCAATCAACGTCCACGAGGTAGCGCGAGCGCAGCAGGATGGCGACGGACGAATAGCGGCGATTGGATTCGTCGATTATCTCCTCCTCGGGGCGGTCGCTCCAATTGCTCTCGATCGTCATGACCTTCCTGAATCCCTGCATGATTTCCTTGATCCCCGGGGGCAGGGGCTGCAGGAACTGCAGGTGCATGGAGGACACTTTTTTCCCTTCGGTGCGCATCATCTCGACCGCTTCCTCGATGGCGCCCTTGGTGCTGCCCCAGCCGATGACCAGCAGATCGCCCTTCGCATCGCCGAACACGAGCGGCGCCTTGAGCGTTTTTTGCAACGCCGCCAGCTTCAGACTGCGGGCACGCAGGCCTTCCTCGTTGCTGTCGGGGTCGTAGACAACATGGCTGTCGCGGTCGTGTGCGAGCCCGGTCACGGTGTGCATGCCGCGGGGCTGGCCCGGGATGAAGCGGCGCGCGAGGCCGGTGGTATCGTCCCAGTCGTAGGGCTTTGCTCCTTCAGGAAGCGGGCTCTGGTCAACCGGCGGCGCCATCCAGGTTTCGCTGAACTTTGGGCGCGGGAACGGTTGTTGCGACGTGGCGAGGCCCGCGTCGGTCAGTACCACGACCACCATGTTGAACGTTTCGGCAATCTTGCGCGCGGTGATGATCGAGTAGAAGCATTCCTCGATGGTGCCTGGCGCCATTACCACTTTCGGCGCGTCGCCGTGGCTGCCGAAAATGGCGGCCATGAGATCGCCTTGCTCCATTTTGGTCGGCTGTCCGGTGCTCGGGCCGCCGCGCTGGACGTTTACCACGACCAGCGGAATTTCGTCCATGACCGCAAGACCGATCGCCTCCTGCTTCAGGGAAAAACCGGGGCCGGAAGTGATGGTGACCGTGCATTTGCTGGCGTAGGAGGCGCCGATGGCGAAAGCGCAGGCCGCGATCTCGTCCTCGGCCTGGTGCACTATACCGCCGACTTTCTCGAACACTTCGGACAGATAGTGCGATGCCGAAGTCGCGGGGGTGATCGGATACATGGCGCAGATCTCCATCCCCGATGCGAGCACGCCCAGCGCCAGCGCGGTGTTGCCGTTGACCACGAGCTGCGGCTCGCTCGAGCGCACCGCCGGAATGCTGTAGCAAAAATCGAGATTGGCCGCTGCCCACTTGTGCCCCGCTTCGAACAGCATGATATTGGCGTCGACCACGCTCTGGTCCTTCTTGCCGAACGCGAGCACGATCTGATCCAGCGCCAGCTTCAGCCCCAGACTGTAGATGTGGCACAGCATTCCCAGGGCGTACATGTTCTTGCCGCGCCGCGCATCCGCGACCAGGGTACGACACTCCTGCTCCATCGGAATTTCGTAGACTTTGTAGCCTGCGGCCACGAACCGGTCGTGGGTTTCGATGTAGGACGCCACAATCTTCGGATCGGCGTGAGTGCGCCACATGCTTTCCAGCAGGATGGTGCAGTCGGGTTTGAGTTCTTTCGCCCGCACCCTTCCGAGCAGCACCTGCTCGTTGAACGCCACCACGAGGTCGGTCTCGTCGCCGCCGTTGGTGACGGATCCGGATCCGATGCGGATGCGATTGCCACTGGCCCCGGCGACGCTGCGCGCCGGCGGACGGATTTCGGCGGGAATGATTTCCGTGGTCCAGACGCCGTTCCCCATCTGCGCCGCAATCGCGCCCAGGGACTGGCCGCACTTTTGCGCGCCTTCGCCGCAATCGCTGATTATCTCGATAATGTGCTCTTTCAACTTGATCGGCGGTTTCTTGCCCGCGGGCGATCGGGCTTTGTTGCCGGTCTCTTCGATCGACTTCTGCATGGTCATTTCATTCATTTTTTCCGTAGTTGCTGTTTAACGTTTGCGCTGCCAGGTCAAGGAGGCGAAACCCTTAGGTTTCGCCTCTAGGGTCGCGAGCCAACAACTGCTCCACCGCTTCTCGCGGCGAAACGCCGTCGAACAAAACTGCGCATACCGCCCGAGTGATCGGCATCTCAGTGCCAAGTTGCAGCGCGCACCGCTCGACCGCGGCCGCGGTATGCACGCCCTCGGCCACATGCCCCAGCTCGCGCAGGATGTCGTCCAGTTTTTTGCCCTGCGCCAGCGCGAGACCGACGCGGCGGTTGCGCGACAGCTCTCCGGTGCAGGTCAGGATTAGGTCGCCGGCACCGGTAAGTCCGGTGAAAGTCTCGGCACGGCCGCCCAGCTTCACCCCCAGGCGCGTGATTTCGGCCAGTCCGCGGGTGATCAGGGCCGCGCGCGCGTTGGCGCCCAAGCCCAGGCCGTCGGCGATGCCGGTGGCGATGGCCATGACGTTCTTTACCGCGCCCCCGATCTCGACCCCGGCGATATC
>JAZDIA010000049.1:0-2584 GCA_043805375.1 Pseudomonadota bacterium
AGAAACCTTATGACTTGGACATGCGCATCCGGCGTCCTGATGGGACTGAGCGAGTAGTTCATACCTACGCAGAAGTGGATCGGGATGCTGGCGGAAAGCCTATAAGGTTCTTTGGTACGGTTCAGGACATCACCGAGCGCAGGCGGGTGGAAGAGGCGCTGCGCGCGACCAGCGAGCAATTGCAGATGGTGCTCCGCTGCGCGCCGCTGGCGATTTTCACCCGCGACAAGAACGCGCTGATCACGAGCTGGAGCCCCGCTGCCGAACAGATCTACGGCTGGAAAGCGTCCGAGGTGCTGGGCAAACCGATGCCCTTGGGGAGGGCGCGCGAGGAGATGGCGCGCGCCTTCGCCGAGGTGCTGGCCGGGGCGCAACTGGTAGAGCGGCAGATCCAGCGCCTGCGACCTGACGGCGCGTGGATGTTCCTGAATGCGGTCATGGCTCCGCTGCGCGACGCCTCGGGAAACATCAGCGGGGTCATCACGATAGCCAGCGACATCACCGAGCGCAAGCAGGCGGAGGAGGCGCTGCGCGCGACCAGCGAGCAATTGCAGACGCTGATCCGCTGCGCGCCGCTGGCGATTTTCACCCGCGACAAGAACGCGCTGATCACGAGCTGGAACCCCGCTGCCGAACAGATCTACGGCTGGAAAGCGTCCGAGGTGCTGGGCAAATCGATACCCCTCGGTGCCGGAGAAGAAAGGCGCGAGGAGTACGTGCGGGTGTTCGCCGAGGTGTTGGCCGGGGCGGAACTGGCAGTGTGGGAGGTCCAGCGCCTGCGGCGTGACGGCGCGCGGATCGTCGTTAATGCGGCCATCGCTCCGCTGCGCGACGCCTCGGGGAACGTCAGCGGGGCCATCACGATAGCCAGCGACATCACCGAGCGCAAGCGCGCGGAGGAAGCGCTGCGCGAGAGCGAGGAGCGTTTCCGCTCCCTGACCGAGATGTCCTCGGACTTTTACTGGGAGACCGACGCCGAGCACCGGCTCACGCAGCATACCTCGGTCGGCAAGCAGCGCACGGCGTTGTTATCCCGGCCGCATATACAGATTGGCAAGCGCCGCTGGGCGATGCCGTATCTTTCGCCGGACGAAGCGGCCTGGCAGGCGCACCGGGCGGTGCTGGATGCGCACCTGCCGTTCCGCGATTTCGAGTTTTCGCGCCTCGGCACCGACGGCAGCGAACACCATCTCTCAATAAGCGCCGATCCGCTGTTCGATGCCTCCGGCGCGTTCAAGGGCTACCGGGGCGTTGGCTCCGTCATCACCGAGCGCAAGCAGGCCGAGGCGGCACGCGGCCAATTGGCCGCGATCGTCGAGAATTCCAACGACGCCATCATCAGCCGCACGCTGGAGGGCACGATCGTGTCGTGGAATGCCGGTGCGGAAAAGATGTTCGGCTATAGCGCAACTGAAGCGATCGGCAAGCCGATCACCTTCAACGTGTCGCCGGCCCGGCAATTCAACGTAGCGCGAAACAAAGAGCAACTACTTCGCGGCGAGACGATTTCGCCGCGTGAGGTGCAGCGCCTGACCAAGGACGGGCGAGTGGTCGATGTCCTGGGCAACATTTCCCCGGTTAAAGACGGCACCGGCAAGATCATCGGCGCCTCGGTCATTCTTGACGACATCACCGAGCGCAAGCAGGCGGAGGAGGCGCTGCGCGCGACCAGCGAGCAATTGCAGACGCTGATCCGCTGCGCGCCGCTGGCGATCTTCACCCGCGACAAGAACAGGCTCATCACCACTTGGAACCTCGCTGCCGAACGGATCTACGGCTGGAAAGAGTCCGAGGTGCTGGGCAAACTCTTGCCCACTGTGCCGGGGGAGGCGCGCGAGGAGTCCGCGCTGGTGTTCCCCAAGGTGCTGGCCGGGGCGCAACTGGTAGAGCGGCAGATCCAGCGCCTGCGACGTGACGGCGCGCGGATCTTCCTTGATGCGGCCACGGCTCCGCTGCGCGATACCTCGGGAAACATCAGCGGGGTCATCACGATAGCCAGCGACATCAGCGAGCGCAAGCGGGCCGAGGAGGCGCTGAGGGAAAGCGAGGCGCGCTTCCGCAGCTACTTTGAATTGCCTATTGTTGGTCTCGCCGTCACGTCTCCTGAGAAAGGATGGATCGAAGTCAACGATGAAATCTGCTCCATGATGGGATATTCGCGGGAAGAACTCCTCCGCATGACATGGTCGGAACTGACGCACCCCGAGGATCTTGCCGCTGATGTCGAACAATTCAATCGAATGCTGGCCGGTCAGATTGACACTTATTCGATGGATAAGCGTTTTATCCGCAAAAATGGAGAAGCCTTCTGGACCAGCATTGCCGTGGGGTGCGCACGGGATTCCGGCGGCAGGGTGAAGCACATTGTAGTTTTGGGACTGGACATCACCGATCGCATGCGTGCGCAGGAGGCGCTGCGTGTCAGTCTGGAAAAGTATCGAGTACTGTTCGAGTCGTTTCCCTTGGGTATCAGCGTCACGGATGCGGCCGGTCACATCATCGAGACAAATCGAGAATCAGAACGGCTGTTGGGCATCTCGCGCGATGAGCATGCCCGGCGCAAGTATGACGGACCCGAATGGCG
>JAZDIA010000050.1:0-3621 GCA_043805375.1 Pseudomonadota bacterium
CCTGCGCTCGGTGATGTCGCGAATAATGCCGGCGAAAAACCTTCCTTCCGCTGTCTCCCATTCCGATAGCGTAAGCTCAAGCGGGAACTCGCGTCCTGCTTTGGTCAAGCCGTGCAGTTCGACGGTCTTGCCGATCACGTGCCGCTCGCCGCCGGCTTGTATACGCTTCGTGCCGTTGAGGTGCCCGTCGCGGTACCGGTGCGGGATGACCAAGGTCAGCGGCTGCCCGACGGCCTCAGCTTCGGTGTGGCCGAACATCCGCCCGGCAGCCCGGTTCCATCCCACGATCATCGCTGCGCCGTCGGCGGTGATAACGGCGTCGGTGGTGCCTTCGATTATTGCTCGATAGCGCGACGTGCCGGCAGCAATCGCCTCGGCCGCGCGTAGTTGCGCCGTGGCATTGTGCAGACGCTGCTGGCGCCAGAGGAAGCCCACGCCCCCGGCGGCGGCGAGGAGCAGTGCGCCGATCAGGCCGGCCATCAGCCACAAGTCTTCTTGTGCCAGCGCCTCGGCCCTGTCAATCTTCACTATGAGGAACCAGGGCGAGCCCGGCACCGGGCGCACGCTGGCGATGACCGGCACCCCGCGGTAATCGACACCCTCGACGATGCCTTTGTGCCCCAGCGCGGCTTTCGCCGCGGGTAGTTCCGACTTCATCAATGGCTCGCGCAGCGCGAGGGCGGCGTTCTTGCGGAACCTGAGCTCATTCAGGAACACGACCTCGTCGCCCTCGCGGCGCACCAGCAGCGTCTCGCCGCTGTCACTCGGTACGGGCCATTGCTGGATGTAGGGATAGAGGTAGTCCGCCGGGTCGATGCCCAGGTAGAGCAGGCCGACGGGCTGGCTGCCATTTTTTTCGCCGCTGATGTGAACCAGGATCGCCAGGTGGATCTTTTCACCGGGCTCATGCTGGTGAAAATCCATGAAGGTAACCTGACCCGCGCGCAGGGCTTCGCGAGCAAGCCTTGCGTGTCCGGCGGGAACGGGTTGGGCTGGAACCGAGAGGCGCGCGACGCCCTGCGCATCAAACAGGTCAACACGGTCGTAGGCGTAACTCTGGTGCAGATCCCGCAACCAGCCGTGAACGCGCTCGCGCGCCTGCCGGTCCTGCGGATTGGCAAAGGCGTGTCGCACCAGCTCGGTGAAAGCGGTGCTTCGGGAAAGAAAGGTCGCGTCCGCGAGCCGCTCGGCCTGCCATTGCGCCAACTGGATCACTTTGAGATCGGCAATCGCGGACAACTGGCGCCCGATGACTTCCCTTTGCAGTTTCTCGTGGTACCGGGAATACAGGATGCCGGCGCCGACCAGGCCTGCGGCAACCACCGCGAACACGAGCATGAGATAACGCGAGGCGCGCAGGCTCGCCGCATCGTCTCGGCCCGCGCTCACCCCGGTCCGGCGTGGGGCAAGCGCCAGCAGTCCCGCGCCGAGCGCCGCGAAAGCCAGGCTCGTCGTTAGAGCAGGCGGAATGAATGTCCCCCCGTAGAGCAGTGGCCCCACGAAGAGATAGCCGAGGAGGAGTACGACGGCGGTGCAGACGAGAAGACCGGAGAAGAAAAAGCCGGCCGCCGTGCGCCACGGCGAATCGTGGGATGACTTGAGCGAGGCGAGGAGCGACAGGCCGGCAAGCACGAAGCCCAGCGCGGTCAGCGGTGACATGTGCCCGATCGGCGCGCCCCTTACCGTCCCTGCGATGGCCATGCCGAAATGTTCGGCATCCAGTTGAATGCCCTGCCAGGACAGGAAGAACAACAGCAGGGCGGCGAGCGTGGCGGCTGTGCCGATGACCGTGGCCGCGCGCCGCACGGGGTGGCTGATGGGCGCGCGTGCGCTCGCGAACACGGTGGCGCCGAATAGCATGAACAGCAGCGCGCTGCTCGGCGCCATCGGACTCCAGCGGAGTTCCAGGCCGGTCAGGAGGGGAAGTTCCAGAACCCATCCGAGCAGAACCAGGAAACCGAAAGCGGCCGCAAGCGCACCGCCTGCCCGGGCGAGCATCGATGGGGTCAGGTCTTGCATTGACGCTCCGATTCAAGACCTGACCCCGGGTTTTGCGCTCGAGTGGCGCGTTGCCGCCGCAGAATCTTCGGGTGTACACTTGGTGTGTCACTTTCAGGAGTGCCGTCAGTGGACATCGGAACGAAGGATCTGCGCAAACGCTTGAGTGAAATTCTCGACCGCGTGGCGCGCGGGGAGCGCGTGATCGTGCACCGCCGCGGCCGTCCGGCGGTGACGCTGGTACCGCTCGCGCCGCCCGCCTCCCGTCTGCCCAGTCTCGCGGCGTTTCGCGCGGGCCTGCGCGTTCGGGGCCGGCCGCTGAGCGCGGAAGTCGTCGTCGCCCGCGGGCAAGAGCGCGCTTGATCCGTTATATCGACACGTCGGTCCTCGTCGCTTATTACCTGCCCGAGCCGCTGAGCGAGCGCGCCGAGCGCGGGTTGCGGCGCGGCGGCACACCCTGTATATCGCCGCTGGTCGAGCTCGAATTCGCCTCGGTGCTCGCACGCAAGGTTCGCGCGCGGGAACTCGCTCCGGCCGCGGCGCGCGCGGCGCTCGAACAGTTTCGCGCGCATCAGGAGGAAGGGCTTTACCGCAGGCTCGAAATCGGCGCCGCCCACTACGATCAGGCGCGGCGCTGGGTCGAGGCGTTCAGCCCGCCGCTGCGCACCCTCGATGCGTTGCACCTCTCGGTTGCCGCGGGTGCCGGTGCGGCCCTGCTCACTGCGGATGTTCAGCTTGCCCGCGCCGCGCGTGCGCTGCATCTGGCCTGCCGGCTGCTGCGCGCAAGCGAGCGCGCCGCCGCCGCAACGGGGGCGAGATCGCGAAACGCGCACTAAAATCGGCCCTGATCCGGGCATCCATGGCAAGCGTTTTGTCCTGCACAACAGGAATGCGCGTTTCATTCGTTTCCCCCGTCCAGCAGCGCACTGCTCGGCGCCATCTGTATCCGTTGGAGTCCCCCGCCGGCCAGGAAGGGAAGCGCCAGAACCCAGCCGAGCAGAGCCGCGGCGCCGAAAGCGGCCGCAAGCGCAGCGCCTGCCGGGGCGAGCGTCGATCGGGTCAGGTCCTGCATTGACGCCCCGATTCAAGACCTGACCTCGGCTTTTCGTGCGCCCTCGCCTGTATCGTTGCGACGAGCGCGCTGAGCGGGATCGCGGTCGTGCGCCGATCGAGCGCGAAGGTCTCGCCTCCGGGATAAGCCACGTAGCGATGGGTTGCGCCGACATCGGCGCTCGCGAGTTCGAACCCCTTGGAGCGGTCCGGCGCGAGCGAGCGCTTGATCTCGATCGCGAACACGCGCGCGCCGGTAAGCTCGAGCACCAGGTCGATCTCCGCACCCGCCGCGGTTCGGAAAAACCATGCCTCGGCGCCGGGCGGCGCGGCCGCGCACAGGTTCTCGATCGCGTAACCTTCCCAGCTTGGCCCCGTCACGGGGTGCGCCAGAACGTCGTGGCGCGTGCGCAGGCCGAGCAGCGCGTGGGTAATGCCGCTGTCGCGGATATACACCTTCGGCGAACGCACCAGGCGCTTGCCCATGTTGCGCGACCACGGACGCAACTGGCGCACGAGCAGCAGGTCCGTGAGCAGGTCCAGGTAACGGGTCACGGTCTGGCCGCTCACGGC
>JAZDIA010000051.1:0-10682 GCA_043805375.1 Pseudomonadota bacterium
CGCGAGCAGGTGAAATTCCCAGCCGGCTATTACGCCACCTGGAGCGGCCAGTTCGAGTACATGGAGCGGGCCAAGGCGAAGCTCGCGGTCGTCGTGCCGTTAACACTGTTGATCATTTTCCTGCTGCTTTACCTCAATTTCCGGCGGCTCACCGAGACGGTCATCGTGATGCTGTCGGTGCCTTTCTCTCTGGTGGGCGGGGTGTGGCTGATGTGGCTGCTCGGTTACAACATGAGCGTCGCGGTGGCGGTGGGATTCATCGCGCTCGCCGGCGTTGCCGCCGAGACCGGCGTGGTCATGCTGATCTATCTCGATCACGCCTGGGAGACGGTCAAGGCGCAGCGCGCGGCCGAGGGCGGCAAACCCACGCCGGCGGACCTCTACGCAGCGATCATGGAAGGGGCGGTGGAGCGCGTGCGGCCGAAAATGATGACCGTGGTCGCTATCATGGCTGGCCTGCTGCCTATCATGTGGGGCAGCGGCACCGGTTCGGAAGTCATGCGCCGGATAGCGGCGCCGATGGTAGGAGGGATGATCTCATCGACCGTCCTGACGCTGATCGTGATTCCCGCAATCTACGGGCTGGTGAAGGAATTCGCGTTGCGCAAGCAGGGCGTCAGGGTCAGCCCCGCAAGTCAGCGGGGCAGTACGGGTTAGCAATCCCCTGGTGTAGCCCAACGCTCGACCGGAATCTCGTCCGGGCCGGTGTGCTCGCCGCGGCGGTCGGAAGGTGACAGAATGCGAACTGGCGGTCAAACCGCAGTCTTCGCAGAATCGCTTGCCGAAACGGCCGGAAATCGCACGATGAGACTTTCATTTCGCTTTATCGTACCGCTTGCCCTCGCCCTTGCCGCGATCGCGTACGCGGTGGTGCCGCTGGTTGACCAGTTCACCCTGAAGTGGTTCGTCAGGGATCTGGAAATGCGCACCGGCCTGATCACGAATACCATTCAGGAACCGTTGCAGGCATTGGTGAGCGAAGGTTCGCGCGTAAAGGTATTGCGCTTCCTCAATCGCATCACCCAGGATGAACGCCTGTTCGCCCTAGCCTACTGTGACGAGAGCCGGAAACTGCTGTACAAGACGGTCGCTTTTCCCGTCACGCTCGACTGCAACGACTCCGGCGATGACAAGGACACCCGGCACAGCCAACTCGTCGAGCACGGGCGAGGACTGATCCATGTCGCGGTGCACCCGGTGGAAGCCGAGGGCACCCCCTATGGCTACCTGGTCATGGTGCATGACATGAGTTTCGTCGAGCGCCGCAGCGAGGACACGAAAAAGTACGTCTTCTATCTGTTCGTGGCCATCGGCGCGATCGTCTCGCTGATCACGGTCGTCATCGCCGAGTTGAGCTGGCGCGGATGGGTGGCCGGCTTGAAATCGCTGATCCTGGGCGAAAGCTTCAGGCACAGCGGGAACGAAGTGCGAATGCCCGAACTGCGGCCGGTGGCGAGAGACTTGCAGGTGTTGATCAGGGAACTCGAGTCCGAGCGACGAAGCCGCGACGAGAGCCAGGTCACCTGGTCGGCGGAAACGCTGCGCGGCATTTTGCGCGACGATCTCAAGGGCGAGGAGATTCTGATCGTATCGAATCGCGAGCCCTACATTCATCTGTGGCACAACGATCGCGTCGAAGTGCGGCGGCCCGCAAGCGGCCTGGTAACGGCGATGGAGCCGGTGATGCGGGCGTGTTCGGGAACATGGATCGCGCACGGCAGCGGCGACGCGGACCGCGAGGCGGTCGATGCGCACGACCACGTCATGGTGCCGCCCGACAAGCCCGCTTACCGCATCCGCCGCGTATGGCTCACGCAGGAGCAGGAGACCGGTTATTACTATGGCTTTTCCAACGAGGGGCTTTGGCCGCTGTGCCATATCGCCCATACGCGGCCGACGTTTCGCTCGAACGACTGGTCTGCCTACGTCGAGGTCAATCGCAAGTTCGCCGAGGCGGTCGTCGCGGAGACCAAGGCCGAAGACCCCATCATCCTCGTCCAGGATTACCATTTCGCGCTGCTGCCGCGGATGTTGCGCGAGCGCCTGCCGAACGCCACCATCATCACCTTCTGGCACATTCCCTGGCCGAATGCGGAAGCGTTCGGCATCTGCCCCTGGCGCGAGGAACTACTCGACGGCCTGCTCGGCAGCAGCATCCTGGGTTTTCACACCCAGTTTCATTGCAACAACTTTCTCGAAACCGTCGACCGCTATCTCGAGGCGCGCACCGACCGCGAGACGTTCACCATTTCCTACGGCGGCGAGCAAACCGCCGTGCACCGCTATCCGATCTCGATCGATTGGCCGCTCGCGTCGAAGACGATGGAGAAATCGGTAGAGGAGTGCCGGGGGGAGATCCGCCGAAACAACGGCTTCGTACCCGACGCGCTGCTCGGAGTGGGCGTGGACCGGCTCGACTATACCAAGGGCATTCTCGAGCGCTTCATCGCGGTCGAGCGCCTGCTCGAGCTCGAGCCGGAATGGATCGGGAAATTCGTGTTCGTGCAGATTGCGGCGCCGTCGCGTTCGAGCATAGACGAATACCAGAATTTCGACGCCAGGGTGCGTGCGCTCGCGCGCAGGATCAACGAGCGTTTTGGGCGCGACGGTTACGAGCCGATTTGCCTCAAGATCGAGCACCACGAAGCCGATGCCGTGTATGAATATTACCGGGCGGCCGATTTGTGCTTCGTCAGCAGCCTGCACGACGGCATGAACCTCGTGGCCAAGGAATTCGTCGCGGCGCGCGATGACGAGCGCGGCGTGCTCCTGCTCAGCCAGTTCGCCGGCGCGTCGCGCGAGCTCACCGAGGCGCTGATCGTGAATCCGTACAATGTGGATCAGTGCGCGGCGGCCCTGCATCTCGCGCTGACGATGCCGCAGGCTGAGCAGCGCGCGCGCATGCACAGCATGCGCGGGCTGATACAGGAATTCAATGTCTATCGCTGGGCCGGCAGGATGCTGCTCGATGCGGCGCGAATGCGCATGCGCCGGCGGCTGCACGCGCATTCCGCTGACCAGAGCAAGCTCGCCCGCGGGCGTCGTGTTTGATGCGGTTGTACGCGTTAGTGCCCGCCGCGGCCTTGGAACGAATGAAATTGAGACGAGACAGTTGAAATGGGCGCGCCGCCGGAATCCATTGTTGCCACGCCCGCCGGCGACTGGGCGCTGTTTCTGGACATCGACGGGACACTGCTCGAGTTCGCGGCGCATCCGCGTGCGGTCACGGTCGATGCGGAGCTCACGCATCTGCTGCGTGCGTTGTACGAGAAGACCGGCGGCGCCGTGGCGCTGATCAGCGGCCGCACGGTGGCGGACGCCGACTCGCTGTTCGTCCCGCTCAAACTCTGTGTCGCCGGGCAGCACGGCGCCGAGCGCCGGGACTTTGCCGGCGGGCTGCATCTGCATGCGCCGCCTCTGGACGGGCTGCGTCGGGCTGCCGAGCGGCTGCGCCGCCTGGTTTGCGCGCATCCGGGTCTGGTGCTGGAGGAAAAGGGCATGAACCTTGCGCTCCATTTTCGCGGCGCGCCGCTGTTACGGGCGGAATTGGTTCCGCATTTCGAGCGACTGGTGTCGGAACTGGGGCAGGACTTCGAGCTGCAGGAGGGCAAGATGGTTCTGGAAATCAAGCCGACGGGCAAGGATAAGGGCACGGCAATCGAGGCGTTCATGCAGGAGCATCCGTTTCGGGGCCGCGTCCCGATTTTCATCGGCGATGATCTCACCGACGAGTATGGGTTTGCGCTGGTCAGGCGACTCGGCGGCCATTCGATCAAAGTCGGGCCGGGCGCATCCGTAGCCGAGTGGCACCTGGCGGACGCGTCCGCGGTGCGAGGCTGGCTCGATCGATTGGCGAAGAAATGGCAGACTCGCTGCGATACGCCGGCATGAGCAGCCTCGATCTTGCGCTGATCGGAAATTCCAACATCGCTGCGCTGATCGATGCGCGCGGCGCCATCGTTTGGAGCTGCATGCCGCGTTTCGACAGCGACGCGGTGTTCTGCTCGTTGTTGCGCCAGGGGCAGAATGAAGAAGACTACGGTTTCTTTGCCATCGAGCTTGCCGACTTTGCGCGTGCCGAGCAGGATTACGTCGAACACACGGCGATACTGAATACGCGCCTTTACGACCAACACGGTGGCGTGGTCGAGATCGTCGATTTCGCGCCGAGGTTCCAGCAGTACGGGCGGATGTTCTGTCCGATGACGCTGGTGCGGCAAATTCGCCCGCTTTGCGGCAGTCCGCGCATTCGCATCAAGTTGCGCCCGGCGTGCGATTACGGCAGCCGGCGACCCGACGTCACCTCGGGCAACAGCCACGTGCGCTACGTCATGCCGGGACTGGCGCTGCGGGTGACGACCAGCAGCTCCGTTACCGCGATTCTCGAGGAAACGGAAACCGTGCTGAATGCGCAGATGGCCTTCCTGCTGGGGCCGGACGAAACCTTGCAGGGTTCGGTAGACGACGTGTGCCGGCGCTTTTTCGAGGAAACCGCAGCCCATTGGCGGCAATGGGTTCGTTATCTTGCGATTCCCTACGAATGGCAGGAAGCGGTCATCCGCGCCGCGATTACGCTCAAGCTGAACGCTTTCGACGATACCGGCGCGATCGTCGCCGCGGTCACCACCTCGATCCCGGAAGGGGCGGATGGCCGGCGCAATTGGGATTACCGCTATTGCTGGATCCGGGACGCCTATTTCGTCGTGAACGCGCTGAACCGGCTCAACGTGACCGTGGCCATGGAACGCTACATGGACTACATCGTCAATATGACCGCCGGCGCGAACGGCGCGCTGCTTCAGCCCGTATACCGCATAAGCGGCAATCCCAGGATGGACGAGCACAAGATCGACTCGCTCCCCGGCTATCGCGGCATAGGTCCGGTGCGCGTCGGCAACCAGGCCTATCTCCAGGTGCAGAACGACGTGTACGGCTCGGCCGTGCTGGCTTCGGCGCACCTGTTCTTCGATCAGCGCGTAAAACGCCGCGGCGATGAGGGCTTGTTCCGGCGGCTGGAGTCGCTGGGCGAGCGTGCAGCCGCGCTCTACGACAAGCCCGACGCGGGCTTGTGGGAGTTGCGCGGCGCCGAGCATGTGCATACCTTCTCCAGCGTGATGTGCTGGGCGGCCTGCGATCGCCTGGCCAAGATCGCCGCGCGCATCGGACTCGCCGCGCGCGCTTCTTACTGGCGCGCCACGGCCGATCGGCTGAGACCGGCGATCATCGAGCGCGCCTGGAACCCCGGCCGCAACAGCTTTGTCGCCACTTTCGGCGGCGAATCTCTCGATGCGAGTTTGCTGTTGCTGCACGAATTGGGATTCCTGCGCGCCGACGACCCGCGTTTTGCCGGGACGGTCGCGGCCGTCGAGCGCGAATTGCGCAAAGGCCAGTACGTTTTCCGCTATAGCGACCCGGACGACTTCGGCGTGCCGGCCAATGCCTTTATCGTCTGCACTTTCTGGTACATCGATGCCCTGGCCGCGCTCGGCCGGAGCGCCGAGGCGCGTGTGCTGTTCGAGTGCATGCTCGCCGCGCGCAACCGCCACGGCCTGCTGTCCGAGCATATCGATCCGCGCACGGGCGAGTTGTGGGGAAACTTTCCGCAAACCTATAGCATGGTGGGGCTGATCAATTCGGCCATGCGCCTGAGCATCCCCTGGGATCATGCGTTCTGAGTGACCCTCCGTAGGCTAAGGGGATGGACGTGTCGGCGTCACCAGATTCCTGAGCGTCAGATCGCGCACCTGTTCGTCGATCGCCAGGTTTACCCTTGCCGGAACCGATACCATCGCGTACTCCTATTCGGCAAGCGCAGGGACGCGCGCAGGATGAGCACGCTAAATATCCCCCCACAGCGCCTGCAGCACCGCCAGCGCCGCGACCGGCGCCGTTTCGGCGCGCAGTATGCGCGGCCCCAGGCTGACCGGCTCGAACCCGCTTGCCTCGGCAGCCTGGTATTCGGATGGCGCGAAGCCGCCCTCGGCGCCGACGAGCAGCACCACGGCAGCAGCGGGCGGCACCCGCTTCAAGGGCGTGGGCGCATTCGGCGACAGCAGCAGCCGCCGCCGGTTGCGGTCGGCCGCCGCGAGATAAGCGAAGAGCGTCTGAACCGGCGCGACCGCGGGCACGCGGTTGCGTCCACACTGCTCGCAGGCGGCGATGACCACATGCTGCCAGTGCTGCAGGCGCTTGTCGGCGCGCTCGCCGGCGAGCTTCACCAGGCTGCGCTCGGTGGCGAGCGGTTGAATAGCGGTGACGCCGAGTTCGGTCGCCTTTTGCAGGCTGTAATCCATGCGTTCGCCGGCGGAGATGCCTAGCGCCAGCGTTATCGCCAGTGGCGATTCGCGCTCGGCCGCGTGGAATTCGATCAGGCGCACCCTGGTTTCGCGTTTGCTCACGGCTACCAGCTTGGCCGAATATTCGCCGCCCAAGCCGTTGAACAGCTTGAGGCTGTCGCCTGCTTGCAGGCGCAATACGCTGACGGCATGGCGGGCAGCGGCTTCGGGCAGGACAATTTCCGCACCCGGGGAGAGGTGTAAATCGCAGTACAGACGCGTTCCGGTAAGTCGGGGCAATAGCGGCTTCATGCTAAAATTCTAACACTCGTTCGCCCGGCTGCTCTGAGATAGGGCGAGAGCACGAAACTGTAGAGGAAGCGCTTGAGCCACGCGATCGCGGTCGAAAACCTGGTCAAGCGCTACGGCGAGGTGCAGGCCGTGGACGGCCTGAGCTTCCATGTCGAGCGCGGCACCACCTGTGCGCTCCTCGGCGGAAACGGCGCCGGCAAGACCACCACGCTCGCCATCCTGCTCGGCGTGCTGCTGCCTACTTCGGGCAGCGTACGCGTGCTCGGCATAGACATGGCGCGCGATCGCTACCGCGCCTTGCCGCGGATGAATTTCACTTCTCCCTACGTCGATCTGCCGAAGAAGCTCACGGTCGAGGAAAATCTGGTCGTTTTTTCCCATCTCTACGGCCTCGCGCGGATCCGGCAACGCATTGCAGAACTCGCCGCGCAGTTCGAGTTCGCGCCCCTGCTCAAGCGCGATTACGGCACGCTTTCCGCCGGCCAGCGCACGCGCGTGTCGGTGGCGAAGGCGCTGCTGAACCGCCCCGAGGTGCTGCTGCTGGACGAGCCCACGGCCTCGCTCGATCCGGATGTCGCCGACCGCATCCGCGCGTACCTGGTCGAATACCAGAAGCAATCCGGCGCCACCCTGCTGCTCGCCTCGCACAACATGGTCGAAGTGGAACGCATCTGCCACCAGGTGCTGATGATGAAGCAGGGACGCATCGTCGATCGGGGCTCGCCAACGGAGCTGATCGCGCGTTACGGCCGCAGCAGCATGGAAGAGGTGTTCCTGGACGTGGCGCGCGCCGAGCATCGGGCGGTCGAGGTGGCGGCGGACGAGGTGCACGGATGAGCGCCTCACTGCAGCGCATTTACGGCATGGTGCTGCGCCATGTCTATTTGTGGCGCCGGTCCTGGGTGCGCGTGCTCGAAACCGCCTATTGGCCGACGATGAACATGGTGCTGTGGGGCTTCATCGCCAAGTTTTTCGCCACCAATTCTTCCGTCGTGGCGCAGGTGCCGGCACTGCTCGTATCCGGGCTGCTGTTGTGGGAAGTGCTGTTCCGCGGCCAGCTCGCGTTTGCGCTTGCCTTTCTCGAGGAGCTGTATTCGCGCAATCTCGGCTATCTGTTCGTGAGCCCGCTCAGACCGCTCGATCTTATCGCCGCCATGGTCGCGGTGAGCTTGCTGCGCACCTGTGCCGGCGTCGGCGCGGCGGCGGCGCTGGCCATCGTGCTGTATGCGACTTCGATCTTCGACCTGGGGCTGCCGCTGGTGGCGTTCTTCGCCAACCTGCTCGTCACCGGCTGGGCGGTCGGCCTGATGGTGGCGGCGCTGGTGCTGCGTTACGGCCTGGCGGCGGAGAATCTTGCCTGGGGCGTGATTTTCGTGATTGCGCCGATTTCTGGCATTTACTACCCGATCGGCGTGCTGCCGGGCTGGCTGCAAGGCGTGGCCTGGTGCCTGCCGTCGAGCTACGTGTTCGAAGGCATGCGTGGGGTGCTGCTGGAGGCGGCGTTCAAGTGGGATCTGTTCGCAGGCGCGGTGGCGCTCAATGCGCTGTATGTTGCCGCAGGTGCCGGCATATTCTTCGCCGCCTTCCGCAACGCGCGAGCGCGCGGGGCCTTGCTGCAGATGGGTGAGTAGGCCGCAACACCAGCCACGTGATGCGCCCTCATGTCGGGAAACACCGACGCGGCGAGCTTGGCTAAGCGCCGGGGCGCGGTTACGATGGCGTACCTGGAAAGGCACGCGGCGCGCGGGCGCCGGCCGGGCGACACTTCAGTGCAAGAAAAGGGGAAATCCTGAATGGGCAACGCAGAAAAGATGAGCACCGGAGAGGCGATCGCCAGATCGCTGATACGCCACGGCGTGGATACGGTCTTCGGCCTTCCCGGCGCGCACACTTACGATTTCATCGATGCGCTGTATGAACACCGGGACAAGATACGCTTCATCGTCAACCGGCACGAGCAGGGCAGCGGCTACATGGCCTACGGTTACGCCAAGTCGACCGGCCGCGTCGGCGCCTTCACCTGCGTGCCGGGGCCGGGCGTGCTCAACGCCGGCGCCGCGCTGTGCACGGCGTACGGGGCCAACGCGCCGGTGCTCTGCATTACCGGCAACATTCAGTCGTACCACATCGGCCGCGGCCGCGGCATTCTGCACGAGTTGCCGGACCAGCTGGCGATCTTGCGCGGGCTGACGAAATGGTCCGAGCGCATCAATCATCCGACCGATGCCCCGAGGGTGGTAGGGGAAGCGTTCAAGCAGCTCACCACCGGCCGCACCCGTCCGGTCGCGATCGAGACGCCGTGGGACGTGTTCGGCGCCAAGGCGCTGGTCGATCTCGAGGTGCCGATGGATGTTGCCCCGCCGCCTGCGCCGGACCCGGACGCGATTGCGCGCGCGGTCGCCTTGTTGCGGAACGCGAGAAATCCGATGATCACCGTCGGCAGCGGCGCAGTTGACGCCGGCGCGGAAGTGCTGGAACTCGCGCAACTGCTGCAGGCGCCGGTGACTTCGCACCGCAGCGGCCGCGGCATCGTCGGCGAGGACACGCCTTACGGTTTTTCCTGCGGCGCCGGCATCAAACCATGGCTCGCGACCGATGTCCTGGTCGGCATCGGCACGCGCCTGGAGCTGCAGTACCTGCGCTGGGTGAAGATACCCGATGGCCTCAAGGTGATACGCATCGACATCGATCCGACCGAGATGTTCCGTGTGAGACCCGATGTCGGCATCGTGACCGACGCGAAACCGGGCGCGCGCGCCCTGGTCGATGCGCTCGCCGCGACGCTGGCGAAGCGGCCGTCGAGAGAAGAGGAATTCAAGGCGCTGAAGGCGCAGTTCCGGCAGGAAATCCAGAGGGTGCAGCCGCAAATGGGCTACCTCGACGCGATCCGCGAGGTGCTGCCGCGGGACGGCTTTTTCGTCGAGGAAATCTCGCAGGTCGGCTTTGCCTCGCGCTTCGGCTTCCCGGTGTATGAGCCGCGCACTTTCGTCACCGGCGGCTATCAGGACAACGTCGGCTTCGGTTTCATGACCGCGCTCGGAGTGAAAATCGCCAACCCGGAGAAGCCCGTCGTCTCGGTCGCGGGCGACGGCGGATTCATGTTCGGCGTGATGGAACTGGCGACGGCGGTCAAATACAACATCAACCTGGTCACCATCGTGTTCAATAATTCCGGCTACGGCAACGTGCTGCGCGACCAGCGCAACGTCTACAAGGGGCGCGAGATCGGCTCCTCGCTCACCAATCCGGACTTCGTCAGGCTGGCCGAGTGTTTCGGCGCATGCGCGTATCTGGCGAAAACGCCGGCGCAACTGAAGGCGGCGCTGGAGAAAGGATTCGCCCAGTCCGGCCCGGTGCTGATCGAAGTGCCGGTCGAGCCCGGCTCGGAAGCCTCGCCTTGGCCGTTTTTGCATCCGAATCTGTAACGCGGACCTTGCGCGCATCCATTGGCAAAGCTTACCTGCGGCTTTGGAGCGCAATGGAAAAGTGGTCAAATGCAGCGCCTTGTTGGTCGTTCTTTTCTATTTCTTTGGCTCGGCTGTCGCAGAGTTAAATCGAACCAATGTGCCCCAGTCAATTTCTCCATTGTCCTTGCAGAATGTATTTGAAAAGTCTTTGGTGAATTTGTTAATCATTTGCGAATAAGATTGGACAAAGTCATCATTCTTCTCTTTGGCTTTATACCCAAGTGGTTCGATGATTTCTGTAAACAGGTTGGTGTTGCCTGATATGAATTGCCAAAAGCGTTGACCGCAGTATTTGAAATAGTCTCCCTTGTCTGGGTTGTTGTCTGTGCCGTAACAGCAACCGTTTACAGCAACTATGCTCAATTGTGAGTTACTGGTTCTCACCTTGAGGTAATGCCACTCGTTGTCGTCGATGGAGACCCAAATCGAACCGTCCTCGGAGAGCAGTTCGCGCAGCAGCACCAGCCGCGGGTACATCAGGCTGAGCCACTGACTGTGCTCTAGATTGTCGTCGTAGTGCTCGAACGCGGCTTTGGTGTTGTAAGGCGGGTCGATGTAGATGCACTTCACTCGGCCGGGATAGAAGGGGAGCAGCGCTTTCAGCGCTTCGGGGTTGTCGCCCTGGATC
>JAZDIA010000052.1:0-51174 GCA_043805375.1 Pseudomonadota bacterium
CCGTTCAGGGTCGTGCCGGTGACGATGACGATGAAAATCGCCACCACCACCGTGAGCGCAGACCCGAGCAGGGTATCGAATTTGCCCCAGGGTATGTCTTTTTCCTGCATGCCCTTGTCCACCACCGCGCTTTGCTGGAAAAACAGCATCCACGGCGCGATGGTGGTGCCGATGTTGGCCATGAGGAAAAAGAACAACGGGCCGTTGAAGCCGCCGGGGAAGTTCGGGATCAGGCCCTGTTTCAGGATGTCCGAAACCGATGGATGGATCATGAAGGCGGCCGGAATGTAAATCAGGTTCAGGGCGCAGAACAGGAGCGCAATTTTCTCCCAGGTCCAGTAGCGGCCGTTCAAGACGATAATGGCCATCAGCAGCACCACCCCGGTAACCGTCAGCCAGGGCGGCACCCCGAATATGTGCAGGGCGGCCGTCATGCCGATGAATTCGGTGACCAGCGTCAGCCAGTTCACCAGCATCAGGTCGACGAGCGCGTACCAGCCCCAGGTAGCGCCGAAACCGTCGAAAATAGCCTCCGCCAGGCCGCGTTTGGTGACCGCCCCGAGGCGCACGGTCATCTCCTGCACGTAATAGGCCGCCGGGATCAGGAGCAGCAGGAACCAGATCAGGTGGTAGCCGTACTTGGCGCCGGTGGCTGCATAGGTGGTGATGCCACCGGCATCGTTGTCGGCGACCATGACCACGATGCCCGGTCCGGCGATGACCAGATAGAGCTGGATCGCCTTCCACATTTTGCGCAATTTGTAGTACAGCTTGGAAAAGAAATTCATTCAGCCAACTCTATGTGCGCGTCGCCGCAAACATGGGGTATCAGGGTGACAGCGGGTGACATCGTGCATGGCTTCGACTGGGAGCGCAGGGCGAGCCCGTATACTACCGCATGGCTTCAGGCAAATTGGCGGAAAACGTCATGCATTTCGCCCGCGCGCTTGACTCGCTTCGCGCATCCAGCGCATGATCGGCCATAAGGCCCGTTGCGCGGCTATCGAACGGCGCGGATCGGGGCAGCAGAACGCGTGTTGCTAACCCCAGCGAGCGCAATTGGGCGCACGGAGCGCCAATCAGGCATTACCGCGGCGTTGCCTCGGCACAGGGCACCGGCAACGGGCAGAACGATTTTCCCAACCTTTCGTGAGGCAGGGTATGGCGACCGACGCCGAGATAGCCGTTCTGGAGGCGCTGGCTGCGCAGGGCGAGATCCTCGAGTCGAAAATGGGCACTTGCACCCCGCCGTTCCGCTCGCGGCTGCGCCTGGTGGACAGACAACGGTGCTTGCTGCTCCTCGATCGTAGTTCCGACGAGGCAGCCAACATGGCCCTGCTCGCCCTGCCGCGCGCTGACCTCCAGGTCGAGTGGGGCGAGTGGCGGATCGCATTCGTGGCGGGCAATCTGGTGGCCTTTTCCCACGAAGGCAGCGAGGCGATTCGGCTCGATTTCCCGGACGCCGTTGCAATCAGCCGCCGGCGGATGTACCAGCGCACACAAGATCCGCGGCCGCCACTGCAGTGCGAGGCCTATCCCGGCGCCGCCGCGGCCTTCGAAGCCGTGATCACCGACGTGAGCCAGGGAGGCATCGGCATAGTGATCGACTCCGCCGCCGCGCTGATGCCCGGCACGGTCCTCCCAGGGTGCCGGCTCGTATGCCCGGACTGTGAACCGGTGATCGTCGACCTGGAGGTGCGACACACCACAATAGACAGGCTCCCGGGTGGCCTCAAGGTCGTCCGCGCCGGATGCAGGTTCCTGAACCTGTCGCCGGCGGTGATGGGGCTCATCGCCAAGTATGTCGACACAAAGCCACCAGGAGGCTAGGCGTATTCTGAAGCCAATTTCAGGACAGCGATGGGATCCTATTCCAAGGCAAGGGTAGCGTCTGCAAAATCCACGATCTTCAGAATTGTCTACGTCAATCCAGCGTTCGAGCGCATCACCGGGTATTCGAGCGAGGAGGTGCTCGGCCGCAATGCCCGCCCCCCCGGCGGCCGCGCGCGGGCGCCCCCCCGGAGGGCAGCAGTGGATACGGCTGTTTGCCTCGTAATCCGGCTACAATGTCGCAGCGCGCAGCGCAAGGCCTCTGCAAGGCAGCGGGTGCCATGACTAGAACGCGATCCAAGCAAATGAGGAGATCACAGTGCAACGTCGTTCCTTCCTGAAAAAAGCCGGCCTGGGTTTGGCCGCGGGCGTGGCCGCCGCGCCGGCCATCGTCAATGCGCAATCACCTACCGTCACGTGGCGCATGGCCGTAAGCTGGCCCAAAAGCCTCGACACCCTTTTCGGCGGCATGGAGCATCTCTCCAAGCGCGTGGCGGCTGCGACCGGCGGCAAATTCAATATCAAGGTGTTCGCTGCCGGCGAGATCGTAGGCGGGCTGCAGGTCCTGGATGCGGTGCAAAACGGCACCGTGGAATGCGGGCATACGTCGACCTATTACTACTACGGCAAGGATCCCACGTTTGCACTCAACTGCGCCGTCCCGTTCGGCCTGAATGCGCGCGGGCAGAACGCGTGGATGGCTCACGGCGGCGGCATGGAGTTGGTGCGCGATTTCTACCGCGACTACAATTGCATTCAGTTCCCCTCCGGCAATACCGGCTGTCAGATGGGCGGCTGGTTTCGCCGGGAAATCAAGACGGTCGCCGATCTCAAGGGCCTGAAGTTCCGCATGGGCGGCTACGCCGGCCGGGTGATGAGCAAGCTGGGCGTGGTGCCGCAGCAGATCGCCGCCGGAGACATCTATCCGGCGCTGGAAAAAGGCACGATCGACGCGGCGGAGTGGGTAGGCCCGTATGACGACGAGAAGCTCGGCTTCTACAAGGTGGCGAAGTACTACTACTATCCGGGCTGGTGGGAACCCGGCACCGAATCGGATCTGCTGGTGAATATCAAGGCGTGGGAGGCCCTGCCCAAGGAGTACCAGGCCATCCTGGAATTGGCCTGCTCCGACACCAATGGCTGGATCCTTTCGAAATACGACGCGGACAATCCCGCCGCGATGAAGCGGCTGCTCGCGAACGGCGTTCAGTTGCGGGCGTTTTCGAACGAAATCATGGCGGCCTGCTATAAAGCCGCCAATGAAGTAAACGCCGAAACCTCGGCCGCGAATCCCAGGTTCAAGAAGATCTACGATTCCATGAGCAAGTTCCGCTCCGATGAGGTGCAATGGTTCTCGATCGCGGAAAACCATATGAGCAATTTTGCCGTGGCGGCGGAACGCCTGTCCCAGCGCGCACCGAAGTAAGAACCGGCGTCGGGCTCGGAGTGCGGTCGTGGCCCCGCCCCGGCCAACTTTAAAAAAACCCCGCGCGAGCGGAGTTTTTTTATGCCGCCCGGCGACCGCGTTTTCAGACCACCGCTAGTTCTTCGTCCCGCCAGGCGGTTTCGCGGCCGCCTCGCCCTTGGGCGCGACCGCCTTACCGGAGCCGCCCTTGGCTGCGTCTTGCGCGTCTGCCGGCGATTCAGTCGCGGTGTCCTTGCGAAGTTCGCGTTCGAGCGCGTCTTCCATATCGTTCTGGCTTTTGGCGCCTGCCCCGACCGCCGCGTCGGGCACCCGGATTTCCATCTTGTCGGTGTCGATGGCCGCCTTCTTCACCATTCCCCCACCGACTATATCCGGCACCGCGATCACCAGTCCGACCATCAGTACCTGGATCAGGACGAAGGGCACCGCGCCCCAGTAGATCTGGCCGGTGGTCACCATGGCTTTGCGCTTGCCGCTGACCCGGTCAACGTAATCCCTGACCGGAGCCACGCTGCGCAGATAGAACAGGGCGAAACCGAACGGGGGGTGCATGAACGAAGTCTGCATATTGATCGCCAGCAGCACGCCGAACCAGACGAGGTCGACGCCGAGTTTCTCCGCCACCGGTGCGAGCAGGGGGATGATGATGAATGCCAGCTCGAAAAAGTCGAGAAAGAACGCCAGCACGAACACCAGCACATTTACCGCGATGAGGAAGCCAAGTTGACCGCCGGGGAGCCCGGTGAGCAGATGCTCCACCCAGAAGTGGCCGTCCACGCCGTAGAACGTCAGGCTGAACACGCGCGCGCCGACCAGGATGAACACGACGAAGGAGGTCAGCTTCGCCGTCGCATCCATCGCCTGGCGCAGCAGCGGGAACGACAGGCGCCGGCGCGCCAGCGCCATGATCAGGGCGCCGGTGGCGCCCATCGCCCCACCCTCGGTCGGCGTCGCCACGCCGAGGAAAATGGTGCCTAGAACTAGAAAAATCAGTCCCAGAGGCGGGATCAGGACGAAGGTCACGCGCGCCGCGATCCGCGACAGCAGGCCAAGTTTGAGCACATGGTTGAGCACCGCGGCGACAAAGGCGACGCCGACCCCGACCGCAGTCGAAACCACCAGCAATTCGTCCAGAGGCGCGCCGGGCGCGTAGTAATACTTGGAAAAGGCGACCGAGGCGGACGCCGCGATAATGACCAGGACCGCCAGAGAGGGGATACCGCTGCTGCCGTTCGGCTCGCGGAAAGTGCGCGCTTCCGCCGGCAAGGCCGGCACCCAGACCGGTTTCAACAGCGTGACACCCAAGACGTACGCGAAGTACAAACCGGCGAGGCCGAGCCCCGGAACGAAGGCGCCGGCGTACATATCGCCCACGGACCGGCCCAACTGGTCAGCCATGACGATCAGCACCAGCGACGGCGGAATGATCTGCGCCAGCGTGCCCGACGCGGCGATCACGCCGCAGGCCAGGCGCCTGTCATAACCGTAGCGCAGCATGATCGGCAGCGAGATCAGGCCCATCGAAATCACCGAAGCCGCCACCACGCCGGTAGTAGCGGCGAGCAGCGCGCCGACGAAAATCACGGCAAAGGCGAGGCCGCCGCGCAAGGGCCCGAAAATCTGGCCGATGGTGTCGAGCAGGTCCTCGGCCATGCCACTGCGCTCCAGCACCAGACCCATGAAGGTGAAAAACGGCACCGCAAGCAGGGTCTCGTTCGACATCACCGCCCATATGCGCTGCGGCAGCGCCTGGAACAGCGAAGGATGCAGCAATCCGAGTTCGATGCCGACGAGGCCGAACAGAATACCGTTGGCGGCAAGCGCAAAAGCGACCGGATAGCCGATCAGCAGGAAAATCACCAGCGCCGCGAACATCAGGGGCGCCATGTTCTGCGTCAGTAATTCGATCATGTCGCCGCCTCGACAACCCCGGTTGCACAAACAGTCAGCCGCCGGCCTCGGCCCTCATTCGCCCTGCCCGCATTCCCCATACGCGCTGCCCCCGCGCCCAAGCTCACGCCGCTTCTCCCCGTTCCTTGCGCAGCGCCTCGGCGAGCTGCTCTTCCAGACTCGGGCCTTCGTGCGTATCCGTCGGGTCCGGAATCAAGCCGCGCAGGAAAGCGACGCGCTTGATCAGTTCCGAAATCCCCTGCAGGATCAGCAGGAAGAATCCGACCGGAAGCATCAGGCGTCCGGGCCAGACGATGAGACCGCCGGCGTTGGTCGAAACCTCATGGTGTTCGTAGGCATCGACAAATACCGGCCAGGACATCCACATGATGGCAATCGCCATCGGCAGCAGGAAGAACAGCGTCCCCAGCACGTCGATCCAGGCCCGGGCGCGCTTCGACAGGTGCCCGGAGATGACGTCGATGCGCACGTGCTGATTGTGCAGCAGAGCGTAACCGGCACAGAACAGGAATACCGCCGAAAACAGGTACCACTGGATTTCGAGCCAGGCGTTCGAGCTCATATTGAAGGCGTAACGCATGGTCGCGTTGGCGGCGCTGATCAGCACCGCAACCAGAATCAGCCAATAGCTGAGGTGGCCGACGCGCTCGTTCAGCGCATCGATAAGAGCGGATAAACGGAGAAGTAGTTTCACGGGATTCCTCTTGATCAGGCAAGGACGTCAGGCCGCATTTGTACCCCGGACTTGCGGGCCACGGCGCGGAGATTATAGGGGATTTCTGCCTGTTGTCGGCAAGGAATTCCCCTGCTTACATCGCGGTCCGCCGCGCCTGGTCGCCGTGAATCCCGGGCGTATCAGCTCAGTTGCCGGCGACGGTCATGCTGTCGATGAGAATAGAGCCGCAGCGGCGCGAACCGCGCGTGAGCTCGTCCTTGCCCACCGCCGCGATGCCCTTGAACATGTCGCGCAAATTGCCGGCGATGGTGATCTCCTCCACCGGGTAGCGGATCGCCCCGCCCTCCACCCAGTAGCCGGCCGCGCCGCGTGAATAATCGCCGGTGACCATGTTGATTCCATGTCCCATCAGATCGGTGACGAACAGGCCGCGGCCCATTTTTTTCAACAGCCCGGGCAGATAGAGCTCGCCGCTTTGAAGTATCAGGTTGTGGCTGCCGCCGGCGTTGCCGGTGCTCTTCATGCCGAGCTTCCGCGCCGAGTAGGTGCCGAGGAAATACCCCTGCAGCACGCCGTCCTTCACCACCTCGCGCGGATGCGTGGCGACGCCGTCGTCGTCGAAATAGCCACTCGCCAGCCCTTTCGCGAGGTGCGGCTGCTCTTTGATCTGCACCAGCGGCGAGAACACCTGCTTGCCCAGGCTGTCGAGCAGAAACGAGGTCTTGCGGTAAAGGTTGCCGCCGCTCACCGCGCTGACAAAGCTTGCCAGCAAGCCGCCGGCCATCGGCGCCTCGAACAGCACCGGCACTTTCATGGTCTTGAGCTTGCGGCTGCCCAGGCGCGCGAGAGCGCGCTCGCCGGCATAGCGCCCCACCGCCTCGCCGGCGGGCAGATCGCGCGCGTTGCGCGCCTCGACATACCAATCGTCGCGCTGCATCGACCCGCCCTGCTCGGCGATCACCGCGCATGAGAGGTAATGGCGCGTAGTCGGATAGCCGGCGGCAAAACCATTGGAGTTGGCCACCACGAACTGATGCTGCTGGGTCGAGACCCCCGCCCCCTCGGAGTTGACGACGCGCGCATCCAGGGCGAACGCCGCGGCCTCGCAGGCGCGCGCGCGCTCGATCGCCTCGTCGATGGGCAGGTCCCAGGGATGGAACAGGTCGAGGTCATGGATCTCGCGTGCCATCAGCTCGGGTTCGGCCAGGCCGGCACAGTCGTCGCTCGCGGTAAAGCGCGCGATGCTGACCGCCGCCGCCACGGTGTCGGTGAGCGCCTTGGGCGAAAAATCCGAGGTGCTGGCAAAACCCTTGCGCTGGCCGAGGTAGGCGGTGACGCCTATGCTCTTGTCGCGGTTGTACTCGATGGTTTCGACCTCGCCCTTGCGCACCACGGCGGTCTGGCCGTAGCCCTCGGACACATCGGTTTCGCAGGCGCTCGCGCCGTGCGCGGCGGCCTGGCGCAGCAGATCCAGGGCGATTTGTCTTAGGGTATCGAGCGGATAGGTGAAGCGCGCTGTGGCCATTGGGATAGGGTTTGATCCGTAAAAACCATTATCATAGCAGGCCGAACCTACATGCCCCCGACACCATGCAAGACGAACTGACCAGCAAAACGCGCAAGAAGAAAGACATGCTCGCCTTGCAGGACCTGGGCGTACAACTGGTCGAGCTGAATGAGCAGCAACTCGAGAGCATGCGGCTGCCAGAGGCACTGCTTGAAGCCGTGCAGGAAGCCCGGCACCTCACCAAACACGAGGCGCGGCGGCGGCAGATGCAGTACATCGGCCGACTGATGCGCGACATCGACGCCGCGCCGATACGCGACCGGCTCGACCAGTGGCGAGCGCAAGGGCGCGAGCACACCGCGCAGTTGCACGCCCTCGAGCGCTGGCGCGAGGAGTTGCTCGCCGGCGACCCGGCTCTGGCGCGCTTTCTGCACGAATACCCGGGCGCGGATAGCCAGAAACTGCGCACCCTGCTCCACAACGCGCGGCGCGAACAGAGTGCGGCCTTGCCGCCCAGGAGCCGGCGCGAGCTGTTCCGGGTGCTGCGCGAGATGATTACAAAGGCGCAGCCGATAGCTGAAGTTCGGCGGCCCGACTAAACGCATGCAAAACAATCCCGACGAACTATTGATCGGCCTGGTTTCGATCAGCGACCGCGCCTCGACCGGCGTGTACCGGGACGAGGGTATCCCGGCGCTCGAGGACTGGTTCGGCAAGGCCATCGCCAGCCCGGTCTGGCGCGTGCAAACGCGCCTGATTCCGGACGAGCGGCCGGTAATCGAGAAGACTCTGATCGAGCTGGTCGATCAAGCCGGTTGCCACCTCGTGCTCACCACCGGCGGCACCGGCCCGGCCCTGCGCGACGTCACGCCCGAGGCCACGCTCGCCGTCGCCGACAAGCTGATGCCCGGTTTCGGCGAGCAGATGCGCAGGATCAGCCTGGAGTTCGTGCCCACCGCGATCCTGTCGCACCAGGTTGCGGTGATCCGCTTCCGCCGCGCGGCCGGCATTGCTGCGGTTCCTGCAGTGGGCAGCCTTATCATCAACCTGCCCGGCCAACCCAAGTCGATCAGGGAAACGCTGGAAGGCCTCAAGGACCGGGAGGGCAAGCAACTCGTGCCGGGCATATTCGCCGCCGTGCCCTATTGCATCGATCTCATCGGCGGACCGTATATCGAGACCAACGAGGACGTGATCAGAACTTTTCGCCCGAAATCGGCGATCCGGCCGAAGAAGGATTAGCGGCTTTGAGCGCGGAAACCCTGGAAACCATAGAAATCGAGACTGCGCCCGATCCCCGGGCCAGCATCATCTGGATGCACGGCCTCGGCGCCGACGGCAACGACTTCGCGCCTCTGGCCGACGAAATCGAACTGCCCGTCGCCGTGCGCTACGTCTTCCCGCATGCCCCGATGATGCCGGTGAGCGTCAACGGCGGCTACGTGATGCGAGCCTGGTACGACATCAGCGACGCGGCCATCCGGCGCGAAGATGAAATGGGCGTGCGCGCCTCGCAATATCGCATCGAAGACCTGCTGGCGCGCGAGAAATCCCGCGGCATCGGCGCGAGTCGCATCGTGCTCGCCGGCTTCTCCCAGGGTGGCGCGATTGCGCTGCAAACCGGCCTGCGCCATGGCGAGCGCCTGGCCGGCATCATGGCGCTCTCGACCTATGTGCCGCTCGCCGACCGGCTTGCGGCGGAGGCAAACCCGGCCAACCGTGAAGTGCCGATTTTCATGGCGCACGGCACTGCCGACCCGATGATCCCCTGTGCTCGCGCCGAGGCTTCGCGCGACCTGCTGCAGCAGCAGGGGTACGCGCTCGAATGGCACGAGTACCGGATGGAGCACTCGGTGTGCCCGCAGGAAATCGCCGACATCGACAACTGGCTCAGGCGCGTGTTCGCCTGAGCGGGCACGGCATTTATTCGCTGGTGTCGCGTATCATCTCGCGAAACCTGACCACCTCGTACTCTTCGCCGCTCTCGACTACGCCCTGAGGCAGGAGCAAACAGGTAACGTCGCCCCTGCGGTATTCCATGTTCTGCCCGGCGGCGAACACGCCGGCCCGCAGCAACACGCGCGCCGCACCGGGTGCATCGCTGCCGTCGCTCACGAGAATGCCGCTCTCGCTGCCGCCACCGCCGGCGAAGCTCAATTGCACCCGCTGCGCGGCTTTGGCGATGGTCTGAATCCCGACCGAGCCCTGGTGCGCACTATCGCGGTGAAGGCGGCGGATCACGCCGAGTACCCAGTTGTCGCCGCCCTCGGGCTGCAGACCAAGCAGACAGCCGATTTTCAGCCAGTCACCCTTGATCTCCGGAATGCCGGCGCCGAAGCCGCCGGCGCTGACGTTCTCCACGATCCAGGTTTCGGCGCCCGAGGAATCGGCATTGCCGACGCCGCCGAGCACCGCCAGCACGCCGTCGTAGCCGTGGGTGACATTGAGGCGCGACTTCACCCGATGGCGCTGGTGCTTGCGCTCCGGCGGCTTGGACGACCAGTACAGGGCCAGATGGTTTGCCACGTCGAGCACGGCTTCGGCCGGGTAGCTGCCGCCGAGATTCACCTGCGATGGCACACTGCCCGTCGTTTTGACCGAGCCGATCAGATTTTCCAGTTCCTCCAGCGCCGTGCCGGCGGCAAAGAAGCGCAGCGTGGGCGCATGCTGGGGCGGGCGCGCCAGGCGCAGCGGCGCCTGGCTGGTGGCAAGGTCGATCCAGTAGGCAATATCGGGCTGCCGGTCCAGACGCAGCGTGAACGAGGCGCAAAAATGCGCGATCAGGCGCTCGCACAGTTCCATCTCCAGCGGCAGCAGGCTGTCGGGCGACGAGGCGGACAGCATGACCGCTTTCAGAAACTCCTGCTCCGGCGTCGAATCCCCCGGGATGCCGGGATAAACCGTCACCGCGGAGCGCGCGAGCCTGCGCGCTTCCGCCAGCGCATACACCTTGGCGATGACGCCCCATACCGACGGATCCATCGGCCCGTAACGCACGTACATCCATTTCAACTGGGTGGCGAGCGCGCGCAGCGCGCGCACCAGCAGCAGCGGCATGCTGCCCTTCAACGCGTCCGCGCCCTTGGCGCCGCCGGCGTACAGATCGATGCAGCCGGCGTAGGCAAGCGCGGCCTCGCGCCAGTATTCGTATATCGCCGTCCACAGCCTGATCTCCTGGTATCTCGCCAGTCGCGGCGAGACCAGGTAGTCGCGCGCGAGCTTGCGCACGTGAGTCTGAGCCGTCTCGTCCAGCAGTTGTACCAGTTGAGCGCGATATTCCGGTTTGAAGCCTTCCTCGGCCATGACCGACTGCAGCCAGTGGGTCAGCTCGTCCGCGCACTTGAACGCGTCGTTGGCCGGCAACTCCTCAAGAATCTTCCTCGCCTCCTTGATGTCGGCCATCGGATGATCCGGTTTCTTGCTTCCGAACAGGCTGATCATGTAGGTCTCACGAAAATATCGGGCTGCTTCATCATGTGGCCTAAAGCCCCAAAAAATCAAGTCCTGCGGCCGTGTCTGACATTGTTTAACCGGCTCTAAGGAAATCGGCGCGGCAGTTGCGCGCGCAAGTTGCTCAATTGTGCCTCCAGCTCGCGAATGCGACCGATCAATGTTAGCGCCAGCGCAAGCGCCTGCGGCTCGAGTCCGAGGTCATCGCGCAAGCGGCCCGCGGTTTGCACCGTAACGATCATATCCCCGCCGAACGTCCACTCGGCAGCCTGCGGATTGTTCGGCGTGAGCGCGCCATAGTCCACGAGTTCGCGCAGTTCCGCTGCGGACAAACCGGAGCACTGCGCCAGTTCGGCAAACGAAAACTCGTGCCGCGCGTCCAGCCACACGGCTTCAGCTTGTTCGGGTTCCATTTCTGATCTCCTGTTCGAAATGTCCGCGCGGATTGAAAGTCGAGCCATCCGCCAGTTCCTTGAACAAGGCCCGCTCGCGCTCGCTCAGCACGGTGGGCACGGCGATCTGGACGATCGCGAACAGGTCGCCTTCCCCCGCGCCCGGTCTTGGCAATCCGCGCCGGGCAAGTCGCAATTTTTGCCCGGCATGCGTTTCCGGCGGCACTTTGAGATGCACCGAACCGCCGAGCGTGGGGACTTCGACGACGGCGCCGAGCGCGGCTTCCCAGGGCGTCAGCGGCAGATCCAGGTAGAGATCATGGCCGCTTACGCGAAACAGCGCATGCGGGTGCAGCGCGATATTGAGATACAAGTCGCCGTCGGCTCCGCCGCCCAGCCCTTTCCCCCCCTTGCCCCGCAGCCGCAGCCTTTGTCCGTCCGTCGCACCTTTGGGAACGCGCGCCTTGAACGACCGCGGCACGCGATGCAGCCGGCCGCGTTCATCGTATTCCGGCACGGTCAGATTCAGATCCACCGTGGTGCCGCGACGGGCTTCATCCAAAGTAATGTGTGCCGTAACCTCGTAATCCTGTCCGGGCATTTGGAAAGTGCCGCCTTGGCGCCCCGCTTGCCGCTTGCCGCCCGCAAGCCCCGCGAACAAATCTGCCAGATCGACGCCGTCGAACGAAAACGGCGCATCCCCGAACTGCTTCCCCCAGTCCGGAGGCGGCTGAAATTCCTGCCCCGGCTGATGACGGCCCAACTGCTCGTAGGCGGCGCGCTTTTCCGGATCCTTCAGGGTTTGGTAGGCGTCCGCAATCTCCTTGAATTTCTCCTCGCCGGCGGGATCCTTGGACACGTCCGGATGATACTTGTGCGCGAGCTTGCGGTAGGCCTTCTTGATCGCGTCGGTATCGGCGTTACGCTCGACTCCGAGAACCTGGTAGTAGTCCTTGTATTTCATCACTCGCTCCCCAACCGCGTCACGGCGCTCGCGCCGGGGATTCCTGCGCCTCCTGCGGTTCGACGTGTATCGTGACCGATGCCTTTGCCAGATGACCGGCAATCGATCCTTCAAGCCGGTCGCACAAGGCATGGGATTCACGCACGCTGGTCTCCCCCGGCAGCGTCAGATGAAACTCGACGAAGCGCGCGGCGCCCGCTTTGCGCGTGCGCAGCGCATGGAAGCTCGCGCCCGCGGGCAACCCGGCGCGAATGAGCTCCTCGGTCCTGTGGATCTCGCGTGGCGTCAAGGCCGCATCCATCAGGCCGTCGATCGAGCGCCGCAGCAAATCGACGCCGGTGATGACGATGTGCAGCCCTACGGCGATCGCGATCAACGGATCGAGTATCTGCCACCCCGGCAGGAACACGATGACCAGCAGGCCGCCCAGGACGCCGGCCGAGGTCCACACGTCGGTCAACAAGTGCTTGGCGTCCGCCTCGATGGTGACGCTGTCATGCTTCGCCGCGACCTTGAGCATGAGGCGGGCAGTGGTGTAATTCATTGCCGCCGCGAGCAGCCCGACGGCGATACCCCAGCCAAGATTCTCCAGGGGTGCCGGGTGTGCAAAGCGGTTCCATCCGGCGTAAATGATGGAGCCGGCCGCAAACAGGATCAGCGTGCCCTCCACGCCAGTGGAGAAATATTCGGCCTTGTCGTGGCCGTAGGTGTGGCGATCGTCGGCCGGCTGCTCGGCGATGGTAAGCGCCGTCAGGGCAACCACGCCCGCGGCGAGGTTGACCAGGGCCTCCAGGGCATCCGACAACAGGCTGACGGAATCAGTCAGGAAATACGCCCCAAACTTCAGTGCCAGCGTCGCGATCGAGGTCGCGATCGAAAGCAGGGCCATTCTTTTTGTAGCTTTCATGGCGATTCCATTTCCAGCGTACAGTCGTCGCTCAGAAGATCTGAACCAGGCTAATGCCAGCGGTCCGGCACGCGCGGCCTCATTATGCCACTTGTGCGCACCGCGCCTCGCAGCAGGGTCGCGCGCCGGTCATGAGCGCACGCGTGCGTGAGCCCGATTCGACCGGCAATAGGCATGGCCGAGCCAAGGCCGCGCTCCGCTTCGGGCGGCAGCCTCAGTCACCCGCGAACTCGCACAAGGTAAACACCTTGTGTCTGAGCTTATTCAGGCGCTTGCGCCCGCCCAGGTCCGGAAGATCGATCACGGCGCAACATTCGACGATAACTCCGCCCACTTTCTCGATCAGCTTGATCGCCGCTTCGGCCGTGCCTCCGGTTGCGATCAGGTCGTCCACCAGCAACACCCGCTCGCCTTTGACAATCGCATCGACGTGCATTTCGACGCGGTCGAACCCATACTCCAACTCATAGTCGTGACCGACGGTTGCGGCCGGCAGCTTGCCTTTCTTGCGTATCGGCACGAAGCCCACGCCCAGCGCAAACGCCAGCGCGGCGCCGATGATGAAGCCGCGCGACTCGATCGCGGCGACCCTGTCGATTTTCACGTCGCGATAACGCTGGACGAATTCGTTGATGGTAACTCGAAACCCGATCGGATCCTTGAGCAAGGTCGTAATGTCGCGGAACATGACGCCCTGTTTGGGATAATGCGGAATGGTGCGGATGAGCGATTTGATCGGCATGACGTGCGTCTCCTCAATGCATTATTTCGGATTCAGCAGGCGTCCGGCCACGGCGTCCAGGCGCCTTACCAATTCCGGATCGCGCGCCGCGGGCGCGGTGATCAGCGCGTGTTCCAGCGCCCTGTGGCAACTGCAGCCGGCCGCGTCGCGGTCACGTTTCAGCATTGGCGCCACTCTTTTCACCAGGGCGCGCGCGTTTTCCGCATTGGCGAGCAGCACCTTGATGATCGCATCCACCGTCACATCGTCGTGGTGCGGGTGCCAGCAGTCGTAATCGGTGACCATAGCCACTGTCGCATAGCACATCTCCGCCTCGCGCGCGAGCTTGGCTTCGGGCATATTGGTCATGCCGATGACATCGCAGTTCCAGCCGCGATACAGCTCGGATTCGGCCAGGCTGGAGAACTGCGGCCCCTCCATCACGAGATAGGTGCCCCCGCGCGCCACGTCGATGCCGGCTGCGCGCGTCGCCGCCTCGAGGTGGTCGCCCAGGCGGCTGCATACGGGGTGCGCCATGGAAACGTGCGCCACCATGCCGGTCCCGAAAAAGCTTTTGCTGCGCGCAAAGGTACGGTCGATGAACTGGTCGACGATGACGAACATCCCCGGATGCAGGTGCTCACGCAGCGACCCCACGGCGCTGACGGAAATGACGTCGGTTACGCCCAGGCGCTTCAACGCGTCGATGTTGGCGCGGAAATTGATCTCGGAGGGCGGAATCCTGTGCCCGCGTCCGTGCCGCGGCAGAAACACCATCGGCTGGCCGTCGAGCTCGCCGCACAACAGTTCGTCCGAAGGCTCGCCGAACGCCGATGAGACCTTCTCCCAACGCTTGCCGGCGAGACCGTCGATGTCGTACACGCCGCTGCCGCCGATAATGCCTACCACTTGCTGTCCATGATTTGCGCGCATCATTCCCTTTCTCTCTTATCGGCACCTGCAAAAAACAGTACTTGGCCCGCCAGTAGCGTCCGGGCATTGCCGGAACAGGCGAATCGTTGCACTCTCGGCCCGTTGCTCACTCCCGCCTCCGGTAGGGCAGCAGGATGCGGATCTCGAACCTGTCGCCCACCACTTCGGTGGCGAGGTTCGCCTCGACATCGAAATGCAAGGCCAGGCGCTCGCGGATGTTGGCGAGCGCCATGCGGTTGCCGGAGCGTTGCTGGTAGTCGGGATGATAGGGATTGGAGAGCAGCAGCCGTACCCGGTCTTTGTCGCGGGCAATGCGGATCTGTATCGTGCCCGATTCCATGCCCGGCTCGATGCCATGATAGATGGCGTTTTCCACCAGCGGCTGCAGCAGCAGTTGCGGCACCAGCGCATCCCCCGGCATGGCTCCTACATCCCAGTCGACGAGCAGACGAGCGCCCAGGCGCAGTTGCTCCAGGTTGAGATACTGGCGGCACAGCGCCAGTTCTTCTGCCAGCGTGGTCAGGCGGCGGTTATCCTGCATCAGCGCGCGATACAGCTCCGCCAGATCCTCCAGCGCCGTTTCCGCGCGTTTGGGGTCGCTGCGAATGAGGGAGAGCACGGCATTGAGGCTGTTGAACAGAAAATGCGGCCGGATGCGCGCCTGCAGCGCCTGCAGCCGCGCCTCGGTCAGTGCCGGCGAGTACGCACGCCTGCGCCAGAAGAAGTAGGCGACGAGGAATGCCGTGAGCAGCGCGCATAGGATCCATGCCCGCGCCAAGCCAAATGGCGTGATCGCCTCGCCCAGGACCATACCGGCATTGAGCACCAGCGCCGTTAAGCCCTCCTCCAGCAGCAGCACGATAGCAACGCCCCAGGCGTAGGGCAGGCGCGAGAGCCATTTCGACAAGGCGTACAGCGACAGCAGCGACAGCAACAGCACCGGCTCGAGCACGGCGGCCAGTTCGGTGAATTGCTGCGCCAGCTGCCCGACGTCCCCGGATTGGATCAGCGCGGCGGCGAAGCCTCCGATATTGCCAAGCAGCAGGATGCGCACCGTGACACCCAGGTTGCGGAAATCCGGCAGGGAGTCGCAAAGCGCGTCTTGATTTGTACTTGGCATGGATAAAGTACCGAAAGCCAAAGTCAAGTAACGTACAGGCAGGCGCGAAAACGCCTGTTTTTTCGATTCTGACCGCATTCAGGGCAATGAGCAAGAACACGAAACCGCGGCCTCGCGCCACCTGGTCGGGGCGCCCCGATTCGAAACCGCTTATCCCCGAATATTGGCCGCTCGTCAACTTTCACTGGACACGGGCCCGGCGGGAGCACTAGCATCAAAACATTAACACGATGGTGCTTTGCTCCGGGCCCGGGCCTGGCGACAGAGTGGCGGCGAATTTCGACAAACACGCAGCGGATAAAGGCAGGTTCTTCGTCATACCGCAAAAAGGTGAATCATGACTCCCAATCGACGCAACCGCGGCTTTACCTTAATCGAACTGATGATCGTCGTTGTCATCATCGGCATACTTGCGGCGATTGCCTATCCTTCGTATCGAAGTTATATCCTCAAGGGGAACCGTGCCAGCGCCCAGGCCTTCCTCATGGATGCCGCCCAGCGGCAACAGCAGTATTTCCTGGATAACCGGGCCTATGCCCCCGACCTCGGCGCGCTCTTCGGCACTGCCACCGCGGCCTTGGCGGTTCCAAGCGAGGTTTCTCCGTATTACGGCGTGCCCATTGTTGCCACCAGCGCAGGGCCCCCGCCCACCTTCGTGATTACCGCTACGCCGCAGGGAGCCCAGGCCACGAACAACGAGCCGACGCTGACCATCGACCAAGCCGGCACAAGAACACCTTCCACCAGTTGGTAGCGAGCCGGTATGAAATCCTGGCGCCGACAATTCAGCCGCCCGAGGGCCGCTCAGCCAGGGTTCACCATGACGGAAGTCATGATCGTGGTGGTGGTCATCGGCATTCTGGCTTCCCTGGCCGCCCCGTCGTTCAGCGAGCTCATCAAGAGTCAGAAAACAAAGTCCATGGCAACGGACCTCAATGCATCGCTGACGCTGGCGCGAAGCGAAGCCATCAAGCGCAATAAGAACGTAACGCTGTCGCCCACGACTGCAGGATCCTGGCAGAACGGCTGGCAGATTGCAGATCCGGACAACGCCGGCAGCAACATCGAAGTCCACTCCGCTTTCGCCGGCCTGACAGCCACCGGGCCGGATGGCGTGACCTACCGCAGTTCCGGCCGCATTCAGGGCAGCACTGCGCCGGCGTTCAATATCAGCGCCACCGGCACTTCCGCCCAACGCTGCGTTACCGTTGATTTGAGCGGGCGCCCCTACGTGAAAGCCGTGGCATGCTAGCCCAGCGCCGACACCGTGATAAGTCTCAGCACGGCACGACCATGCTCGATGTGCTGGTCACTATTGTCATCCTGGCTTTCGGCATGCTCGGCCTGGCCGGGCTGCAAAGCAAGATATTCATCGCCGAGATGGAGTCCTACCAGCGCGGCCAGGCGGTCCTCCTGATGAACGACATGGTCGAACGCATCAATGCAAACCGCAGTGCCGCCGCCAGTTACGTCCTCCTCCCCGAGACCGTTCCGCCCGTTGCACCTACCACCATTGGGACTGATGGTACTGCGCCCGCAGACTGCTCCACCACGGCAGTAGGGGTCGCCCGGGATCAGTGCGAATGGAGCAATGAACTGAAAGGAGCGGCCGAGACCAGCGGCACCACGAAGGTAGGCGGGATGATCGGCGCGCTCGGGTGCATCACAAAAGTTCAGGCCCAGGACGCTGCGCTTGGCGTGTGCAAGCCGGGCATTTATCTGGTCAGCGTTGCCTGGCAAGGCCTGAACGCGACCAGCAGCCCCAGCGCACTCTGCGGCAAAAATGCTTTTGGCAGCGATGATCGCTACCGGCGCGCCCTGTCGGCGCGCGTGTCGATCGGCTTGCCCTCCTGCCAGTAATCGTTGCCGGATGACGCACATGAAGAACTCCCCCTTACGAAAGGACAGCCGCCGCGAGCTCCAGGGGGGCTTCTCGCTCATCGAACTGATGATTGCGATCACCCTGGGCCTGCTGATCATGGCCGGGCTCACTTCGATTTTTGTCAAGAACAGCCTGGCACGCAGTGAAATCGAGCGCAGCAACCGCCAGCTCGAAAGCGGCCGCTACGCGATGGCGCTGCTGACCGAAGACCTGCGCATGGCCGGCTTTCTTGCGGCATTCGATCCCTACGAAATGATCATAAAACCCGACAGCCCGCCCTTGGGCGCGGACACCAGCCCCGTCACTGCCGCCATGACCAGCATGCCCAACCCCTGCAACACGAGCGTGGCCGATTTGAAGAACTCGTTTTTTTTCCATGTGCAAGGTTACGACAACCCCGCCGCCGCCGACATCACCACCCTGGTCCCCTGCGTGGGCACCGACGCGCGCGCCGGCTCCGACATCCTGGTGATCCGCCGGGTCAGCACCTGCGTTGCGGGCCCCACCCTCGAAGCAGGCTGCGATGCGGTGACCAGCGGGGCGCCCTATTTTCAATCCTCCAATTGCTATCAATCGACCGAGCTTGCAAAAAATTCCGGAGGAACGGCTGCAGCGAAGGATTACCAGGCGCACTTCGTTCTGGATACCGACACCGGGGCGGCCGTCATGAACATGCACGCCCTTAACTGCACCACGATAGCCGATTATCGCCGCTACCTGACTCACATCTACTTTGTCGCCAAGAACAACGTCGCGGGGGATGACATCCCCACCCTCAAGCGCGCCGAACTGGGGGCCTCCGGTTTCACCCTCGTCCCGCTGGTCGAGGGGATCGAGACCATCCAGTTCGAATATGGCGTCAACACGGTTTCTACCGATGGCAAAGTCGATATCTACACTGCCGACCCCAACTCGTACGCTTCCTGCCCGAACGGGACCAGCATCGGCTGCTGGCTTCGAACTTATGCAGTGAAGGTGAACCTGCTGGCGCGAAATGTCGAGAAGTCGCCCGGGCACACGGACAGCAAGACCTACACGCTGGGGCTTAAGGCGGACGGGACCAGCAACGTTTTTCCAACCACCGGCGTTTATGGCGACATGTACAAACGGCACGCCTACAACGCCACAGTGAGGCTGGATAACCCGTCCGGACGGCGCACGCCATGAGGGCTCCGCTGCGGCGCCAGAAAGGAGCAACCCTGCTCATCGGCCTGATCATGCTGGTGTTGCTGACGCTCATGGCGATCACCAGTTTCAATCTGGGCAAGAGCAACCTGCAGATCGTCGGCAACATGCAGTTTCGCAGTGAAACCGTGCGCGCTGCGGAAGGAGCGGTGGAAGCAGCCATCAGCATGCCGACCAGCGTCTCCGTTGCCTCGGCGTCCACGGTCGATGTCAATGGCGACGGCACCCCGGATGTCAGCATAACCATCACGCCGACGTTGCTGCAAGCGCATATCAAGAAAAACAGTGCGCTGGACCTGACCGACCCCGGACAACTCGGCTGTGCGCTCGGGCAGGCCCAGGCCTTCGGCGTCGTCGGCGCCGCCACCGGCAATTCGCTCTGCGCTTCGACGCTGTACGACCTCAAGGTCGTAGCCAAGGAAGCCGCCACCAACACGTCCGTGGAACTTCACCAGGGGGTGTCGGTACAGGTGTCTGCCGATACCGTGTGCACATTGGTGCCCTGCTGATGGCGATTTACGGAACAGTCCGGTCTTTTGCGGGAGTAATGTCATGAAATGCTCGACCCAACGCAGGCTGCCCGCGCTGCTGCTGTGCGCCGCGGCAGCTTTTGCCCCGACGCAGTCCGCGGCTGAAGATATCGACATATTCACCGGCGTCGGCGGCGGCACGGGCGCAGACCCGAAAATCCTGATCGTTCTCGACAACACGGCCAACTGGGCGAGACAAAGCCAGCAATGGCCCGATGGCCTTCAGCAGGGCCAGTCCGAAGCGCGCGCCATCAATACGATCCTCGGCACGATCGGCAGCGACGTGAACCTCGGCCTGATGGAATTTGTCACCGGCGCAAACCAAAACGGTGGCTTCATCCGCCGGGCGATCAAACCGATGACCGATACCAACAAGATCGCCTTCAGCACGCAAATGGCCACGATTTTCAACAATATCAACGAACCGGACGAAAAGCATAACGCGGGCACGCCATACGGCGACCTGATGCGCGACGCATACAGTTACTTTAACGGCGGCGCTTCCTTCTCTCCCACTGCCGTTGTGGCGAGCAAGGCCGACTCCGACGGCTACACCGCCACCTACACCCAGTTCCGGTCCCCGCTCTCCGATGCCAATGCCTGCGGCCGGAACTTCGTCATATTCATCGGCAACCCGGCTGCGAACGGCCCGACTGCCGACGAGACCGAAAACGGGACCGCGCTCACGGCCCTGGGCGGCAGCGTCAGCCCGCAGATCAAGGTTCCCCAATTTTCCAGCGCGACCCAGACCACAACGACCAACCTCGGCTACAGCTCGCAGTGTTTTGCCAGCGCCAGCGCCTGCACCACTACGGCCCCCACGGCGGACTTCGCCGCGCTATGCGCCGCCGGGGCGGGCTACGCCAGTTGCAGTTGCAGCAACTCCCTCACCACCACCTCGCTCGATGCCTGCCTGGCCGGAACGCAACGCTACTCGGTAACGGGCAACACCATCACCAGCACCGGCACAACCACCGCGGACCCGGTGATCTGGCACCCCAGCAACACCGGCATCTCGGGCTGTTACGCCAGCGCCGTCGTAATCCCCAACGAAGATCACGGCGGCATGAGCCTGCCTGCACAAACAGTGGTAACCAGCGGCACGGCGCCGAACCTCACCACGACCACCACCACCTATAGCAACGACACCTATGGATACACCGTTGCCCCAAGCGCAACCGCCACCCAGGACTGCGCCCCGAGCGTTGGCGCCGCCGTCCTCGGCAGCAATCAGATCACCACCAGCTCCGCGCTTTCGACGTCCTGTTATACCGGCCTTAGTACCGGAAATACAAAATGGAACAATTCCACTGATTACGGCACGTTGACCTGCCCGGCCACATCGACCGTAATCTCCGGCAATGACACCATCACCACCACCTATACCTGCGCCTATGGCGGAGTCATGTCCACCGACGCCACAGGATGCTCTGGCTCCCTCAAGCATGTGACCGTGACCCAGACGGCGACCGGATCGCCCTCCACGGTCACGACCACGCCACGCTACAAGTTCGACGTCATTCAAACGGTCACCGCGAGCGCGGTCGCCGTCACTGCGACCGGCGCGACCACCACGCAGACCGTCCTCGGCAACACCGCGCAGTGTTATGCCAGCACCACCAATATCCCGGAATTCGCCGCCGCCTGCTCGGGCTACAACGGCGGCTGCACCTACAGCGCCCCCACTGCCAGCGCGGGCATGTGCGCCTCGGGCGCCCGCTACATGGTGACCGGCAACAACACCGGCGCGGTGGTCACGCCGACAGGAACATTCATCACACCGAGCACGGCCGCCAATGCGGATGAATGGGCGCGGTTCATGCATCAGGCCAGGGCGTGCAATGCAGCCCTCGGGCCCTGCGAGGACACGGAACACCCGACTGGCCAGATCAAACAGTCGATCACGACCTACACCATCGATGTCTTCAACGCGCAGCAAAACGCCGAAGAAACGGAACTGTACATGAGCATGGCCAGGTCGGGCGGCGGCAAGTATTTTTCCGCGACCAACGAGGCGGCCATCGTCGCCGCGCTGAAGAAGATTCTCGTCGAAATCCAGTCGGTCAACACCACGTTCGCTTCGGCCAGCCTGCCGGTCAACGCCACCAACCGCACCCAGAACGCGAACCAGGTGTTCATCGGCATGTTCCGCCCCGACCCTGACGCCAATCCGCGCTGGTTCGGCAACCTCAAGCAGTATGCGATCGGCAAAGTTGGCGGTGACCTCGATCTGGTCGATGCGCTGAGCACCGCTGCCTCCCCCCGTCCGGCCACCAATGCGCTCACCGGCTTCATCGACGATTGCGCCGCCAGCTTCTGGACGACCGACACGAGCAATTACTGGGCGACCATTACCGTCAATCCGGATCCCGCCAGCAACTGCGATCCCGCGGCAATAGCGGCAGCCCCGTTATCGTCCAGCGGCGTCTATTCGGACCTCCCGGACGGCGCGACGGTGGAAAAAGGAGCCGTTGCCGAAGTCCTGCGCAAGGGCAACGACCCTGGCGGGACGACCACATGGAGCGCGGCCAACCGCACCGTGCTCACCGGGAGCAGCAGTACGCTGGTCAATTTCGCTCGGGGTACCGGCGGCCTGAGCGATGACGTGGTCGATTTCACCCTGGGCATGGATGTCAATAACGACACCGGCCTATACACCAGCACAAACAACCGGACGCGCCCGTCGATCCATGGGGACGTAGTGCATTCGCGGCCTCTGCCGGTCAACTATGGAACACCTGGGGTCACGGTCTATTACGGCGCGAACGACGGCACCCTGCGCGCGGTCAATGCCGGCAAGTACAACGCCGACGGCTCGCTCGATACCTCGGCCGGCGTGCCCGGCAAAGAACGCTGGGCCTACGTCGCCCCCGAGTTCTACTCCACCGACTCCAAGCTGAAGCGGCTGAAGGACAACACTCCCGCGGTCAATTACAACACTGCCGGCACCGCCCTCAATCCCCCCAAAGACTACTTTTTCGATGGCTCGATCGGCATCTACCAGGCCGCAGACGGAAGCCCTCCGCCGGTCTGGATCTATCCGACCCAGCGCCGGGGCGGCAGGATGGTCTATGCCTTCGACGTCACCACCCCCAGCAGCAATCCCACGCTGAAATGGCGACGCGGTTGCACCTCGAATACCGACGGCTGCGACACCGGCTTCGAGCAGATAGGGCAGACCTGGTCGACCCCGAACGTCGCGTTCATCAACGGCTACTCGACCAACAAGACGACCAAACCGGTCGTGGTGATGGGTGGCGGCTACGACCAGTGTGAAGACGTCGACGTGAGTTCACCCGCTTGCGGTGCGACCAAAGGCAATGTGATCTATTTCATCGACGCCGCCACCGGCGCCTTAATTACTTCATTCGCCACCGAGCGCAGCGTGGTGGGAGACGTGAATTTGATCGACCTGAATAACGATGGCCTGGTCGATTACGCCTATGCCGCCGACACCGGCGGGAATATCTATCGCATCGATTTCATCGCTTCTCCAACTACCCTGGTGGCACTGCCATGCACGCCTACATGCCTAGCTGACAACCAGACCGTCACCACCCAGTGGTACTTCCGCAAAGTCGCCTATACCAACGGCGGCGGTCGCAAGTTCCTGTTCGGTGCGGGGCTGTTCCCGCACGGAACCTCGACCTACGTTGCGCTGGTGTCAGGCGATCGCGAACATCCGCTGGTAACCAATTACCCCAATATGACGGTCACCCATAGAGCCTATGTCTACAAGGATGACCTGAACATCAAGCCGCCCAGCACCGCGGCGGTCGATCTGGACAATACCGATAACATGTTCAATCAGACCGATCTCTCGGATGCGACCTGCGGCACCAGCAGAAACCTGCTTACAACAACGGACAAAACGGGCTGGTTCATGGATTTGAATCAGTATGGACAGGGCGAGCAGGGCGTCACCTCCGCCCTCATCGTCGCCGGCATGGTCACCTTCAGCACCAATCGGCCGCTCACCACGGGATTGTCGTGCAACAACAGGCTCGGCGAGGCACGGGGTTACTTTGTCAATCTGTTCACTGGGTCGGGCACAATCAGCACCGAAAACAATGCCTCTTGCGGCGGCTCGCGTTCATCCGTGTTTGCAGGCGGCGGGCTGCCACCTTCACCCGTGATCGGTATCGTGCCCATCGATGGCGTGCCGACCGCAATCCTGATCGGCGCGCCCCCGCGGGACGGGGGTACGGCTTCCCCGATCAAGCCGTCCAAGGTAACGCCGCCCATCGACCAGACGCGCACGCGCACCTACAAATACATCAAAGGGGACAACTGAGCGTTGTTTAATGGTGCCGGGTAGAGGAGTCGAACCTCCGACCTTCGCATTACGAATGCGCTGCTCTACCAACTGAGCTAACCCGGCTCTAGCCCTATCAAATACGTCGATGCGAACAGGAGAATCAGCGGAAGGCCGTGATTATAAGCGCCGGCACGCGCGCAAACAAGGCAAACCACAGGCAAACCCCGGGGAATTTCCGGAAACCGGGGGTGACTAAACGAGGCTACCCCGCCTCGTTACCGCCGCTCAGAGCCCGGGACGCGTGCGCACGATGAGGTCGATGCCGGCGGCGACCATGCCTGCCGGCAGCGGCGGCAAGCCATCGATACGCACGCCCGCGGCGGGAATATCGGTGATCTCGCCCGAGGCAACATCGTAGAAATGATGGTGGACGTTGGTGTTGGAATCGTAGAAGACCTTGCTCGGATCGACGATCAACTCGCGCACCAAGCCCTTTTCGAGAAACAGCTTGAGCGTGTTATAGACGGTCGCTTTGGAGGTTTCGGCGTAGCGCACGTTGACCGCCGCCAGGATCTGGTCGGCCGAAGGGTGCCAGCGTTTGTCGAACAGAACCTGCGCAATCTCGAGGCGCTGGTGCGTGGGCGTAATGCCGTGAGCGCGCAGCAGGTCCGACACGCTTTCTCTGCTACCGGGTTTCAGCTTCATATTCGCATGATACCTGCGAATCTAGACCTTGTCTAACCCCACTTCAGCCCGACGATTCCAGCATCCTGACCAAGCCCAGGGCGAGGCCCCCGGGAACCGAAACGGTCCGGATTGGGTGTTTCGGCAGCGACTGCGTCACTGCGCCGGGGTGGATGCGCGGCTGCACCACGGTGCTATGATTGCCGTGTAACGTACGCGAGACGGGGTTCACCGATGCGCCTGCGATTTCTTGCACCTTTGCTGCTGCTGCCTGTGCTCGCCCACGCGCAAATGTACCGCTGGGTCGATGACGGCGGCAAGGTGCATTATTCCGACCGGGCGCCTTCGTCCGGCGCCAAAAATATGCAAAAGCAATCCCTGTCCGCCGGGCAGGGTTCGTCGGCAGCCCTGCCCTATGCATTGCAGCAGGCGGTCGGTAATTTTCCGGTGACGCTATACACCTCCGAGATCTGCACGGAAACCTGCGTCCAGGCACGCGAGCTGCTGAACAAGCGCGGGGTACCGTACAGCGAAGTAACCGTCACCGATGAGGCGGACCTGGCGCAACTGAAAAAACTGTCCGGCGGCAATGTGGTCCCGGTAATGACCGTGGGACGCGAAGTGTATAAAGGTTTCGAAAGCGGGGCTTACAAAGCCGCCCTCGACAACGCAGGCTATCCGACGAGTTCGCTGCTGCCGCCCGGCGTGCCAGCGAGGCAGCCTGTCCCCAAGCCGGTGCGGAAGGCCGCCCCTGCCGCCGCCAGGGCAGAAGGCGAGCCCGCAACGGCCCCGCAGGAAACAGCTGAACCAGCCGCGCCGAAATAAGAACGCAGGCTTGGGTTCGCCGCCTAGGTGGTTGCGGATAGCCCCTTGGGCAGGGGAAAGGTCACGCTCTCCACTTTGCCCTTCAACTGAATCACGCGCTCCGCGCCCAGCGCCCGCAGTCTGGCGATGACTTCGAGCACCAGCACCTCCGGCGCCGAGGCCCCGGCGCTGATGCCGACGCGCTTGCGGCCTTGCAGCCATTCCGGCCGCAGTTCGGACGCGTTGTCGATCATGTGCGCCTCCACCCCCAGGGTCTGCGCCACTTCGCGCAGGCGATTGGAGTTGGAGCTGTTGGTCGATCCGACCACGATCACCAGATCGCACTGCGGCGCCATGAATTTCACCGCGTCCTGGCGGTTCTGCGTGGCGTAGCAGATATCGTATTTCTTCGGTCCGGCGATGCGCGGAAAACGCTTTTTCAGGGCCGCGACGATGGCCGCGGCATCGTCCACGGACAGCGTGGTCTGGGTGACGTAGGCAAGCTCGCCTGGGTCTTCGACTTCCAGCCGTTCGACGTCCGCGACCGTCTCCACCAGGTACATGCCGCGCGTCGCCTGCCCCATGGTGCCCTCGACCTCTGGGTGTCCGCGATGGCCGATCATGACGATGCCGCGGCCCTGCTCGCGCATCTTGGCAACCTCGACGTGGATCTTGGTCACCAGCGGGCAGGTGGCGTCGAACACCTTGAGGCCGCGCGCCTCGGCCTTGCGCCGGACCGCCTGCGACACGCCGTGGGCGCTGAATATCACGGTGCTGCCGCCGGGCACCTCGTCCAGTTCGTCGACGAACACCGCGCCTTTCGCGCGCAGGTCGTCGACCACGAACTTGTTGTGCACCACCTCATGGCGCACGTAGATGGGCGCGCCGTGCAGCTCCAGCGCGCGCTCGACGATGCTGATGGCGCGCTCGACGCCGGCGCAGAAACCGCGGGGATTGGCTAACAGCACTTCCATGATCGAATCCCAAAAAGTAAACGGGCGAGCACCGGAGCGTGCGCTCAGCGCGATGCTCCTGCCCGCCCGGCGCCCGGGCGAAAGCTGTCTGCGACCAACAGCAGTGCGCCCACGGTAATCGCCGAATCGGCCAGGTTGAACGCCGGCCAATGCCAGCCGGCAAAATGAAAATCGAGGAAATCGACGACGTAGCCAAGAGCGATGCGATCGACGACATTGCCTATCGCCCCGCCCAGGATCAGGGCGAGCGCGAGGCGGAACAGTTTCTCGCCCGCGTGGCGCGCGAGCAGCACGCCGATCACCACGATTGCGACGAGCGCGATGACTATGAAAACACCGCGCTGCCAGCCCGAGGCGGAGGCGAGAAAGCTGAATGCCGCGCCCTGGTTGTGCGTCAGCATCACGTTGAAAAAGCCGGTGACCGCGCGAGCCTCGCCGTAGTCGAAACTGATGCTGACCCAATACTTGGTCAACTGGTCAAGCAGCACCACGAGCAGCGCCAAAGCGTACCAGGGAGCGAGCTTACGCATGCGTTCTTGCTTCGCCGGCGCCATACAGGTTGGACGCGCAGCGGCCGCATAGTCCGGGGTGCCCGGCACGCGTGCCGGCGTCGTCACTGCGGACATCATTCCGACCGACGTCATCGCGACCGACATCATCGCGACCGACATCATCGCGATAATGCCAGCAGCGCTCGCATTTGGCGTGCGCGCTGGCGGTTACGATGACCGCTTCATCGGCGGCCGCGGCGACGGGCGTTACCACTGCGCGCGAGGTGATCAGCACGAAGCGCAGATCGTCATGCAACGATTGCAGCAGCGCCAGCTTGTCGCCGCTCGCGCGGATCTCGACTTCGGCCTGCAGCGACGAGCCGATTTTTCCGGCGACGCGCGCCTCCTCCAGTTGTTTCTGCACCTCGGCGCGAACGCTGCGGATTTTCCCCCAGCGCTCGAGCAGTTCCCGTGAATAACCCGCTGCCGGGAATTCGTCCCAGGTGTGGGTGAACACGGTCTCATCCTTGCCGCCGCCGGTCAGCGCCCAGATCTCTTCGGCGGTAAAGGAGAGGATGGGGGCCATCAGCCGCACCAGGCGCTGCAGGATCTGGTACAGCGCGTTCTGCGCCGAGCGCCGCGCCTTCGAGCCCGTGCCGGCGGTGTACAGCCGGTCCTTGAGAATGTCGAGATAGAACCCGCCCAGGTCCTCCGAGCAGAAGCCCTGCAGTTTCTGCGCCACGAAATGGAAGTCGTAATGGTCGTAGTCGCGCATCATTTCCTGCTGCAGCGACTGCGTGAGCGCGAGCGCATAGCGGTCAATCTCCAGCCAGTCCTCGAGCGGCAGCGCGTGCGCCTGCGGGTCGAAGTCGGCGGTATTGGCGAGCAGAAAACGCAGCGTGTTGCGGATGCGGCGGTAGCCCTCTACCACGCGCTTCAGGATCTCCTCCGAGATCGACAGTTCGCCCGAATAATCGGTTGCGGCCACCCACAGGCGCAGCACCTCCGCCCCCAGCGTGTCGGACACCTTCTGCGGCGCGATCACATTGCCCAGCGATTTCGACATTTTGCGCCCGTGGCCGTCGACGACGAAACCGTGCGTCAGCAGCGCCTTGTACGGCGGCCTGCCGTTCAGCATGCAGGACACGAGCAGCGAGGAGTGAAACCAGCCGCGGTGCTGGTCGGAGCCTTCCAGGTACAGGTCGGCGGGGAATTGCAGCTCCGCCCCGTGCGAGCCGGCGCCGGTCGCCTTGCCCTCCGGCCCGCCCATCACCGTCTGATGTGTGGAGCCGGAGTCGAACCACACGTCCAGCGTATCCTTGATCTTGACGTATTGCGCGGCTTCCGCGCCCAGCAGTTCCTCCGGATCCAGGGTCTGCCAGGCTTCGATGCCGCCCTGCTCCACCCGCTCGGCCACCTGTTCCAGCAGATCCAGAGTGTGCGGATGCAGTGCGTTCGTTTCCTTGTGGATGAAAAAGGGCATGGGCACGCCCCATTGGCGCTGGCGCGACAGCGTCCAGTCGGGGCGATTGGCGATCATGCCGTGCAGGCGCGCCTGGCCCCAGTCCGGATAGAAGCGCGTGTTGTCTATGCCGCGCAAGGCGGTCGCGCGTAAGGACTCAGCCGGTCTTGCACCGTTGAAGCCGGGCGGTGAGTCCATGCTGGCGAACCATTGCGTGCTGGCGCGGTAGATGACCGGCGTCTTGTGGCGCCAGCAATGCATGTAGCTGTGCACATAGTCTTCCGCGTGGAACAACGCGCCGGTTTCCCCGATTTTTTTTACGATCTTGGGGTTGGCTTTCCAGATCATCATGCCGCCGAAGAATGGCAGCGAGGCGACGAATTTGCCGTCCGCCATTACCGGCGTGAGGATCTGTTCGTCTTTCATGCCGTACCGGCGGCACGAATCGAAGTCCTCGACGCCGTAGGCCGGGGAGCTGTGAACGATGCCGGTGCCGGTATCGAGCGTCACATACTCGCCCAGATAGATGGGCGCCAGCCGCTCATAGAAAGGGTGGTGGAAACCGATCAGTTCGAGCGCTTTGCCCTTGCACGACGCGAGCGTCTCGCCGGCAAGCCGATAGCGCGCGAGGCAGGCGTCCTGCAAATCCGCGGCCAGGATCAGCAGCCCGCGTTCGGTTGCAATCAGATTGTAGAGGTGTTCCGGATGCGCGTTCAGCGCCTGATTGCCGGGTATGGTCCAGGGGGTGGTGGTCCAGATGACGATCCAGCCTTTTTCGACCGGCAGTCTGGCCAGGCCGAACGCCTTGGCGATTTTCTTAGGCTCGGCAAACGCAAAGCCGACGTCGATGGCAAAATCCTTCCTGTCCGCATACTCGACTTCGGCTTCGGCCAGCGCCGAACCGCAGTCGAAGCACCAGTTCACCGGCTTCAGGCCGCGGTAGACGTAGCCCTTCTCCAATATCTTCCCCAGCGTGCGAATCTCGTCGGCCTCGTTGCGGTAGGCCATGGTCTGATAGGGATGGTCCCAGTCGCCGAGCACGCCCAGGCGCTGGAAATCCTTTTTCTGTCGCTCGATCTGCAAGGCCGCATACGCCCGGCACAGGCTCTGCGTCTTCTCCACCGGCAGGTTCTTGCCGTGCTGCTTCTCGATCTCGCGCTCGATCGGCATGCCGTGGCAGTCCCAGCCGGGCACGTACACGGCGTCGTAGCCCGCAAGGTTGCGCGACTTGACGATGATGTCCTTCAAAATCTTGTTCACCGCGTGGCCGATGTGAATATCGCCGTTGGCGTAAGGCGGGCCGTCGTGCAGGATGAATTTGGGCCTGCCCTTGGAGGCGGCGCGGATTTTCTGGTAAAGCCCTTGTTCCTGCCAGCGCCTAACCCACTGCGGCTCGCGCCTGGCAAGATCACCGCGCATCGGGAAAGGCGTGTCGGGAAGGTTCAGCGTGTTCTTGTAATCAGCCATTTTGAAGTTTGACAGTTCGATGGGTCAGGTTCAGATGCAAACGCATTGCCGCAGGCAATTCCGCGCAATGTTTTCCGCGTTCATGCACTTTCATTCGCAGCCAGCAGCTCTCTGGCTATTTCGCAATCCTGGGCGATGCGAGCCTTTAGCGCATCGAGGTCGGGAAATTTTTGTTCGTCGCGTATCTTGTGCAGAAAGTCGATGCGCAAATGCTGGCCGTACAGATCGCCGGCGAAATCGAACAGGTGCACCTCGAGCGTGGCGCGCCCGCTTCTGTCAACCGTCGGGCGCAGTCCCAAACTCGCGGCGCCGTTGCGCAACCGTCCTTGTCCATCGATGGTACGGACGGCAAAGATCCCGCACAACGGCGGCCGGTTGTGGCGAAGCTGCACGTTGGCCGTGGGATAGCCGAGTTGCCGGCCGAGCCCGTCGCCAGGCACCACCCGGCCGCTGATGCTATACGGCCGGCCAAGCAGCGCTTCGGCCTCCGCCAGCCGGCCGGCCGCCAGTGCCGCGCGCACCACCGAACTCGACACGCGCACGCCTTCGACCCCGACTGTAGGCATCGCCTCCAGACCGAAACCATGTTTGCGCGATGCCTCCTGCAGCAGCGCAAAATCACCGGCGCGCTTGGCGCCGAAACGGAAATCATCGCCGATCAAAAGCCAGCGCATGCCCAGGCCCGCAAGCAATACGCGCTCGATAAATTCTCGCGGCGACCGGCTCGCGTAGGCGCGATCGAATCGGCTGACATGCACGCGCTCGATACCGTGCAAGGCTAGCAATTCCAGCTTCTCCCGCAGCGACGTGAGCCGCGTCGGCGCCGTTTGCGGCGCGAACAACTCGAGCGGATGGGGTTCGAAGGTAAGCACGCAGGCGGGCAGGCCGAGCGAGCGCGCACTATCCTTGAGGCGCGCGAGCATCGCCTGATGGCCCAGGTGCACGCCGTCGAAGTTGCCGATGGTAAGCGCTGTGGGCGACGGGCTGCGTGCGGAAATGGTGCGGCAAACGCGCATGTTCAGGATCGGCTTTGGAAAGCTAAAATGTTGAATTATAGCGGCTTTCCACCACCTCGGGAATACGAAATCCGGCCTCTGCCGGAGGTTTCGAAACTCAGGCTGCGGCTCGCGCCGGCGCTGCCATGAGCCACTTGAAGGCGAAGAAAACAGCGGCGAGGAACAGCACGGAAAACCAGGCGAGCGACCACTCGGGCACCATCAGCCCGAGGATGGGATCATGGGGCGCGGAGCACTCACCGCTGGCATGAAAAATGAAAGGCAACAGCTTGGCCATGGGCAGATTGTTGACGAACTGCTCCATCACGTCGATGCCGCAGCCGAATTTAGGGTGATGCAGCGCCCATACCTGCAATATCGCGACGCCCAGGCCAGCAAGCGCAGCGAGCGCCATTGCACCGGCATAGAGCGCGGCGCCGCCGCGCCGCGGATTATGTATGGCTGCGGCGAGCGCGATCAGGGCAAACAGGAAAAACCCCTCGCGCTGCAGAATGCACGGCGGACACGGCGCCAGACCCTGCAGATGCTGCAGAATCAGGCCTTCGGCAAGCAGGGCCAACGGAATCAGCGCAAGGCCTGCAAACACCCGCCTCGGCGTCAGCTCGAATTTCATCCGGCTCCTTGCGGTTGGATTAAGCGCGACTCGATGTTTCAATTCAGCAACACGCAAACTTCACTAGTCCGCGGCGCGCCGCGCGAAATCCTGGATGCGAAATCCCAACAACCACAACACGGCAAAATAGACGACGGCGCCCAGGCACACTATACCAACTAAGCCTGCCATTCGGTACTGCCAGGCGGCGGCGAGCCACCAGTGCTCGCGGCCCATCGCCCCCCACAATACCGCGGCCATGAGCGCGAGTGCCAGCGCCAGCTTGTAGCTGAACTCTGCCCAGCCGGGTTGCGGCTGGTAGATGCGGTGCTGGCGCAGCTTGTAGTAGAGCAGGCCGGCGTTCAGGCACGCGCCGAGGCCGATTGCCAGCGCAAGGCCCGCGTGTCTGAGCGGCCCGATCAGCGCGAGGTTCATGAGCTGCGTCGCAACGAGTGTGATCACGGCGATTTTCACCGGCGTGCGGATGTTCTGGCGGGCATAGAAACCCGGCGCCAGTACTTTCACCAGAATCAGCCCGAGCAGGCCGATACTGTAAGCAACCAGCGCCTGGCGCGTCATCCACACGTCCTCGACGCTGAACTCGCCGTAGCGGAACAGCGTGCTGATGAGCGGCACCCCGAGCAGCGCCAGCGCCACGGCCGCCGGCAGCGCCAGCAGCAAAGTCAGGCGCAGGCCCCAGTCGAGCAGGCGGCTGTACTGCTCGGTTGCATCGCTGGAATAATACTTGGCGAGGCTCGGCAACAGGATGGTGCCCAGCGCGACCCCCAGCATGCCGGTGGGAAATTCCATCAGCCGGTCGGCGTAATACAGCCAGGACACGCTGCCGTCGGCAAGAAAAGAGGCGAAGATGGTGTTGATGAGCAGCGAAATTTGGGCAATCGAAACGCCGAACACCGCCGGCCCCATGAGCTTGAGGATGCGCCGAACGCCCGGGTCCGAAAAACCCGGGCGCGGGCGCGGCAGCATGCCTATTCTTGCCAGATAGGGCAGTTGCAACGCGAGCTGCAGCACGCCGCCCACGAGCACCGCCCAGGCCAACACCAGCACCGGTGGCCGAAAATAAGGCGCAAACACCAGCGCACAGAAAATGAAACTCAAATTGAGCAGGGTCGGCGTAAAAGCCGGAACGGCGAAACGGCTCCAGGTGTTGAGAATGCCGCCGGCAAGCGAAACGAGCGAAATGAACAGCAAGTAGGGAAAGGTGATGCGCAACATCGCCACGGTGAGCTCGAATTTCTCCGGCGTGGCGGAGAATCCGGGCGCGCTGACGTAGATGATCCATGGCGCGGCGAAGATGCCGATGGCGCTGACGGCGACGAGCGCGAGCGTCAGCACCGTGGCGACGCGGTCTACCAGCAGCCTGGTCTCGCCCTCGCCGTTCCTGGTCTTGTACTCGGCCAGGATCGGCACGAACGCCTGCGAGAAGGCGCCCTCGGCGAACAGGCGCCGCAGCAGGTTGGGGATGCGAAAGGCGACGAAAAATGCGTCCGTGGCGAGGCCGGCGCCGAACAGGCGTGCGATCACCGCGTCGCGCACGAAGCCGAGGATGCGGGACACGAGCGTCATGCCGCTCACCGTGGCAAGCGCGCGGATGAGATTCATGCCCCCGATTATACGAAAATGCGCTTGCGTAACAGGGACTAAATCAGTATCATTGCGGCCTTTCGTGCTCCTTACTTGGGTTTCAGAATGGCCAATACCGATTCAGCGCGCAAGCGTTCCCGCCAGTCCGAGAAGCAGCGGCGGCACAACGCCAGCCTGCGCTCCACGCTGCGCTCTGCGGTCAAGGACGTGAACAAGGCCATCGCCGGCGGCGACAAAGCCGGAGCGAAGCAGGCCCTGACCCAGTCGTCGAGCATCGTCGACCGCATCGCCGACAAGAAGATCATCCACAAGAACAAGGCCGCGCGACACAAGAGCCGGCTGGCCGCGGCCGTCAAGGCGATGACTTAAGCTTGCGGATGCACTAAGCAAGCGGCTGCAAACCGGCCGTTTCGTTTCCGCCGTTCCCGCATGTCCCTTGCGGTGGCGATCTGGCCGGCGCGCGGACTCACCAACGCGGGGCAAAAAGTCGGACAACCGAGAAAAAATACCGCTGGAACATAAATTTGCGTTGAGTTGATACAAGACATATGCTATAGATCCCTTAAGCGCTTGAATGAGGGGAGATTTGTGCCGTCGTCAACCATCATGAAATACGGTTTCCGCATTCGCACGCGCACCGGCCTGATTGTGAATAACCTGTTGATATACGGCAGTGACGAGGTGGATGCCGAGCGCAAACTGCGGCAGATGTATCAGCATTGCAAAATACTGGAATGCACGGTGCACAAACCGAGGAACAACGTCTGCCTGGCTGCAGCGCGCTAGGCGCAAAGCGCGCCGGGTGACAAGCACAGTCACGATCGCGCTGCTGGCGTTATTCTGACTGCTGTGGCAGTGTGTTAAAATAACCCGCAGGAATTTAGGGCACACGGCGGCATTTGCCGCCGTGTTCGCTTGGTTTTGAGGCGTGGCTATGTCGCACGTAATGAACACCTATTCCAGACTGCCCGTGGCCTTCACCCACGGCAAAGGCGTGTGGCTGTGGGACGCGCAGGGCAAGCGTTACCTGGATGCCCTCGGCGGCATCGCCGTGAACACGCTCGGCCACGCCCACCCAAGGCTGGTTAAAACGCTCGCCGCGCAAGCCGGCAAGCTGATTCATACCTCCAACCTGTACCAGATTACCGAGCAGGAAAATCTTGCCGACAGGCTCGCCGCCGTCAGCGGCATGGACAGGATCTTCTTCTGCAATTCCGGCTGCGAAGCGAACGAAGCCGCGATCAAGATCGCCCGGCTGTACGCCAAGGGCAAAGGTGTGGACAATCCCGCCATCGTGGTAATGGAGAAAGCCTTTCATGGGCGCACCCTGGCCACGCTCTCGGCCACCGGCAGCCGCAAGGTACAGGCCGGTTTCGAGCCGCTGGTGTCCGGCTTCGTGCGCGTGCCTTACGACGACCTGGAGGCGGTGCGTCAGGTGGCCGAGCACAACCGCAACGTGGTCGCCGTTCTGGTCGAACCGATCCAGGGCGAAGGCGGCATCAACGTCGCGCATCTGGAGTACCTGAGAGGCCTGCGCGAGTTGTGCGATCAGTACCAGTGGCTGTTTATGCTGGATGAGATCCAGTGCGGCCTCGGCCGCACCGGCAGATGGTTCTTCTATCAGCACGCCGGCTTTCATCCGGACGTGGTCACACTGGCCAAAGGCCTCGCCGGTGGCGTGCCCATCGGCGCCTGCCTCGCCAAGGGCGCTGCAGCAGAGGTGTTAAAGCCGGGCAACCATGGTTCCACTTTTGGCGGCAATCCTTTCGCCTGCGCCGCCGCGCTCACCACGCTTGAAATAATCGAACAGGACCAACTGCTCGACAACGCCACCCGCGTCGGCGATGCCATCCGCGCCGGCCTCGCCGCGGCGCTGGCCGGAATCAAAGGCATAGTCGCGATTCGCGGCGTGGGCCTGATGCTGGGCATCGAGCTCGACCGGCCGTGCAAGGAGATCGTCGAGCACGCGCTTGCAGCCGGCCTGCTCATCAACGTCACCGAGGACAGGATCATACGGCTGCTGCCGCCGCTCATCATGAACCCGGAAGAAGCGCGCCAGTTGGTCGAACTCCTCGCGCCGCTGATCCGGGACGTCCTCAGCCAGCCGGCCCCGGCGCACTGACGCCTGAGGCGTCTCATGAAGCTACGGCATTATCTGCAATTTCACGATCTTTCCCGCGCCGAGTACGACTATCTGCTCGAACGCGCGCGCTGGATCAAGTCCCAGTTCAAGCGCTACAAGCCCTATCACCCTCTCGTCGACCGCACGCTGGCGATGATTTTCGAGAAGCAGTCCACGCGCACGCGCCTGTCGTTCGAGGCCGGCGTGCAGCAACTCGGCGGCTGCGCCATCTTCCTCAACACCCGTGATACCCAGCTCGGGCGCGGCGAGCCGGTGGAAGATATGGCCCAGGTGGTCTCGCGCATGGTCGACATCGTCATGATCCGCACCTTCGAGCAGGCGATCATCGAGCGCTTCGCCGGGGTTTCGCGCGTACCGGTGATCAACGGCCTCACCAACGAATATCACCCGTGCCAGGTGCTCGGCGACATCTTCACTTTTATCGAGCACCGCGGCCCGATAAGCGGCAAGACGGTGGCGTGGATAGGCGACTCCAACAACGTCTGCAACGCCTGGATGCAGGCGGCGGCAACATTGGATTTCAACCTGCGCGTCTCCACCCCGCCCGGTTACGAAGTGGAAGCCGAACGCGCCGGCATCTACGGCAAGAACCATTACGAGCAATTCGCCGACCCGATGGAGGCTGCGCGCGGCGCCGACCTGGTCACTACCGATGTCTGGACCAGCATGGGCTTCGAGGCCGAGGACGCCGAGCGCAAACGCGACTTCGGCGACTGGCAGGTCGATGCCGACATGATGAAACTGGCGGGCCCGGACGCTTTGTTCATGCACTGCCTGCCGGCGCATCGCGGCGAGGAGGTATCGGCGGACGTGATCGACGGACCGCAGAGCGTGGTCTGGGACGAGGCCGAAAACCGCCTGCATACGCAAAAAGCGCTGATGGAATTCCTGCTGCTGGGAAAGGTCGCATGACCGGCGCCTTGAGTCGCTCCCGCCGTTGTCGCGGAGATTCAATTTTGCGCGGACGAGAAACCGTCCGCGCGGATCGCCGATTGCGCACGGATGAAAAGTACATCCACACGCAAGCGGCGATCTTGCATAAAAACCACCCCAAACCGCCCTTGTTCTTATTCATAACCGTGTTTTCTGTGCGGATGCGCTTTTCATCCGCACAGAAAACACGGTTGGCGCGTGCAGCGCGCAAGTCCGTTGGTGACACGCAACGGTATTAGGGTTGCCGTATATAGCTTCACCATCCGCATTCATCATTTTTCGAGCAAGCAAATGGCAATCAAGAACAGCGCGGTAAAAAAAGTCGTGCTCGCCTATTCCGGCGGGCTGGATACCTCGGTTATCCTCAAGTGGCTGCAAAATCAGTACGGCTGCGAGGTGATCACGTTCACCGCCGATATCGGCCAGGGCGAAGAGCTCGAGCCGGCGCGAAGAAAGGCGAAACAGTTCGGCGTCAAGAAAATCTTCGTCGATGATCTGCGCGAGGAATTCGTGCGCGATTTCGTCTTCCCGATGTTCCACGCCAACGCCATCTACGAGGGCGAATACCTGCTCGGCACGTCGATCGCGCGACCGCTGATTGCCAAGCGCCAGATCGAGATAGCGCGCATGACCGGCGCCGATGCCGTCTCCCACGGCGCCACCGGCAAGGGCAACGATCAGGTGCGCTTCGAGCTCGGCTATTACGCTCTGGAACCCAATATTCGCGTTATCGCGCCGTGGCGCGAATGGGATCTCGGCTCGCGCGAGAAACTGCTCAAATACGCGGACAAACACGGCATCCCGGTGGAAGGCAAAAAGAAAGGCGGTTCGCCCTACAGCATGGACGCGAATCTGCTGCACATTTCCTACGAGGGCCGCATCCTGGAGAACCCGGCCAAGGAGCCCGAAGCGGACATGTGGCGCTGGACCGTGTCGCCCGAAGCCGCGCCGGACCGCGCCGAAACTGTCGATCTGGAATACAAGCAGGGCGATATCGTCGCCGTCAACGGCAACAAGCTGTCGCCGGCGAAGGTCCTCGAAACGCTGAACAAGCTGGGCGGCAAACACGGGATCGGACGCCTGGATCTGGTCGAAAACCGCTACGTCGGCATGAAGTCGCGCGGCTGCTACGAAACCCCCGGCGGCACCATCATGCTGCGCGCGCATCGCGCCATCGAGTCGGTGTGCCTGGACCGCGAGGTGGCCCACCTCAAGGACGATCTGATGCCCCGCTACGCCTCGCTGATCTACAACGGCTACTGGTGGAGCCCGGAACGGCGCATGCTGCAGACCATGATCGACGCCTCGCAGGCCAATGTGAACGGCTGGGTGCGGGTGAAGCTCTACAAGGGCAACGTCGTCGTCGTCGGTCGCGACTCGAAGACCGATTCCCTGTTCGACACCGACATCGCCACGTTCGAGGATGACCGCGGCGCGTTCAATCAGATGGACGCAGCCGGTTTCATCCGGCTGAACGCCCTGCGCATGCGCATCGCGGCGAATCTGCGCCGGCGCTCGAAAAAATCGTAGACGCCCCTGGAAGGCTGTTCGCCTTCCAGGCGAGGCCGAGAGGCTCGGGCTAAGCCACCAGCGGCTGCAGCACGACCTTGGCGTGTTCCTCGGCCAAAGTCTTGTCGAGTAGCTTCATCAGCGCGTGGACGCTGCGGATCGCGGGTGTGGCCAGACCCGTGAGTTCGCCCAGTTCGATTACCGAGCCGATCAGCGCATCGATTTCTATGCGTCGCCCGGCTTCCACGTCCTGCAGGGTCGAAGTCTTGTGTTTGCCGACCTTCTCGGCCCCGGCGATGCGCTTCTCCAGCGGCACGCGGAACGTGGCGCCGAGCTTTTCCGCGATCGCCTGGGCTTCACGCATCATGTCGGCGGCGAGGGCGCGCGTCGCCGGCTCCTGGCAGATGTCCACCAGGGTCGCGTGCGTCAGCGCGCTGATCGGATTGAAGCTCATGTTGCCCCAGAGCTTGAGCCAGATCTCGGAGCGGATGTCCTCGAGAATCGGCGATTTGAGCGATGCCGCGACCAGCGCTTCCGACACTTTCTTCGCCCGCTCCGTGTTCGCGCCGTCGAGCTCGCCGATCGGATAGCGATCGCCCTCTACGTGCTTGATCACTCCGGGGGCAATGATCTCGCCCGCCGGATAGACCACGCAGCCGATGATGCGGCGCGATTCAATATTGGCCTCGATCACGCCTTTCGGGTCGGCGGTCTTGAACCGATAACCCTGGTGCGGCCCGTTGAAGTTCTGGAAATACCACCAGGGCAGGCCGTTCTGGAGCGGCACTACCATGGTGTCCTGGTGGAACAGCGCAGGCAAGGCCGGGGCGAGCACCTCGACAAAATTGGCCTTGACCGCCAGGAATACGAGATCCTGCACGCCCGCTTCGGCGCAGCTTGCCACTGCGCGCAGATTGGTCGCGATTTCCTCGCTGCCGTCGGCCCGGACCATTTTCAATCCGCGCGCCTTGATCGCCTCCAGATGCGCGCCGATGTCCACCACGGTAACATTCTGCCCCGACAGCGCCAAGCGTACCGCGAGCATGCCGCCTATTGCACCTGCCCCTACAATTCCGATGTTCATGTTTTTCTCCTGTCTGTCCTCCGCGCGGAGGGTCGTATGCCGGCACGTTGCGCCGTGTGAAAGGATTTACAGCCAATTACAAAATGAAGGAATACATCCCTTCATGCTCCCCTAAGTCAGGGGCCGTTTCGGTAATTCCGAAACGGCCTCTTACTCGTAGCGGTTGGCAAGGGCGCCAATGCCGTCGATGACGATGCTGACGCTGCTGCCGGGCTTCATCGAGCCCACACCCACCGAAGTGCCGCAGGCGATGACGTCGCCGGGCTCAAGGGTCATGTCCTGCGAAATCAGGCTGACGAGCCTGGCGGGAGGGAAGATCATGTCTGCCACCGGGTAGTTCTGCCGCTCCTGCTCGTTGAGTATGGTCTTGATCACCAGCTTGGACGGATCGAGCCCGGTGGCGACCACCGGCCCGAAAACGCCGAAAGTGTCGAAGCTCTTGGCGCGGGACCATTGCGCGAAGGTCGCGTCCTTGTTGAGGATCTCAGCCGCAGTGACATCGTTGATGCAGGTGTAGCCGAAGATGTAACCGGGCGCCTGGGCTTCGGCCACGGCGGTGCAGCGCTTGCCGATGACGACGCCGAGTTCCCCCTCGTACACCACCTTGCCGGAATAGGAGGCCGGGACGCGGATGGTCTCGCCGTGCGCGAGAAAGGAGTTGTTTCCCTTGAGGAAGTACAGCGGTTCGGGCGGGACCGGGTTGCCCAGCTTCGCCGCCAGCGCGTGAAAGTTGTTCCACAGCGCCACCATCTTGCTCGGTTGCGTCGGCGTAAGCACCTTTACCGCGCCCAGTGAAACGGTCGCGCCGGTAGGTTGCGCGCCCGCGAACATGTCGCCCGAATGAATCTTGATGCTGTCGTTCTCGATCACACCGAAGCCGGCCCGGCCCTGGTGCTCGAAGCGTATCCAATGCGCCATAGTTGTCTCCGTTGACGAGTTATCGGCCGGATGCGGGCCTCGTGCCGCTGACGCTGGTGACGGCCTGCGTCAGGAACGGATTGCGCACATTCCGGAGTATCATATTTCTGTGGGTGTAATAATACGCCGATTCCATCACGCAGTCCATCGCGCAGTCCTTCCTGCGCCTGCGCCGAGCCTGCTATGCAGCGCGTGCCCGCTGCGCACGCGCTGCAAAATAGCCTTGATGAGGACTGGTATAATTGGTTGGAAGTCGTTTCCCGGCGCTCGGTACCTGGCGAACGCCGCCACTTCCTCCGACGCTATAGAGGTGGACCATGCCGTCCTTCGACATCACTTCTGAAGTCAACAAGGTCGAACTGAAGAACGCCATTGATCAGAGCAACAAGGAGATCGCCAACCGCTTCGACTTCAAGGGCTCGGATGCGCGCATCGAGCAGGCCGGGTTCACCTTGAGCGTCTATGCCGACGACGAGTTCAAGCTGAAGCAGGTGATGGTCGTGTTCACCGGCAAATGCGCCAAGCGCGGCGTCGATGTGCGCGCGCTCGAACCGAAGGACATCGAGAAAATCGGCGGCGACAAGATCAGGCAGACCGTCGAGGTCAAGAACGGCATCGAGTCTGAGCAAGCGAAGAAGATGGTCAAACTGATCAAGGAAAGCAAGCTGAAAGTGCAGACGAGCATCCAGGGCACGGCGGTGCGCGTTTCCGGCGCCAAGAAGGACGATCTGCAGACGGCGATCCAGTTGGTAAAGCAGTCCATTACCGATATCCCGCTGCAGTTCCAGAATTTTCGCGACTAGCTGCGCTTCGGTTCGGACTCAGGCTTCCAGCCTATCGAATGCGCTTCCAGGTGTGTGGCAAGATAGCCGGGACCCTCGGTAGCGCTATGACGGAATATGGCGACCGGTTTCAAGGCGAAGTCCGGGATGGTTCGTTGCGGGAATTCTAGCCTCAGTTTGGCGACGCCGGCAGTTCCTAGCATGCCGGCTTCCGAAGCCAAGCGCCGTTGAAGAATCCGGATAGGCGCTGCCGGAACGTTTTAGGTGACCCGTTGCCCCTCACGCCTTATTTGCCGCTCTTGTCTTTCTCGATCAGGGCATACGCCGAATGGTTGTGGATGGACTCGAAATTCTCCGACTCCACCACGTACCACTCGACGCGGTCGTCCCGATTGAGCGCAGCAGCGACGTCGCGCACCATGTCCTCGACGAACTTGGGATTGTCGTAGGCACGCTCGGTGACGAACTTCTCGTCCGGGCGCTTGACCAAGCCGTAGAGCTCGCACGACGCCTCCTTCTCCACCAAATCTACGATTTCCTCGATCCAGACGAAGCCCTTGGTGCGTGCCGTGACCGTCACATGCGAGCGCTGGTTGTGCGCGCCGTATGCGGAAATCTTCTTCGAGCACGGGCATAGGCTGGTCACCGGTACCAGAACCTTCATGGTGAAGCGCTGCTTGCCCTGATTGACGTCGCCGATGAAAGTGACGTCATAGTCCATCAGGCTATTGACCTTGGACACCGGCGCCGCCTTGTTGACGAAGTAGGGAAAATTCATCTCGATGTGCCCCGACTGCGCCTCGAGCTTTTGCATCATCTCGCCGAGCATGCGCTTGAAGGTATCGACCGAAATCTCGCGCTCGTGGGCGTTGAGGATCTCGACGAAGCGCGACATGTGCGTGCCCTTGAAATGATGCGGCAGGCGCACGTACATGTTGAACTTGGCTACGGTGTGCTGCACGCCGCCAGAGCGCTCGCTCACCTTGACCGGATGGCGGATGGATTTGATGCCGACCTGGTCGATGGCGAGCCGGCGCGTGTCCTGGGAATTTTGAACGTCGGCAATGGCTAGAGGATCACGCGTATTCATGAATGAACCCTTGCGGAGACGATCGCAGCGCACACGCCGCGATAAGAGCGAATTCTAGCACGATACCCGCGCGCAGCCGGCGTTCGGGCGCCGACGTTCAGACACCCAGGCGCGACCGTATCGCGGCGAGCAGTCCCGACTTGTCCAGCCCGATCTCGGCAAGCAGCAGGCCGCTATCGCCGTGATCGATGAACTTGTCCGGCAGACCCAGGTGCAGCAGCGGCCCGGACCGGCCCGCGGCAGCAAGACATTCAGCCACCGCGCTGCCGGCCCCGCCCATCACCGAACCTTCCTCCACCGTCACCAGCAACTCGTGCTCCCGCGCCAACTGCTGGATAAGCGATGCATCCAAAGGTTTGGCAAAGCGCATGTTGGCCACCGTGGCGTCGAGTTCCTCTGCGGCCTCGAGCGCGGGCGCGAGCATACTGCCGAAAGCGAGGATGGCAACCCTTGCACCCCGCCGGCGCAACTCCCCCTTGCCGAGCGGCAACGCCTGCATCTCCTTCTTCACCGCGACGCCCGGGCCGGTACCGCGCGGGTAGCGCACCGCCACCGGCGTGCTCATTTGAAATGCGGTATACAGCATCTGCCGGCACTCGTTCTCATCGGCGGGCGTCATCAGCGTCAGGTTGGGAATGCAGCGCAGGGAGGCGAGATCAAAAGCGCCGTTGTGCGTCGCGCCATCGGCGCCGACCAACCCGGCGCGATCGAGCGCGAACACCACCGGCAGATTTTGAATCGCCACGTCGTGGATCAACTGGTCGTAGGCGCGCTGCAGAAAAGTCGAATAGATCGCCACCACCGGCTTCATGCCCTCGCACGCCAGCCCCGCGGCGAACGTCACCGCGTGCTGCTCAGCGATGCCGACGTCGAAATAGCGCTCCGGGTATTCCTGCGCGAAACGCGCGAGGCCCGAGCCTTCGCACATCGCCGGGGTGATACCGATCAAACGCTTGTCGAGTGCGGCCATGTCGCACAGCCAGTCGCCGAAAATCTGCGTGTAGGAGGGCTTGCCGCCCGGCTTGCCGCCGAGGATGCCAGCGTCCGGCTCAAACTTGGATACGCCATGGTAGAGCACCGGATCGGCCTCGGCCAGCTTATAACCGTGCCCCTTCTCGGTCACCACATGCAGAAACTGCGGGCCTTTCAGTTCGCGGATGTTCTTCAAGGTCGGAATGATCGAGTCCAGATCATGGCCGTCGATCGGACCGATGTAGTTGAAGCCGAACTCCTCGAACATGGTGGAAGGCAAGGCCATGCCTTTGGCATGCTCTTCGACGCGCCGAGCCAGTTCCCACAGTTGCGGCACCTTGCCCAGTACCCGCTCGCTTGCTTTGCGCGCCGCGCCATACAGCCTGCCCGAGAGCAAGCGCGCCAGGTACTTGTTGAGCGCGCCCACCGGCCGCGAGATCGACATGTCGTTGTCGTTCAGCACGACCAGCAGGTCGGCGTCCATGACGCCGGCGTTGTTCAGGGCCTCGAAAGCCATGCCGGCCGACATGGCGCCGTCGCCGATGATCGCCACCACGCGGCGGTTCTCGCCTTGCAGCCTGGCGACCTGCGCCATGCCCAGCGCCGCCGAAATGGAGGTGCTGGAGTGCGCCGTGCCGAAGGTGTCGTACTCGCTTTCCGCGCGCCGCGGAAAACCGGAAATGCCGCCATGCATGCGCAGCCTGGCCATGCCCTCGCGCCTGCCGGTGAGAATCTTGTGCGCATAGGTCTGGTGGCCTACATCCCACACCAGCCGGTCGTTGGGAGTATCGAACACGTAATGCAACGCGATGGTGAGCTCCACCGTCCCGAGATTGGATGACAGATGCCCGCCGGTCCGGCTCACCGACTCGATGATATAGGCGCGCAACTCCTCGGCCAGCTGTCCGAGCTGGCGTCGCTCCAGCATTCGCAACTCGGCCGGACTGTTGATGGTCTTCAGCAGCGCGTACGTCGCCGGGTCGAATTCCTGCTTGCCCGGCGGTTCATGGGCGTGTTCGCTATTCACTTTGCCTTTTTGCGAAAAAATATGAAAACTAGAACTTGCGCAGCACGATGAAGTCCGCCAACTCGCGCAGGCGCGCGGCGGCTGCGCCGAAGGATGAGAGCGCCGCCTGCGCTTCCGCGCGCAGCTCCTCGGCCAGGGCGCGCGCGCCCCCCAGCCCCAGTATGCTGACATAAGTCGGCTTTTCCTGCGCGGCGTCTTTGCCTGCGGTCTTGCCCAGGGCAGCGGTGCTGGCGTCGCAATCGAGCACATCGTCCACCACCTGGAACGCGAGACCCACCGTCTTGGCGTAATGTTCCAGGCGCCCAAGCTCGTTCGCGTCCAGGCCGTGACCGCAGCGCGCGCCCAGCACCACCGCGGCACGGATCAGCGCTCCGGTCTTGCGAATATGCATGAACTCCAACTCCGGCAGGCTGAGCGATTTGCCGACGCCGGCGAGATCCAGGGCCTGGCCGCCAGCCATGCCGCGCGAGCCGCTCGCCAATGCCAGAATCTTCAGCATCTCGATTTGTTCCACCGGACTGTCCGCTACGACGTGCTCGGCCATGATCTGAAAGGCAAGCGGCTGCAGCGCATCGCCCACCAGCAGGGCGGTCGCCTCGCCGAACTCGACGTGACACGTGGGCCTGCCGCGACGCAGAACGTCATTGTCCATGCACGGCATGTCATCGTGCACCAGCGAATAGGCGTGGATCATCTCGACCGCGGCAGCCACGACTTCAACCCGCGCCGGATCGGCCTCGGCCAGCTCGCCTGCGGCGAAAGCGAGCAGGGGCCGCACGCGCTTACCGCCGCCGAGCACCGCATAGCGCATGCCCCGGTGCAGGCGCTCGGGCACGATCTCCGGCGGCGGCAGAAAACGCTGCAATGCAGCTTCCATGCGCGCCTGGACCAATCCCTGCCAGGCAACAAAATTATTTGTCTTGTTCAGCACCAGGGAAGGCTTGCAAAGTATTCGCTTGGAGCACCCGCACCTGCTGCTCGGCTTGCGCGAGCTTCCCCTGGCAGTATTGTGCAAGTTCCAGGCCGCGCTTGTGCGCGGCAAGCGACTGCTCCAGGGAGAATTGCCCCGATTCCATGCCGGCGACGAGTTTTTCCAGCTCGGCCAGCGCGGCTTCGAAACTCAGCGGCTCGCCGCCGGCGGCGAGCTTGGGCGATTTGGACATAATTGGAATAAGCCCTTACAAAACGCGAAAATAGCTGAACTCTGCCCTGCCAGTCAAATCAAAAACGCGGTAAAATTCTTGCATATTGGCCCGTTGCCGACTGACTCATTGTGCCTCACACGAGTCAAACGAGGTTAAATAATGTCCGAGATTGGCAGCCCTTCTATACGAAAACAAAGCAACCCGCGGCTTCCCGTCTCCTGGTATTTCCACCGGCAGATGCCGGAACTCGAGCAGAAGTTCCTGTTTGAGAACGGCCCAGGCTACGTCGGTCACGAGTTGATGGTACCAAACGCCGGCGACCATCGCACCCTCGCCCGGATGGACCATGCCAAGTTGCAGGTCGGAAACGCGCAGGCCCTCGAGCTCCGGTCCAACGTGTGCCGCCATCGCCGGGACTATGGTGAATAGGCATCCAGGGAGCGCCGACTAGACATGATCGCCATCGACCACAGCGGCAAGCAGGTCACCGTGACCGTGCTCGGCGAGTTCGTTCTCGCCGATTACAAGGAATTCGAGGACATGGTGCGCTCGACCCTGGTGCCCGGCGGCAAAGTCAACCTGCTGATAGACCTGCGTCAGATGGCGGATTTCACCGTGGATGTCGCCTGGGAGGACATCAAGTACACCCGTGGCCATGGCAACGATTTCGAAAAAATTGCCGTGGTGACCGACAGCCAATGGGTGATCTGGAGCGCCTGGCTGTCGCAGATGTTCATCAATGCCGACCTGCAGGTGTTTAACGACGGCGAGGAAGCGCGCGGCTGGCTGCAACAAGAAGGCGCGGACGAATAAGATCCATGGCGCACACGACTCTGGTCAGCACCGCCGAGCTTGCGGCACACCTCTATGATCCCGTGTGGGTGGTGTTCGACTGCCGCCACGACCTCGCCGATCCCGACTCCGGTGCGCAAGAATACGCCACCGCGCACATCCCCGGCGCGCGCTTCCTGCATCTGGACCGCGATCTAGCCGCACCAACGACCGGGAAAAACGGCCGCCATCCCCTGCCCCATCCGCAAGCGTTCATGCGCACGCTGGGCGCCGCTGGTGTGGACTCGAGCAGGCAAGTCATCGCCTACGATGCCGACACGGGCGTGTATGCCGCGCGGCTATGGTGGATGCTGCGCTGGCTCGGGCACGAAAACGTCGCTGTGCTCGATGGCGGCTACGCCAAATGGACAGATGAAGCGCGTCCGCTAACCAGTGCCGTGCCGCAACCGGCGCCGGCGCGCTTTGCCGGGCAGCCGCGTGCCATTTCAGTCGATGCCGACGACGTGATCGGGTCGCTCGGCCAGCCCGGCCGCATCCTTATCGACGCGCGCTCCCCGGATCGCTACCGCGGCGAGAACGAAACGCTGGATCCGGTGGGCGGCCGCATCCGCGGCTCGGTCAACCGTTTCTTCAGGGACAACCTGGACGCCAATGCTTGCTTCAAGCCGGCGGCGAATCTGCGCCAGGCCTTCGCCGCCCTGCTCGGCAAGACACCGCCCGACGCAGTCGTGCATTCCTGCGGCTCCGGCGTGTCCGCCTGCCACAATCTGCTGGCCATGGAAATTGCCGGCCTCCGCGGTTCCAGGCTGTATCCGGGCTCGTGGAGCGAGTGGTGCAGCGACCCGAGCCGTCCGACAGAAAAAGGCTGAATTTCGGGCCTATGAATACAGCCCATCCGGAACAGCAGTACCTCGACCTGATGCGCCATGTGATCGAGCATGGCGCAAGAAAAAGCGACCGCACCGGCACCGGCACTCTGTCCGTGTTCGGCGCTCAGATGCGCTACCCGCTAACGCCCTTTCCCTTGCTCACCACCAAGCAGCTGCACCTGAAATCCATCATCCACGAACTGCTGTGGTTCCTCCAAGGCGACACCAACGTGCGCTACCTGCAGGAACATGGTGTCAGCATCTGGGACGAGTGGGCAGATGCCGAGGGCAATCTTGGCCCGGTCTACGGCTACCAGTGGCGCAAGTGGCGGGCGCCGGACGGCCGCTCGATCGACCAGATCGCCCAACTCATCGACGGCATCAGGAAAAATCCCGACTCGCGCCGGCACATCGTCAGCGCCTGGAACCCGGCCGATATCGACCGGATGAAACTGCCGCCGTGCCATGCGCTGTTCCAGTTTTTTGTTGCCGACGGCACGCTCTCCTGCCAGCTGTACCAGAGGAGCGCCGACCTGTTCCTCGGCGTGCCCTTCAACATCGCTTCCTACGCCTTGCTCGCCTTGATGGTTGCCCAGGTGTGCGAGCTGCAACCGGGCGAGTTCGTGCACACTCTGGGCGACGCGCATCTTTACCTCAACCACTTCGATCAGGCGCGCGAGCAGCTCGCGCGCACACCGCGCCCGTTCCCGCTGATGCGGATCAATCCGGCAGCGAGGGACATCTTCGGCTTCAACTACGAAGATTTCACCCTGGAAGGCTACGACCCTCATCCCGCCATCAGGGCACCAATCGCCGTCTGATATCGCATGATGCCGCAACGCCGAAATAGTGTCCGCTAGCAATCCTCCCGCATCCGCCCCGCCGCGCATCTGCCTCATCGTCGCACTGGCGGCGAACCGCGTCATCGGCAAGAACAACGCCCTGCCCTGGCGCCTGCCCGCCGACCTTAAGCGCTTCAAGGCCCTGACCATGGGCCATCCGCTGCTGATGGGCCGCAAGACCCACGAATCCATAGGCAGGCCGCTGCCGGGGCGGCGCAACCTGGTGATCACCCGCAACCGCGACTACAGTGCTACCGGCTGCGAGATTGTTCACTCCCTGGACGAGGCAATCGCCGCTTGCCGCGGCGCGCAGGAAATTTTCATCGGCGGCGGCGCCGAGTTGTACCGCGAGTCGCTGCCTCGCGCGCACCGCCTGGAGTTCACCGAAATCCAGGCCGAATTCGAGGGCGATGCCACCTTCCCTGAGTTTTCCTTGGCGCAGTGGCGTGAAACCGGGCGCGAAATTCACAGCAATGAAGCCGGCATTCCGTTCCGCTATGATTTCGCCCGCTACGAGCGCATGGCCTGAAGCCGGATAAATCCGGTGCGCACGCCGCCGCGGACGGCGTTCTCTTGTTCGATCCGATTCGCGCGCTGGTCTCGGGCGGCAGCACCGATCTAAACCGTCAGCCTTGCCGATCCCTTATCGGCCATGCTGCGACCAAGATCGGTGGCAAAACGGGTCGCACCCCTGGCCGTATCGAACAAAGGCGTCAGGCCTGGAAACGACTGGCTCTTGGACAGTCCTGTGCTGCAGCGCAACCGCGTCATGGTGAGCCGGGGTTGCCATTTGCTTCCGCCCGGCAGATGAAACGCGCCCGCTTCGATCAGGTACAGCCCGCGCTCCTCGCGGTAATTGGCCATGGTGTCCTCCTTGTCGCCAGCGCAACGGTATCACACTTACCACGATATCAACCCCCACACAGCGCAGTCCGAGAGCCACTGCGAGTACAATACCCGGCAGTCGCACATGGCAGCGAACCAAATTGGAACGCTCGCTCGATTGCGCGGGGGGCAGGGCTATGGACAAAAGAAGAAGCTGGCGGGAGCAGGAGCAACAACTGGTCGAGCGCTGGAACGCGGCGACCGAACGCTGCCGCGAGGCCGAGGCCGAGGTGACGCGCCAAAGGCTGCCGCAGGGCGATGGGGCGCCCAGCGAAGAGTGCGTGCGCACGGCGGAAGCGGCCAGAGTCGAACTCGAGGCCATGCGCAAGCAGGTCGCACGCATGAAGGTCGAATTCAGCACCGGCAAGCGATATTAGTCTGGTCGCGGGCCGCACCCGGGCGAGCGCATGATGCAGGACGCGCCGAATTGCCTTGACCCGGTTGCTGCGGCCCTGTATAAGGACGGTGCAGGATTGTAAGGTAGTGGAATTGCTGGTCCGTCGTAGCCGCTTTCGCGGTACTCCTCAGGTCGTCGTTTTCCTCCTTGAAGTTCTTGCATTCGGGCGCGAGCCTTTTATTATTTTTTTCCAGGAATAGTAGACATGAGTACAGGTACCGTTAAATGGTTCAACGACGCCAAGGGTTTCGGCTTCATCACCCCCGACGGCGGCGGCAAGGATCTGTTCGCGCACTTCTCGGCAATCCAGGGCAACGGCTTCAAGAGCCTGCAGGAAAACCAAAAAGTGACGTTCGACATCACGGCCGGCCAAAAAGGCGACCAGGCTGTCAACATCAAGCCGGCAGAGTAATAAGCCGGCTGAATGAAAAAACCCGGGAAACCGGGTTTTTTTCGCCTTGCGCGGACCAAAAACCGTCCGCGCGGATCGCCGATTGCGCACGGATGAAAAACACATCCGTGCGCAATCGGCGATGTTGTATAAAACCAACCCTAGGCCGTTGTTGCTTTTATCCGTAACCGTGTTTTCTGTACGGATGCGCTTTTCATCCGTACAGAAAACACGGTTGGCGCGCGCGAGCGCGCAAAGTCCGCTCGTGCCATGCGACGGCATTCAAGACGCCGTATATAGTCATGACTGGCGCACGCAATCCACGTGATAATGCCCGTCTTCGTCCTTCACCAGCCCGTGTATGTCGGTCTCGAATCCCGGGAACCGGGTGTTGAAGTCGCGCGCGAACTGCAGGTAGCGCACAATGGTGAAATTGAAGCGCTCGCCCGGAATCAATAGCGGAATGCCCGGCGGGTAGGGAGTGACCAGAACGCTGGTGACACGCCCTTCCAGACTGTCGATTTCGACCCGGTCGATCTCGTGGTGCGCCATGGCGGCGAAAGCGTCCGAGGGCTTCATTGCCGGCTGCATGTCGGACAGATACATCTCGGTGGTCAGGCGCGCTACGTCGTTCGCCTTGTACATGCCGTGGATCTGCTCGCACAGGTCGCGCAGGCCCATTTTTTCGTAGCGCAGGCGCTTCTGGCAGAACTCCGGCAGCACGCGCCAGATCGGCTGGTTCTTGTCGTAATCGTCCTTGAACTGCTGCAGGGCGGTCACCAGGGTATTCCACCGGCCCTTGGTGATGCCGATGGTAAACATGATGAAAAACGAGTACAGGCCCGTCTTCTCGACGATAACGCCGTGTTCGGCGAGATACCGGGTGACGATGGCCGCCGGAATGCCGGTCTTGGCGAACTTGCCCGACACGTCCAGGCCCGGAGTGATGACCGTGGCCTTGATCGGGTCGAGCATATTGAAGCCGGGCGCCAGATTGCCGAAACCGTGCCATTTTTCGTTCGCCTTGAGCACCCAGTCATCGCGCGAGCCTATGCCCTCGGCGGCGATTTTCTCCGGTCCCCACACCTTGAACCACCAGTCCTTGCCCCACTCGTCGTCGACCTTGCGCATGGCGCGGCGAAAGTCGAGCGCCTCCAGTATCGATTCCTCCACCAGGGCAGTGCCGCCGGGCGGTTCCATCATCGCCGCGGCCACGTCGCAGGAAGCGATAATCGCGTACTGCGGCGAGGTCGAAGTGTGCATCAGGTACGCCTCGTTGAAGGCGTGCCGGTCGAGTTTCCTGGTCTCCGATTCCTGCACCAGGATCTGCGACGCCTGGGAGATGCCCGCCAGCAGCTTGTGCGTCGAGTGGGTGGCGAAGATGATGGAATCCTTGGTGCGCGGCCGGTCGCGGCCGATGGCGTGCATGTTCTTGTAGAACTCGTGGAAGGTCGCGTGCGGCAGCCAGGCCTCGTCGAAGTGCAGCGTGTCGATGGAGGAATTCAGCGTCTGCTTCAGCATCTCGACGTTGTAGACCACGCCGTCGTAGGTGCTCTGGGTGATGGTGAGGATGCGTGGCTTCTTCCTCTTGGCCGCGCGCGCGAAGGGATTGGCCTCGATCTTCTTCTGGATGTTCTCCGGGCTGAACTCCTCCAGCGGGATCGGTCCGATGATGCCCAGGTGGTTCCGCGTCGGCGTGAGGAATACGGGGATCGCGCCGGTCATGGTGATCGCGTGCAGGATCGATACGTGACAGTTGCGGTCCACGACGACGATGTCGTCCGGCGCGACGTTGGCGTGCCAGACCATTTTGTTCGAGGTCGAAGTGCCGTTGGTGACGAAAAAGCAATGGTCGGCGCCGAAAATGCGCGCGGCGTTCCGCTCCGAGGCTGCCACCGGTCCGGTGTGGTCGAGCAGCTGGCCGAGTTCGTCCACCGCGTTGCAGACGTCGGCGCGCAGCATGTTCTCGCCGAAGAACTGGTGGAACATCTGCCCCACCGGGCTCTTCAGGAAGGCAACTCCGCCCGAGTGGCCCGGACAGTGCCAGGAGTACGAGCCGTCCTGCGCGTAATGCACCAGCGCGCGGAAGAACGGCGGTGACAGTCCGTCGAGATAGGCGCGCGCCTCGCGGATGATGTGGCGTGCGACGAATTCGGGCGTGTCCTCGAACATGTGGATGAAGCCATGCAGTTCGCGCAGGATATCGTTGGGGACGTGGCGCGAGGTGCGCGTCTCGCCGTAGAGGTAGATCGGGATGTCGGCGTTGCGTTTGCGGATCTCGTTGATGAACGTGCGCAGGTTCAGCACCGCCGGATCGAGTTCGGGCCCCGGGGTGAACTCCTCGTCGTCGATCGACAGGATAAATGCCGATGCCCGGCTCTGCTGCTGCGCGAACTGCGACAGATCGCCATAACTCGTGACACCCAACACTTCTATGCCTTCGCCTTCCATCGCCTTGGCGAGCGCCCGAATGCCCAAGCCGCTGGTGTTCTCGGAGCGGAAATCTTCGTCGATGATGACGATGGGAAAACGAAATTTCATGCGCTTCTCCGGGCTTCGGGCCAAAGTGGGTCCCACACTGAAAGTATCGGACTAAGACTGATTTCAG
>JAZDIA010000053.1:0-3222 GCA_043805375.1 Pseudomonadota bacterium
CCGGTCACGAGGTGGGTCTTGCCGCGTCGGAGCGCCCAGCAATCGATCGGCGCCACGGTCTCGGCAACCGGCGCCGCTCCCCAACGCGCGACCGCGACCAGGGTTTCGCCGCCGGGCGTGGCCATATAGACGGCGCCCGAGGCGCCGGGAAACAGGAGCGGCAGGAAACGCGCGGTCACCACGCCCGCCTCCTCGACGCTGGTGCAGGATTGCAGCAGCTCGCCTATCTCATTGCGCAACGTGATCTCGCTGTTCTGCCGCTCCGTGCGCGCCAGGGTACGCTCCAGTTCGGTCTTGCTCGCGTCGAGCGAAGCGGCGAGCGCAGTCTGTTCCTTCACCACCGCGTCCTTCTCGGACAGCGAGCTTGCGATCTTTTCCGACATGATGTTGAACGACAGACAGAGAGCGCCCAGTTCATCGTTCGTCTGCGGCGTGATCCGGTGCGCAAGATCGCCCGCGGCAATCCGCCTTGCTCCCTCGGCGAGCGTTTCGATCGAGCGGCCGAAGTGCCGCGAGACGACGATGCCCAGCAGGACAACGGTGAAGAGCACCATGAGTATCAAGACCCTGACCATCGTCAGCGCGCTCCTCGTCTCGGCGTTGATGACTTGCTCGGAAGCGCTCACCAGCACGCGCCAGGCGAGATCGCCCGTTTCGCCCATCGGCGCGACGATGCCGGGCATAACGCCCACGGAGGCGATGAGCGCTCGGCCCTGCGCGTCGCTCACCCGGTAGTAAGTCTGCTGCGCGGGCTCCACGGACCGGAAGGCGCCCTGCAGCGCCAGCGCCGGCGCCAGCGGATGCGGTTCCAGCAGCCGGCTCTGGTCGGTGCTCAGGAGCAGATCGCCCCTCGCATTCAGGAGCGCCGCCGGTAGGGCGCCCGGCGCGCGCCGCCGGGCATCCTGCAACGCCTGCAGCATGGGATCGGCGTGCAGCGAGGCGACCAGCACGCCGCTCGGCTCGCCGCGCGCGTCGTCCACGCGCAGCAGCATTTGCAGGCTCAACGCGCGCGCGTCCGCCGTTCCCGCGCGCAGGGCCGCGCGCGCTTGCGGCGTCGCCCCATCGAGGTCCGACACGTGTAGTACCCCGGCGCTTTGCCGGAGGGCGCGCTCGAAAACCGGGCCGATCTCCGCGTATACGCTGTCGATGCGCCATCCAGCGTGCGCGCGAATAGAGGATGCGCGCACCATCCCGGAGGGCGCAACCCACAGCAATTCCGCGAAATACGGGTAGGAGTAGTTGAACTCGGACAAGTCCTCGGACACCGCGGCGCTATCGCGAGCGTGATTGTGCACGTGGCGCGCCAGCGCCTTGGCATCGCGCGACGCGGTCACCAGGAACTCGTTCAGCCTGCCGGCAGTGGCCGCGGCCAGATCTGCGAGACGGGCGCCGGCTTGAGCGCGCGACGCAACGAAAAAGCTCGTCGCGTACAGCGCGAAGAGCAGCGCGAGCGGCGTCAGGCTCACACCTAGCAGCAGCCACAGCAGCTTGCGACGGATGCTCACGCGGGGGGGGGGGGGACAGTGCGCCACAGCGCTTAGCATCGCTGCGCCCCAAATCGGCGAGGAAGCGGGAATCGAACACGAGCGAGGTGTCGATCTGTTTATCTGTCAGGCCGGCGCGAATCTGGAAGTCGTTGATCTGCCGCGCCGCGCCGTGCAGCGAATCGAACCCGGACGCGTAGGAGAACGCGCTCAGGTTCTGGCGCAGATCGAGCACGCGGTCGAGCCGGGCGAACTCGCGCACCTCGGCGACGCTCTTCTTGTTGACCTCCGCGACAACGGCGTAGGCCGCATCCGGCTGCTCGCGGAGGAATCTGTCCGCGCGCTGCCACACGCGCACCAGCGTCTGGATGTCGGCGGCACGCTGCTGCAAGAAGCCGGAGCGGGCGGCATACACGCTCCACGAAATGCCCGGGATCTGCGAGCTGTCGAACAGCTTCGCGCCCTGGACCGCTTTGAGCGCCTGCCCCGCGTACGGCTCCCAGGCGAGGATCGCGTCCACCTGCCCGTTGATCAGCGCCGTGTGCAACTTCTCGCCGGGCAGGTCGACGATCCGCACCGCGGCCGGCTTCAATCCCCCGCGCGGCGCGACGACGGTCCAGATGTATTCGAGGTAGGTCCCTTTGGAAAGGCCGAGCTTCTTGCCGGCGAGGGCGGCAATTGTGGCGATGCCGGGCCGCGCCACCAGCGTATCGGCGCCGAACGAGTAATCCGAAGCGAGGAAGCCGGTGAGGTTCTTGCCGCGCGCGTTGTAGAGCACGAGATCGAACAGCGTGAAACCGATGATGTCGAGTTTGCCCTCGACCAGCGCATCGAACGAAGCGAAATAGTCGGCGTTGGTGTCCACCCATTCGACCTCGAGCCCCGCCTCGCGGAACCAGCCCTTCTGGTGCGCGATGTCCACCCAGTACGACCCGGGCCAGAAATAGGCGCCGACGCGGATCGGCGCGCCGGCCGGCTTGGGCGTTTCAACGGCGCGCTCGCAGCCCGCGGCAGCGACTAGCGGCGATGCACACAGCGCCGCGAGCAGCCGGCGGCGGATTGATGAAACAGGCGGCGGTTTGTTTTCATCCATCGCACGCCTCGTTCAGATACCCCGCCGCCTTCAGGCTGCTGCGTGCCCAGATCGAGTTGAGCAGCAGCAGGCCGACGCGCCGGGTGCCCTTGGTTTCGGGATTTTTCCGTTCGATGCTCATGTGCCTCAGGCTATTGGGCTGAAGGCAAAGCCTTTTTCCCTGAATAGCTTCACGCACGCATCCACGATGGCCGGCTCAAACTGGGTGCCACGGTTTTTGATGATCTCGTTTAACGCCGCGTCGAGCCCGAGTGTCGGGCGGTACGGCCGATGGGACACCATGGCTTCGATCACGTCCGCCACCGCCAGGATCCTGGCCTCGAGCAGGATTTGCTCCGCCTTCAGTCCCTGCGGATAGCCGCAGCCATCCTGCCGTTCGTGATGCTGCAGCACGATCTGTGCGAGGGGCCAGGGAAACTCCATGTCCTTCAGAATGTCGTAGCCCGCCCGCGGGTGGGTTTTGATGAACCTGAATTCGATGTTCGTGAGTTTCCGCGGCTTGCTCCAATACTCGTCACTTAAGTATTCGGATCGCCTTTACGATGTCAACCGGTGGTGGAGGCTTCACATGACGGTGGCGCAGCGGGAAGTTGCTCATCTTGCGTTTGACCCCGCGCAGGTTGCGTCGGCCACGGCGCGGGGCGA
>JAZDIA010000054.1:0-3018 GCA_043805375.1 Pseudomonadota bacterium
CGAACGCGCGCCGAAGCCGCGGATCGAAAGCTGCAGGTCCTGCGCGTAGTTCAGGCGGTTCTGCAGCGAGAGGCCGGGTACGCCGCCGAGCGACTCCGACAGGTTGACCTTTGGCCGGCCCTCGTGCAGCGTCTCGGCGCCGACGACGTCAATCGAACCTGGGATTTCAAGATTGCGCCGCTCGGTCCTGGTGGCGGACACCACCACGCCCTCGTCGGCGTCCTCGGCGGCGGCGGACGCAGCGAAGAGGATGGCGGCTAGCGCCGGATACACGATCGCGTACGAACGGTGCTTCATAGCAGGATCAGGGCGCGTCCAGCCCGGAGAGGTAATCGGCGAGGAGATCGAGGTCGGCACATCGGTCAGGGCCTGTGAAGAATAGGGCCTGTGAAGAATAGAGCCCGTGAAGGATGGAGCCCGTGAAGGAAATTCAACGGTACCCCCGAAGTATGCCTTGGTCTTGCAGCCGCGGTCAATCGCGGATTTCGTGCCGAGAGCCCTCTGCGCAGTTCACCCCGAATTTCTGCAGCCACCGGTACCGCAATCCGACATGAAACAGTTCATGATGGATTTTGGGGCTCCACGCCCGGCTTGAGGCTGCGCCAGAACTTCACCATCTGGCGGATCTGATCGTCCGTGTACAAGATGCCGAAGGCCGCCATCTTGCCTGGGAGCCCATTTTTGGTCACGTTGAACAGGTATTCGTCGGTACGCGGCGAGTTCATCAGACTCGGAGTCTTGCCGGTCGCGCGGCCGTAGTCTCCGTGACAGTAGCCGCAGATGGTCATATGCGCGTTCTTCACGTCAAACGGCTTGGCGGGCGGTTTCTGCTCGTCGGCAAGCGCCGTGCACGGTACGCTCAGGGCCAACACGGCACCGATCAGCAGGCGTCGTATTTGCGGGAAACTTTCGGTGGTTCTCAAGGTGGTTCTCAATGTAGTACTCCTTTGTTGAAGACTAGGCGCGAATGGAATGATTCACGCCGCTTGTTCGTCTTGACGTATTGACTGGACTAAGCGCGAATGGAATGGCTCGCGCCGCTTGTTCATTTTAACGTATTGATTGCCGTTTGCGCCAACAAAAAAAGCTCACAAAAAGGGGCGGGGAACACTGTCCCCACCCTTCCAGGTATAAGCGCTTGTTTTTTTAAGGCAGTGCAAACACCCTCAGGCCGCCGGAGTCCTGCGGCATGCTAATCCACGGCTCGCCAAAGAAATCGCCGTAGCCCTCTTCGAACGGCGAACCCCGGCTGGTCACCACCGCCACATACTGCTTGCCCTTGGCAAGATGCGTGATGATGCCGCCGCCCATGCCGATGCCATTGTTGTGCGGCCACAGCTTCTTGCCGTTCTGAAACACCGAACGCCCTTGCGGCGTAGCGAGCACCGGGGACGCGCTGAAGCCGCGGAAGTAGCTGTCCGACTGGAACGGATTGCCCTGGGCCGAGTCAAGGCACCTGCTGTGCCTGACCGCACGCCCGGGGTAGATCAGGGAAGGCGGTGCTCAACGCCGTATTTGGCGTAGATGCGGGTAAGCGTGCCGTCTGCGATCAGTCTTTCCAGTATTTCGTTGACTGCGTCCACTAGGGCAGCGTCGGACCTTCGCAGTCCCACGGCCACTTCCCATGTGAGCCCGGGCTCGCCGTCGAAAGCGTTTACAAGCCGCAGCCCCAAGTCCGGATGTTGGAACATGTAGTAGCTCAGGATCATCGCTGACCCTGCAACTCCGTACAACTCGCCCTTCTGCAGATCTTCCATCATGTCGGACTCGAAGGCGTAAGGCGAAGTGGTCTTTTCGGCCTGGCCCAGCACAAGCTGGGCAACCGAGCCGATCATTACGCCGATCTTCTGCCCCTGCTTCAATTGCGCGAAGTCGCGGATATCTTCGGCGTCCCGGTTCAGGCCAAGGACAATCCCGGATTTCTGGTAAGGACGCGACAACCGCGCCCGGCCCTTGTTGACTTCGGGGTCGTTGACACTATCGAACAACATGTCGCAATTGACGAGATGGCGGCGCCGGCGCGCCACGATCCAATCAATGTTGAAACCCACACCCAGGCCTTCGGCGATAGCGCGCCCGATCTCGATCTGGAATCCCGGCGTTTCCGGTTTTTCGCTGGCGTAAGGGAGAGCGTTCGGACTTGCGCACATGACAATGGCGCCTTGCGATTTCACTTCGTCAAGAGTGCGGGCGCTGGCGTTCTCGGTGACCGGAAGGAGCAACGCCGCGCACACGCAAGCCATTGCGTACCCTGCGCGCATCCGGGACAGATTAATGAAATAGTTCATGGATTCTGGGGTTCCTCGTCCGGTTTGAGGTTGCGTATGAACTTCACGATCTGGTGAATCTGATCGTCCGTGTACAAGATGCCGAAGGCCGCCATCTTGCCCGGTTTCCCGCTGTGTATTATGTTATACAGGTATTCGTCGGTACGCTCTGAGTTCATCAGTTGCGGACCCTTGCTGGCCGCGCGGCCGTAGTCTCCGTGACAGTAGCCGCAGATGGTACCAAACACGTCTTTCTTCACGTCAAACGGCTTGGCTGGCGGTTTCTGCTCGTCGGCAAGCGCCGTGCACGGTACGCTCAGGGCCAACACGGCACCGATCAGCAGGCGTCGTATTTGCGGGAAACTTTCGGTGGTTCTCAAGGTGGTTCTCACTGTAGTACTCCTTCTTCGAAGATTAGCCGCGAATGGCTCGCGCCGCTTGTTCGTCTTGACGTATTGACTAGACTAGGCGCTAATGGAATGGTTCACGCCGCTTGTCCATTTTAACATATTGATTAGTTCATGATGGATTCTGTGGCTCCACGCCCGGCTTGAGGCTGCGCCAGAACTTCACCATCTGGCGGATCTGATCGTCCGTGTACAAGCTGCCGAAGCCCGCCATCTTGCCTGGGAGCCCATTTTTGGTCACGTTGAACAGGTATTCGTCGGTACGCGGCGAGTTCATCAGCATCGGACTCTTGCCGCCCGCGCGGCCGTAGTCTGCGTGACAGTAGCCGCAGATGGTCATATGC
>JAZDIA010000055.1:0-27883 GCA_043805375.1 Pseudomonadota bacterium
CCGACGGGATTTCGACCAGCTCAACGAACGACAACTAGCCCACGGGGAAAAGGGGTTCGCCAATCCGCGCAATGCCGCCGCCGGCAGCTTGCGCCAGCTCGATTCGCGCATTTCCGCCGCCAGGCCGCTGCGCTTCTTCGCCTATGCGGTGGGCGTGATCGAGGGAGCAGTCGTGCCCGACTCGCATAGCGCGGTAGAGGATTGGCTGCAAACCCTTGGCCTGCCGGTCTGCCCCGAGCGCCGCGTGGTGCACGCCTTGTCAGGTCTGATTCAGTTCTACCGCAAGATGGGTGAACGTCGCGCCAGCCTTCCCTACGAAATCGACGGCGTGGTGTACAAAGTGAATAGCCTCGCTGCGCAACGAGAATTGGGCTACGTTTCGCGCGCGCCGCGTTTTGCCATTGCACACAAGTTTCCGGCCGAAGAGGCGAGCACCGAGGTTCTGGCGATCGAGGTACAGGTGGGCAGGACTGGCGCACTCACGCCTGTCGCGCGTCTTGCCCCGGTATTCGTCGGCGGCGTCACTGTCACCAACGCCACGCTGCACAATGAAGACGAACTTCGGCGCAAAGACGTGCGCGTCGGCGATCGGGTAATCGTGCGCCGCGCCGGCGATGTAATTCCGGAGGTGGTGGCCGTCGTCGGCGATAAGCGCCCGACCAATGCACTCGAGTTCAAGATGCCCGCGGTCTGCCCGGTTTGCAGGTCGGCTGTGGTAAGGCTACCCGGTGAGGCAATTGCACGTTGCTCCGGCGGCCTGATCTGCCCGGCGCAGCGCAAACAGGCGCTACTGCACTTCGCCTCGCGTCGCGCCATGGATATCGAAGGACTGGGGGAGAAGTTGGTGGACCAGCTAGTCGCTCGCGACATGGTCAAGACTGCGGCCGATTTGTATTGTCTGGGGCTCAGGGCGCTGGCTGATGTCGATCGCATGGCGGAAAAATCGGCACAGAACGTGCTGGACGCCGTGGAGCGTTCGAAGAACACTTCGCTGGCGCGATTCATTTATGCCTTGGGAATCCGCAATGTGGGCGAGTCGACAGCCAAGGATTTGGCGCGCCACTTCGGCGGCTTGGCGCGGCTGATGCAGGCGGACGAGGAGGCTTTGCGGCAGGTTCCCGACGTCGGGCCGGTGGCAGCGCTTTCCATCGCACAATTCTTTGCCGAAGCGCACAATCGCGAAGTTATCGAGCAAATGCGCGCCCGCGGCGTACGCTGGAAAGAATTCGCGCCCGAGGGTGTCGCAGCTCAAGGTCCGCTGGCCGGCAAAGTTATCGTGTTAACCGGCACCTTGCCCAACCTGAGCCGCGAGGAAGCAAAGGCGCTGATCGAAGCGCAAGGCGGCAAAGTATCCGGATCGGTGTCGAGGAAGACCGACTATGTAGTAGCCGGAGCCGAGGCGGGAAGCAAGCTCAACAAAGCCGAAGAAATTGGTATCTCCATAATCGATGAGACCGGATTGCAGCAATTATTGAAAGGATTTCGATGACACGCGTACGCAAATGCGTTTTTCCTGTGGCGGGAATGGGCAGCCGTTTTCTGCCTGCGACCAAGGCCAGCCCGAAGGAGATGATGCCGATCGTCGACAAACCGCTGATCCAGTACGCGGTCGAAGAGGCGGTCGCGGCGGGCATCACCGACATGATTTTCATCACCGGCCGCAACAAGCGCGCGATCGAGGACCATTTCGACAAGGCCTACGAGGTCGAAGCCGAACTCGCGGCACGCGGCAAAAAAGAATTGCTCGAACTGGTGCGGGACGTCATCCCCAGGCACATCAACTGCATCTATATCCGCCAGGCGCAAGCGCTGGGCCTTGGACACGCGGTGCTGTGCGCCGAGCCGGCGGTCAACGGCGAACCGTTCGCCGTCATCCTGGCCGATGACCTGATAGACGGCGAACCCGAGGTTCTTAAACAGATGGCGCGGGTGTACGAACAGCACCAGTGCTCGGTGCTCGGAGTGGAGGAAGTGCCGCGCGAGCACACGCGCCAATACGGCATCGTTAAGACTGACGGCTGTGAACCCGGGGTGGTCAGCGCCATCGTCGAAAAGCCGCAACCCGAAAACGCGCCCTCGACGCTGGCCGTGGTCGGCCGCTATATCCTGAGCCCACGAATTTTTCATCATTTGGCAAAGGTGCAGGCTGGGGCGGGGGGCGAAATTCAGTTGACCGACGGCATTGCCGCCCTGTTGCGGAAAGATAAAGTCCTGGCCTACCGCTTTGAGGGCGTGCGCTATGACTGCGGTTCCAAGCTGGGTTATCTGCAGGCTATGGTCGCCTATGGGAAAAAGCATCCCGACGTAGGTGCCGCATTCACGGCGTACCTGAAGTCACTCTAGACTGGAGCGCCCTGCACCGAATGGACCGAACCGCGCGCGCCTGGCACATCCTCGAATCGGCGGAGCTGATCCACAGCGCGGCCGCCGTTGATTCCGCCATTGAGCGCGTCGCGGCCGAAATCGGCGCCAAACTAAAAAATCAGTTTCCGTTGGTGCTATCGGTGATGGGCGGCGCAGTGGTGTTTACCGGCCGCATCCTGCCGCTGCCTGACTTCCCGCTGGACTTCGACTATATCCATGCCTCGTGCTACGGCGCCGCGCGTGCCGCCCGCCGTGATAATATCGCCGCCGACCCAATGCCGAAGTTACGCCTCCTCATTTTCTTCTCAGCCATCGAATGTTAGCCATCATCGGCGGCAGCGGCCTCACCCAGCTGTCCAACCTCGATGTCACTCACCGCCTCGCGGTGCGCACCCCCTATGGGGAGCCTTCCGGGGCGCTCACCTTCGGCCGCATCGCCGGCGAGGAGGTGGTGTTTCTGGCGCGGCACGGTTATGGCCACACCATTGCGCCGCACGAAGTGAACTACCGCGCCAATATCTGGGCGCTGAAGGAGCAGAAGGTGGAGGGCGTGATTTCGGTCGCATCGGTGGGCGGGATACGCGCCGATATGCAACCCGGCGTTATCGCCGTGCCGCATCAGATCATCGACTATACCCGGGGCAGGAAGGACACTTTTTTCGAGGGTGGAGAACAGCCCGTTAGCCATGTCGATTTCACCGAGCCGTATTCGGCGCCGTTGCGCCGCCGCATCGTCGATGCGGCCCGTGCCTGCGGCGAAGCGGTGGCGGAGGACGCAATCTACGCCGCGAGCCAGGGTCCGCGGCTGGAGACCGCGGCCGAGATCGACCGCCTGGAGCGCGATGGCGCCGATGTCGTCGGCATGACAGGTATGCCCGAGGCGGCGCTGGCGCGGGAGGCGGGCCTTGATTACGCCACCATCGCCGTGGTCGCCAATTTCGCCGCCGGCCGCGGCGACAGCCTGCACGGCATACGTTTGGAGGACATCGAGCAGGTGCTACAGCAGTCGCTGGCGCGCGTTCGCCGGATCATCGAGCGACTGGTGGCGGCGACATGAGCAGGGAGCAGGGGCCTCGCGAAGCGGGGATGCGACCGACCGCGATTGCCGCCGGCCGCCGACCGTGCGAATGTGAACATCTGGTGCACGTGAGGGAGGCGGCGGCATGATCCGCGAGGTGCTCAGGATGGGCGATCCGCGTCTGCTGCAGCAGGCGCGGCCGCTGAAACAATTCGATACGCCGGAATTGCACGCCTTGCTCACCGACATGCGTGACACCACGGCGCACTTGAGCGGAGCGGGCCTGGCCGCGCCGCAGATCGGCATTGACTTGCAGGTGGTGATTTTCGGCGTCGCGCAAAACCCGCGCTACCCGCAGGCTGAGGAAATTCCGGACACCGTCCTTATCAATCCGCTGCTGACGCGGCTCTCGGACGAACTGGAAGAGGATTGGGAAGGTTGCCTGTCGGTGCCGGGCCTGCGCGGCATGGTGGCGCGCCATGCCCGCCTGCGCTACCAAGGCTGCGACGAACGCGGCAAGCCCATCGACCGCAGCGTCAGCGGCTTCCACGCCCGCGTGGTGCAGCACGAATGCGATCACCTTCTGGGCATTTTGTACCCGATGCGCATCCGCGACTTCAGCAAGTTCGGCTTCATCCAGGCCCTGTTTCCAGGCGAAGACGTTATCGACGAGTGAGCCGGCTTGAACGGCAGCGGACGCCCGGAACGCGAGCGTTAGCTACGTGAACTGCAGCGCGTCCAGCAGATCGCCCTCCAACTGCAGCACGGTCCGGGGGTTGGCAAGCGCCGCGCCCGAAATCAGGAACACGTCTTCGGCGCGCTCGCCCAGGGTCGCGATCTTGGCGGTGATCAGGTTGATCTCGTATTTGCCCAGCACCCGCGCGATAGCATAGAGCAGGCCCGGGCGATCGCCGGCAATGATGGCGAGTGCATGGCTCGCGCCTTTTTCGTCCGGCTGGAGGTTGACCTCGGGCGTAATCGGAAAATGGCGCAACTGGCGCGACACCCGGCCGCGGGCGGGAGGATGCAGCGGCGTTTGGCGCTGCAACCTGTCGGCCAGCTCGGTTTCGATCAGATTGATCATGTCGCGGTAATGCGGATTGTTGCCCGATCCGAGCAGCACAAACGTGTCCAGGGCATAGCCATGGCGCGTGGTGTGGATGCGGGCATCGACGATGCTGAAATTGATCTGCTCGAAATAGCCGCAGATGCGCGCAAACAAGTCGCGCTGGTCGCGCGTGTAGATCATCACCTGCAGGCCTTCGCCGATGGGCGAAAGGCGCGCCTTGACCACCGGCCGGTCGCTGTCGACGCGGTAGTGCAGGGTGCGCGTCTGCCAGGCGATATCCTGCGCGTCATGGCGCAGGAAATAGGCCACGTCGAGCTGGCTCCACAGCTTGTCCTTGACCTCGTCGGACAGGGCGTACAGGCGCAGCAGGCGCAGCGCTTCGTCCTGCTTCGCCTGAATATCCTGCTCGAAGCCGATACCGTCGCCGCGCAGCAGGCGCCGCGTGAGCCGAAACAGATCCTCCAGCAGTTTGCCTTTCCACGCATTCCACACCTTGGGGCTGGTGCCACGGATATCGGCCACGGTAAACAGATACAGCGCGGTCAACCGGCGTTCGGTCTTCACGCTGCCGGCGAAAGCCTTGATTACGTCGACGTCGGAAATGTCCTGCTTTTGCGCGACCGACGACATGGTCAGATGCTGCTCGACCAGGAACGCCACCAGCTCCGTATCCTCGCGCGTAAGGCCGTGTGCACGGCAGAAGCCGCGCGCGTCGAGCATCCCGAGCCTGGAGTGGTCGCCACCGCGCCCTTTGGCGATATCGTGGAACAGCGCCGCGACAAACAGCAGCCAGTGGCGCTCGAATTCCGCCATCAGGCGGCTGCACTGCGGGTATTCGTGAGCGAATTCGACCATGGTGAAGCGGTGCAGATTGCGAATCACGTTTAGAATGTGCTGGTCAACGGTATAGGCGTGGAACAGGTCGTATTGCATCTGCCCGACGATCTTGCCGAACTTGGGCAGGTAGCGCCCGAGGATGGAGTACTGGTTCATGCGCTGCAGTTCGTGTATCACCCCGCGCGGCTGCTGCAGGATCTGCAGAAACAGCGCACAGTTGGCCGGGTCGCACCGGAATCGGGCGTCGATCCTGGTTCGCGCACGCCACAATGCACGCAGCGTAGCCGCGCCCATGCCCTTCAACTCCGGGTGCTGCTGCAGCAAACGAAAACTTTCCAGAATGGCGCCCGGCCGCCGCTCGAACAGATCGGCGTCGCGTGCCTCTAGCAGTTCGTGCGCGGTCTGGAAGCGTTCGTTCAGGATTTCAGGCTGGCTATCCTCGCGCGAAAACAGCTGCACGGCGATGTTCTGCAGCAGCAAGGTGTTGAGCTGGGTGATGGCCTTGGCGGTGCGGTAAAAGCGCTGCATCAACTGCTCGCTGGCGCGCTTGCTCGGCGTGTCGGCATAGCCGAACTCAGCAGCGAGACCGGCCTGGTAGTCGAACAGCAGGCGGTCTTCGCGGCGGCCTGCGGTGTAGTGCAGGCGGATACGCAACTCGCTCAGGAATTTCTGGTAGCCGGCGAGTTGGCGCGCTTCGATCGCGGTGATCAGACCGCGAGCTGCCAGATCCATCCAGTTTTTGCCCAGACCGGCGGAGCGGCTGATCCACAGGATCGCCTGCAAGTCGCGCAGCCCGCCGGGCGCCTCTTTCAGATTTGGTTCCAGGCTGTAGGGACCTTCCTGGTATTTGCCGTGGCGCTGCTCCTGCTCCAGGCGTTTGGACTGGAAAAAGACCAGCGGGTTGAGTTGCTCCCGCATGGCGCGGGTAAAGACCACAAACAGGCTGCGGCTGCCGGCGAGCCATCGGGCTTCCAGCAGGCTGGTCTGCACCGTGATGTCCTTGGCCGATTCGGAGAGGCATTCTGCAACCGTGCGTACGCCGTGGCCGGGTTCGAGACCGGCGTCCCAAAGGCGACCGATGAAGGCCTCCAGTTTGCCGCGCAGCTCTGCGTCCGGTTCGCTCGGCAGGAGCACGAGCAGATCAACATCGGAATGCGGAAACAGTTCGCCGCGGCCGTATCCGCCCACGGCGGCGAGCGCAAGCGAGGCGGGCAGGTCGGCCTGGCTCCATAGGCGTCTGAGCGTGCGGTCTATGAGCAGGCGGTGCTGACGCAGCATTTGCTGCGCCTTGCCGTCGATGCGATAGCGCTCGCGCAGTTCGCGCCGGCCCGCCTGCAATTGTTCCCGCAGGTTCGCCGCGGAATGCGGGTCAGCAGTCCCCAGTTGCGCTCCGGGTATCAAGGGTGGCGGCCTTTCAGACCTGGCTGTGGCGGAGCGCCGGCGGATAAGGTCAGCACCTCGTGGCCGGTTTTAGTCACAAGCACAGTATGTTCCCATTGCGCTGACAGGCTGTGATCCTTGGTCACGATGGTCCAGCCGTCCGAGAGTTCGCGGATTGCCGGCTTGCCGGCGTTGATCATGGGCTCGATGGTGAAAATCATTCCCGCTTGCAGCGTGATGCCGGTGCCGGCACGACCGTAATGCAGCACTTGCGGCTCCTCATGAAAATTTCTGCCGATGCCATGTCCGCAGAATTCGCGCACGACGCTGTAACCGTGCTCCTCGGCGTGTCTCTGGATCGCGGCGCCGATATCGCCTAGATGGCCGCCGGGTTTGACGGCGTGGATGCCCAGCCACAGGCATTCGTAGGTAATTTCGCACAGGCGGCGCGCCTGGATGGCGGGCTCGCCGACATAGAACATGCGGCTGGTGTCGCCGTGGTACCCATCCCTGATCACCGTGATGTCGAGGTTAACAATGTCGCCGTGCTTCAGTTGCCTGTCCCCGGGAATGCCGTGACAGACCTGGTGATTGACCGAGGTGCAGATCGATTTGGAGTAAGGCTGATAGCCTGGGGGCGCATAATTCAGCGGCGCCGGCACCGTTTTTTGCACCTTGACCATGTAATCGCGGCATCGCCGGTCGAGTTCGCCGGTGGTGACGCCGGGCTTGACATGAGGAGTAATAAAATCCAGCACTTCCGCTCCTAGTCGCCCGGCGACCTGCATTTTTTTTATTTCTTCCGGGGTTTTGATGTGTATCGTCATCTGCACACAGGGCTCAAAGGGTGGGAAGGATAAAGGATAGCCCAGGCTAAGGGAAGCACCGGCTTGATGCCGGCCTTGCTGATGCTTGATGCAATCGCGTTTCGGCGGCGCGCCGGGAATGCCGCGCAAACGCACCGACGTAAGCTTAATCTGCTGTTTAGTGGTGGATTTCTTGGATACGACCGAGGTGCCATGTTATACTTCAAAACTAGTCAAAAATCTTGGCTAAATTTAATCCGCCCCTCTTTAGGGTGCCCCTTGCGGGGTTATAACGAGGCCGGCGGCTATGATCAACCCTAAACGGAGAAGTTTGAATGTCCACCACCATGCGTCAAATGCTGGAAGCCGGGGTGCATTTTGGCCACCAGACCCGCTTCTGGAACCCGAAGATGGCTCCTTACATTTTCGGCCATCGCAACAAGATCCACATCGTGAACCTGGAAAAGACCCTGGTCATGTACCAGGAGGCGATGAAATACGTGAAAAAGCTGGCCTCGAACAAGGGCACGATCCTGTTCGTAGGCACCAAGCGCCAGGCGCGCGAGATCATCAAGGAAGAGGCGCTGCGCTGCGGAGCGCCTTACGTCGACCATCGTTGGTTGGGCGGCATGCTGACCAACTTCAAGACCGTCAAGCAGTCGCTCAAGCGGTTGAAGGAGATGGAGGCGATGCTCGCCGACGGCAGCCTTGAAAAACTTCCGAAGAAGGAGGCTTTGGGCATTCAGCGCGAGCTGGTCAAATTCGAGCGCAGCCTGGGCGGCATCAAGGATCTCGCCGGCGTGCCGGATGCTTTGTTCATCATCGACGTCGGCTACCAGAAAGGCGCGGTGGTCGAGGGCAACAAGCTAAACATACCAATTATCGGGGTGGTCGACACCAACCACTCGCCCGAGGGCATTACCCACGTGATCCCGGGCAACGACGATTCCAGCCGCGCTATCCGACTGTACGCCCGTGGTGTAGCCGACGCTATTCTCGAAGGCCGGAATCTGTCGGTGCAGGAGATCGTCGCCAGCGGCGACGGCGATGAGTTCGTCGAAGTCGAAGCGCAGGAAGAATCGGCTGCTTGAGCCGGGCCACCAGGCAATGCGGGCGCAGGCCCTTGCCTGGACTGCAAAGGCTGTTTGCGAGTAACCGAAACAGCCCTTGGCGTTGGGGAGCACGAGGGGAGTTTACCCCGGGTTTTATAACGGGCACGAGGAGCGAATAGATGGCAGAAGTTACCGCGGCGATGGTAAAGGAGCTGCGCGAAATCACCGGTCTGGGCATGATGGAGTGCAAGAAAGCCCTGGTCGAGACCAAAGGTGAGCTGAAATCGGCTGAAGACCTGTTGCGGGTGAAGAGCGGCGCCAAAGCGAACAAGGCCGCCGGGCGCGTCGCGGCCGAAGGCGTGATCGGCGCGTATCTTTCCGATGACGGCAAGCTTGCCGCATTGGTGGAGGTCAATTGCGAAACGGATTTCGTGGCGAAGAACACGGATTTCCTGGGTTTCACCTCCGTGCTGGCGCAACTGGTGGCAAAACATGATCCGTCCGATGTGGCGGCGCTCGCTGCGCTCAGTCTGGAGGAGGGCACGGTAGAGGCGAAGCGCCAGGCGCTGGTGCAAAAAATCGGCGAGAACCTGAGCATCCGCCGCTTTCACCGCATTCAGACCGGAGCCAAGCTTGCCGGGTACATGCACGGGGTCAAGATCGGCGTGCTGGTCGAGTTCGAAGGCGAGGGCGAAGTCGGCAAGGACCTCGCCATGCACATTGCTTTCGCTAAGCCGCAGTTTATGTCTCGCAGCGAAGTGGATCCAGCGGTGCTTGCGCGCGAGCGCGAGGTACTGGCGGCGCGTGCCAGGGAATCGGGCAAACCGGCGAATATTGCTGAAAAAATGGTCGCAGGCGGCCTGAACAAGTTTCTTGGCGAAATTACCTTGCTTGGCCAAGCTTTCATCAAGGACGACAAGCTGACGGTGGAAAAGATGCTTGCCGCGAAGCATGCCAGGGTGCTCAGCTACAAGTTTTTCGTCGTCGGCGCGGGCATAGAAAAGAAGTCCAGCGATTTCGCCGCCGAAGTGGCGGCGCAGGCCAAAGCGGCCGCGGTTTGAGCACCGTGCCCTCAGCGCCGGCCTATAAGCGCATCCTGCTCAAGCTCTCGGGCGAGGCGCTGATGGGCGAGGATGCCTACGGCATCAATCGAACCACCATGGATCTCATCGTCGCCGAAATCGCCGTCGTGGCTGCCGCGGGCGTGGAGATCGCGGTGGTAATCGGCGGCGGCAATATTTTCCGCGGCGTTGCCCCCGCCGCTGCCGGTATGGATCGCGCTACTGCCGACTACATTGGCATGCTCGCCACGGTGATGAACGCGCTCGCCCTGCAGGACGCGATGCGCCGTGGCGGTCTGAACGCCCGGGTGCAATCGGCGCTCAACGTCGAACAGGTGGTGGAACCCTACATTCGCGGCAAAGCCATGCGCTATCTGGAAGAGGGCAAGATCGTTATTTTTGCTGCCGGTACCGGCAACCCGTTTTTCACCACCGACACGGCGGCGGCGCTGCGCGGCACCGAGATGGGCTGCAATATTGTGCTGAAGGCCACCAAGGTGGACGGCGTATACAGCGCCGATCCCAAGACCAACCCGCGGGCGCGGCGCTATGCCAGGCTCAGCTTCGACGACGCCATCAACCAGAATCTCAAGGTGATGGACGCGACCGCGCTGACCCTGTGCCGCGACCAGAAGCTGCCGATCAACGTGTTTAGCATCTTTAAAGCGGGGGCGTTGAAACGCGTTGTGATGGGCGAAGACGAAGGAACCCTGGTACATAGCTGAATGAGGGAATGACCATGATTGCTGATGTCAAGAATACCGCCGAGCAGAAAATGCACAAGTCGCTTGAAGCGCTGAAAACCGATCTTGGCAAGGTGCGCACCGGGCGCGCCCACACCGGCATCCTCGACCACATTACGATCGATTATTACGGCACGCAGATGCCGCTCAAACAAGTCGCCAACCTAACCTTGCTCGACGCGCGCACCATCGGCATCTCGCCGTGGGAAAAGAAAATGGGGGCGGCGATAGAAAAGGCGATCCGCCAATCCGATCTCGGACTCAACCCTTTGTCCATGGGCGATCTCATCCGCGTGCCGATGCCAGCGCTGACCGAGGAACGGCGCCGCGAACTGATTAAAGTGGTCAAGACGGAGGGCGAGAACGCCAAGGTGGCGGTGAGAAATCTGCGGCGCGACGCCAACCACCACCTCAAAGAACTGCTCAAGCAAAAAAACATTTCCGAGGACGATGAGCGCCGGGCGCAGGACGAAATCCAGAAACTTACCGACAAATTCATCGCCGAGATCGACAAACTGCTCGCTGCCAAAGAAACGGACCTGATGGCCGTTTGATCCGGGCACCCTACCAAACCGAAACCTTTATGCCTTCATTTGCCAGTTCGACACGCGATATCCCGCAGGTGAACGCGATTCCGCGCCATATTGCGATCATCATGGACGGCAACGGACGCTGGGCCAAGCAGCGCATGCTGCCGCGCGCGGCCGGTCACAAGCGTGGCGTGGAAATCGTGCGCGAAGTGGTTAGAGCCTGTGCCGCGCGCGGCGTCGGCTACCTCACCCTGTTCGCGTTCAGTTCGGAGAACTGGCGCCGGCCGGCCGACGAAGTGTCGATGTTGAAGCAATTGTTCATCCTGGCGCTGGAACGGGAAGCGGAAAAGCTGCATCGCAATGGCATACGCCTGCGGGTAGTGGGCGACGTCGCGCCTTTCGGCAAGAAAATCGCCGAACTGATCGCGAGCGTGGAGCAACTGACCCGCGATAATAAAAGCATGACCCTCACCATTGCGGCGAATTACGGCGGGCGTTGGGACCTGTTGCAGGCGATGCAGCGCCTGGTCGAGTCGAAGCCGGAGCAGCGCGGTGCGTTCACTGAAGAGCAGTTGGCCGATTGCCTTGCCATGGCGTACGCGCCCGAGCCGGACCTGTTCATTCGCACCGGCGGCGAGCAGCGCATCAGCAACTTTCTTCTGTGGCAGCTTGCCTACAGCGAGTTTTATTTTACCGATACGCTCTGGCCCGACTTCAACGCGGCGGCCCTGGATCAGGCGATTGCGTCTTATCAGCGGCGCGAGCGCCGCTTCGGCCGTACCAGCGAGCAGATCGAGTTTGCCGCAAAGGCGCCGCCTCCCAGAAGGGAGCTTGCCTGATCGTGCCGATCGGCCGGGCGCATTGACCTATGCTCAAGACGCGGGTCATGACGGCGCTGGTATTGTTGGTCGCATTTCTGGCGGCGCTGTTATGGCTGCCTCCGCCCGCCTGGGCCGTATTCGCCGGCGTATTGGTCGTTCCGGCGGCATGGGAATGGGGCAGGCTGATAAGCTTGCCGCGAGTCGCTTGCGGCTTGTATGTCCTCATCGTTGCGGCGGTTTGCGCCGCGCTGTTCGGATTGGTCCAGGCCGAAACTCCCGCCGGCTATAGCGGACTGCAGGCAGGCGGGCTCCAATTCGGAGTCTACCTCGCCGCCAGCCTGTTCTGGATGGTCGCAGTCCCCCTGTGGCTATGGCGTTCCTGGCTGCCGCGGGATCGCGCTCTGGCAGGACTGACCGGGCTGTTGGTACTGGTGCCGACCTGGCTCGCGCTGGTCGAGTTGCGCAAGCTCGGTCCTGTGCTGCTGTTGCTGCTGATGTCGGTGGCGTGGATTTCGGATACTGCTGCCTATTTCGCCGGGCGCCGCTTCGGGCGGCGCAAACTGGCGCCGTCGATCAGCCCGGGCAAGACCTGGGAAGGAGTCGCTGGGGCCGTCCTGGCTGTGGGCGTATATGCCGTGCTCTGGAATTTCGCCTGGAGCGCCTATTTTCCGCAGGCGCTCAAGTCCATGCGCTTCGGGGCATTCGCCATGTTGTTGTTCCTTTGGTTGCTCACCGCGATCGGCATTTACGGCGACCTGTTCGAATCGGCACTGAAGCGGCGCGCCGGAGTCAAGGACAGCGGCGCACTGCTGCCGGGGCACGGCGGAGTGCTTGATCGCATCGATGCCCTCACCTCAGTGCTGCCGGTTGCGGCCCTGGTCTATCTGTTATGAACCGGCCGCAGAATCTCGCCATACTTGGGGCGACCGGATCCATCGGGCTGAACACCCTCGATGTGGCAGCGCGCCACCCGCAGCGTTTCCGCGTATTTGCGCTGAGCGCAAACCAGCGCATCGATGCGTTGGCCGAACTGTGTTTGCGCCACAAACCGCGCTACGCCGTGGTGGCGCATGCCGCGCAGGCCGACGCGCTGGTTGCGCACCTGAACGCGGGTATCACTGAAATCCTGATCGGTCCGCAGGGATTGGAGCAGATCTCAGCTCATCCCGAAACCGACTGCGTCATGGCGGCCATCGTCGGCGCCGCGGGCCTCGCGCCCACCATCGCCGCGGCACGGGCCGGAAAGAAGCTGCTGCTCGCCAACAAGGAGGCCCTGGTCATGGCCGGGCCCATCTTGATGGAGGCGGTGCGCACGCATCGTGCGACGCTGTTGCCCATCGACAGCGAGCACAACGCCATCTTCCAGTGCCTACCCAATCCCCTCTCCGGCGACCTGGGCAGCCACGGGGTGCGGCGCGTGCTGTTGACCGCTTCCGGCGGCCCGTTCCGCAAAATCGCGCTGAAACGGCTGCAGAGCGTGACGCCCGAAGAGGCCTGCGCCCATCCGAACTGGGTGATGGGACGCAAGATCTCGGTGGATTCGGCCACCATGATGAACAAGGCGCTCGAAATCATCGAGGCGCACTGGCTGTTCGGCGCAACGCCCGAGCAAATCCAGGTGGTGATCCATCCGCAGAGCGTCGTGCATTCCATGGTCGAATACGCCGACGGCTCGGTCATCGCCCAGCTCGGCAACCCCGACATGCGCACGCCGATCGCGTATGCGCTGGCTTACCCGGAGCGGATGGAAGCGGGCGTCGGCTCGCTCGACCTGTCCCGCATCGGCAGGCTTGACTTCGCGCCGCCGGATTTTGTGCGCTTTCCGGCGCTGCGGCTGGGGTATCGCGCGCTGGAGGAAGGCGGAACCAGCCCGGCGACGCTGAACGCCGCGGACGAAATCGCGGTGACCGCGTTTCTAGATCGGCGCCTGCCGTTTGTTGCCATTACCGCGGTGATAGAGGCGGTGATGAACGGATTGCCGCCGCGCGCGCTGGTCGGACTGGACGATGTGCTGGACGCCGACGCCGCCGCCCGCCGCGAGGCTTTGCTGCAGGTCGATGCAATGACGGTCAACGCATGAACTTGCTGCAAACGATCGCCGCATTCGTGGTCGCGCTGGGGGCGCTCGTTATCGTGCACGAGTACGGGCACTATCTTGTCGCGCGGCTTTGCGGCGTCAAGGTGCTGCGCTTCTCGATCGGCTTCGGCTTGCCGCTGTGGAAGAAACGACTCGGCCGCGACCAGACCGAGTGGGTGGTGGCCGCGGTGCCGCTGGGCGGTTACGTCAAGATGCTGGACGAACGCGAAGGCGAGGTGGCGCCGCGCGAGCTGGGCCGCGCCTTCAACCGGCAGAGCGTGTGGCGGCGTTATGCCGTTGTCATTGCCGGGCCGCTCGCCAATTTCCTGTTTGCGATACTGCTTTACTGGATGCTGTTCATGCACGGCGTGCAGGAAGCGCGGCCGATAGTGGCTTTGCCGCTGCCGAACACGCCGGCCGCAAGTGCCGGCTTCGAATCGGGCGAAACCATACGCGCGATCAACGGCGAGCCGGTGACGTACTGGCAGGACGTGCGCTGGCGCATGCTGCAGCTCGCGCTGGAGCGCCGGCAGGCGAACGTGGAGGTGATCAACCGAAATAACCAGATCAATTGGCGCACGCTCGATTTGTCGCCCTTCGGCGCGGAGCAGCTTGAAGGCGACACGCTGGCGTTGATCGGGTTGAAGCTCTATCGACCGGAAATCAGTCCGGTGATCGGCCAGATTGTGCCCGGCGGGGTGGCGGAACAGGCCGGCCTGCAAGCGGGTGATCACATCCTTAGCGCCAACGGCAAGCCCATCCTTTCCTGGGACGAATTGGTGCAACAGGTGCGGAGGCATCCAGCCCGCGAACTGCAGCTGACTTTTCAGCGTGGAGACGAACGCCGCGAGGTGACGCTGATTCCCGAAGCGGTGCAGCAGAACGGTTCCGCAGTAGGGCGCATCGGCGCGGCGGCAAAGCTCGACCAGCAGGCGTTGGACAAACTCGTTACCGTGGTACGCTATGGCGCCGCAAGCGCGCTGGCGAAGGCAGTAGAAAAGACCTGGGACACCTCCGTATTCACTCTGCGAGTGCTCGGGCGAATGCTGGTCGGCCAGGTTTCATGGAAGAATCTCAGCGGGCCGGTGACCATCGCCGATTATGCCGGGCAATCGGCACAACTCGGGATTGTCTCCTACCTCGGTTTCATCGCGCTGATCAGCATCAGCCTCGGGGTGCTCAACCTGCTGCCGATTCCGTTATTGGATGGCGGACATTTGATGTATTATACGGTCGAAATTTTCAAAGGCAGCCCGGTATCGGATCGGATGATGGAGTTCGGCCAGAAACTCGGTCTGACCCTGTTGCTGGTTCTGATGGCGTTTGCCTTCTATAACGATATTAATCGCTTGATTTCCGGCTAACCCTGAACATGATCAGACACCTAGCCGTCGCACTCATCTGCATGTGGGTCGGCACCGCGCACGCATTCGATCCTTTCGTGGTGCGCGACATCCGCGTCGAAGGCATCCAGCGCATCGAAGCCGGCACGGTATTCAGCTATTTGCCGGTCAAGGTCGGCGAAACCATGACCGATGAGAAGGCTGCCGCGGCGATCAAGGCCTTGTTTGCGACGGGTTTTTTCAAAGACGTGCGCTTGGAAGTTCAGCGTGAAGTGCTGATCGTAGTGGTCGAAGAGCGCCCGGCCGTGTCGCAGATCGACTTCATCGGCAACAAGGAATTCGATAAAGATGCATTGCGCAAGGGTTTGCGCGATGCCGGCCTGGCCGAGGGGCGGTCGCTGGACAAGGCGCTGCTGGACCAGGCCGAGCAGGAGATCAAGCGCCAATACCTGGCGCGCGGGCGCTATGGCGCCAGCGTGGTCACCACGGTTACGCCGCTCGAGCGCAATCGCGTGGGCGTCAGTTTTTCCATCAACGAGGGCGACGTAACCAAGATTCGCCAGGTCAATATCATCGGCAACAAGGCGTTCAAGGAGAAGGACCTGCTGGCATTGCTCGTGCTGCAGACGCCTGGCTGGATGACCTGGTACACCAAGAACGACCAGTATTCGAAGCAGAAATTATCGGGTGACTTGGAAACGTTGCGGTCGCACTATCTCAACAGCGGCTATCTCGAGTTCAACATCGATTCAACGCAGGTGTCCATCACCCCGGACAAGAAAGATATCTATATCACGATCAACATTACCGAGGGCGAAAAGTACGCCGTGTCGGAGGTCAAGCTGGGCGGCGAGATGCTGCTGCCGGAGGCGGAGTTGCGCCGGCTGATCCAGTTGAAACCGGGCGAGACCTTCTCGCGCGAAAAGCTCAGCGAGAGCACGAAGAAAATCATCGACCGGCTGGGCAACGAGGGGTACGCTTTTGCCAACGCGAACGCGGTCCCCGAATCGGACAAAGCCACCAAGCGCGTCGCTTTGACGATAATGATCGATCCGGGGCGGCGAGTTTACGTGCGCCGCATCAACATCTCGGGCAATACACGCAGCCGTGACGAAGTGATCCGGCGCGAACTGCGGCAGCTCGAAGGCGCCTACTACGACGGCGACAAGTTGCAGAAGTCCAAGGAACGCCTGGAGCGTCTGCAGTATTTTTCCGAAGTCGACGTCGAAACACCGGCCGGGCCGGGCACGTCCGACCAGGTGGACGTGAACTTCAAGGTCAAGGAAAAATCGACCGGCAACGTCATGCTAGGCGCTGGTTTTTCATCCACTGAAAAGCTGGTGTTGAGCGGCTCGGTCACGCAGCAGAACATTTTTGGCAGCGGCAAGCACGTCACCGCGCAACTCAGCACCAGCAAGATCAGCAGGAACATCGGCTTGAGCTACACCGATCCCTACTACACGGTGGACGGGGTCAGCCGCGGTTTCGACCTCTACGATCGCCGCATCGACGCTTCCTTGCTGGGCTTGGGGTATTACACTACCAACACCATCGGCGGAGGGTTGCGCTATGGCGTGCCGCTGACCGAGATAGATAATCTCGGCTTCGGTCTTGGCGCCGAAAACACCAGACTCGACATCAATGAAACCAGTCCGCAAAGGTACCAGGATTTTGCCAAAATATTTGGTAATAACAACAACGCGATTCCGGGGACAATAGGCTGGATACGCGATCAACGCAACAGCGCCACGGTGCCCACCAAGGGCGCCGTGGTCCGGGCCAGCCTGGAAGCCGGACTGCCGGGGGGAACGCTGAAATACTACAAACTCACCGAGCAGGCGCAGTGGTATTACTCGATATCGCGCACTTATACGCTGATGCTCAACGGCGAGATCGGCGCAGCCGATGGCATGGGTGGAAAACCTTTGCCGTTTTACAAGAATTTGTATGCCGGCGGCGCCAACTCGGTGCGCGGCTACGATTCGTACTCGCTTGGCCCGCGTGATTCCCTCGGTGCCATCTTGGGCGGCACCAAGCGCGTGGTCGGAAACGCCGAAGTGCTGTTCCCGATGCCTGGAACAGGCGTGGACCGCTCGATGCGCTTGGGGGTATTCCTCGATGCCGGTCAGGTATATGGTGCGGATGAGAAAATGCGCTTGTCGGATCTGCGCTATTCGACCGGTCTCTCGTTCAGTTGGAATTCGCCGATGGGGCCGTTGCGCCTCAGCTATGGCCACCCGCTCAACGCCAAGCCGGAGGATAAGATTCAGCGCCTGCAGTTCCAGTTGGGACAGGTATTTTAGTCGCTTACGAATCGAATGGTGACAAAATCGGTGAATAATCCCGGTTGTTTTAGGTTTCCTGTAGGTCTTCCAATTCTTGCCAGAATCGGGAGATGATGGGTGTATGAGCAAACGAACTTGTTTGCATCCGGCTTGTCCGGCTTAGGGTTTGAGGAGAGCAGGTTGAAAAAACTAGTATTCGTCGCGTTGAGCGTATTGATCGGCGGCACCGCAGCCGCGGCCGACTTAAAGATCGGGTTTGTCAGCCTCGAAAGGTTGTTTCGTGAAGCCGTCCCGGCGGTGCGCTCGCAGAAGAAGATCGAGGCGGAATTCGCCAAACGCGACGAGGAGATGCTAAAAATGGCCGAGCAGATTCGCAAGCTGCAGGAAAGCCTGGAGAAGAACGCGGTCACCATGCCGGAAGCCGAGCGCCGCAACAAGGAGCGCGAACTTGGCGATCTGAACAAGGATTTCCAGCGCAAGAAGCGCGAATTCGGAGAGGATGTCAACCAGCGGCGCAACGAGGAAATGGCCGCGGTGCTGGAGCGCGCCAACCGCGCCATCAAGGTCATTGCCGAGACGGAGAAATACGACATCATCTTCCAGGAGGTGGTCTATTTTAGTCCTCGCATCGACATCACTGACAAAGTGATCAAGGCGCTGGAAGACAAGCCGGCAGGGAAATAGTCCGCGCCCATGGCTAAGGCCGAGAAATATCGCCTGGCCCAGATCGTCGAACGCTTTGGCGGTGAAATCCTAGGCAACCCGCGGACGCCGATCGGCCAGGTTGCGACGCTCGAGAGTGCCGGCGCGCAGCACATCAGCTTTCTCACCCGCGGCAAATACCGCAAGCAACTCGCCGCCACGCGCGCCGGCGCGGTCATCCTGGGCAGGGCCGACAGCGGCCTCACCGAGTTGCCGCGCATCGTCTGCGAAGATCCTTACCTTTATTTCGCCAAAGTCGTGGCCCTGTTCAATCCGCCCCAAGTGACCCGGCCCGGGGTGCACAAGACTGCGGTAATCGAGCGCGGCACCAGGATTCCGGCCAGTGCCAGCATCGGCGCCGGCGCGTATGTCGGTCGCCGGGTGAAGCTGGGCCAGGGCGTGGTGATCGGCCCGGGCTGCCAGCTCGGCGATGCGGTCGAGATCGGCGCCGCCAGCCGATTGCATGCGCGCGTCACGGTCTACCCGGGATGCCGCCTGGGCCAGCGCGCGCTGGTGCACTCGGGCGCGGTCATTGGCGCCGATGGGTTCGGCCTCGCAAAAGAGGGGGACACCTGGCGCAAGATCCCTCAGGTAGGCCGGGTGGTGATCGGTAACGACGTCGAAATCGGCGCCAATACTTGCATCGACCGGGGTACGCTGGACGACACTGTCGTTGAGGACGGCGTCAAGCTGGACAATCTGATTCAGATCGGGCACAACGTGCATATCGGCGCGCACACTGCGATCGCCGGCTGCACCGGCATCGCCGGCAGTTCGCGTATCGGAAAACACTGCATGATCGGCGGGGCTGTCTCCATCGTGGGACACCTCGACATCGCCGATCGCGTCATCATCCATGCCGGCGCCGTGGTCACCAAATCGATTGCACAAGGCGGAACCTACGGCGGTCATCCGGCGGAAAATAGTCGCAACTGGACGCGCAAGCTGGCCCGTCTGCGCCATCTGGAGGCGCTGCGCGAGCGGGTGCGCCGTATTGAGCAACGGCTGTCACTGCCGGAGGAGAAAGCTTGAACACCCAGGAAATTCTTGAATACTTGCCGCACCGCTACCCGTTCCTGCTCATCGACCGCGTGATCGAGTGTGAGTTGGGCAAGCGCATTCGCGCGCTGAAAAACGTCAGCGTCAACGAACCGTATTTCAACGGCCATTTCCCGTATTACAAAGTCATGCCCGGCGTGCTCGTCGTCGAGGCCATGGCGCAGGCGGCAGCGATCCTTTCGTTTCGCACCATGGGCATCAAGCCGGACGACAAGTCCGTGTACTACTTTGCCGGTATCGACAGGGCACGTTTCAAGAAACCGGTGATGCCCGGCGATCAATTGATACTGGAGGTCAGCATCGAGCGTAACGTGCGCTCGGTGGTGAAATACGCCTGCAAGGCTTATGTCGGCGAGGTGCTCGTCGCCGAAGCCGATCTGCTTTGCACCCTGCGGCCGATATAATGATTCATCCGAGCGCCATGATTCATCCCGGAGCCAAACTGGGCGCGAAGGTGAGCATCGGTGCCTACAGCATCATCGGCGAGCATGTCGAGATCGGCCGCGATACCCGGGTCGGCCCGCACGTGGTCATCGAAGGCCATACCAAAATAGGCAGGGGCAATCGCATTTTTCAGTTCTGCTCGCTGGGAGCGGCGCCGCAGGACAAGAAATACGCGGACGAACCGACGCGGCTGCAGATCGGCGACGGCAACACCATACGCGAGTTCTGCACCTTCAACTGCGGCACCGCGCAGGACGCGGGTGTCACGCGCCTGGGCAACCAAAATTGGATCATGGCCTATGTGCACCTGGCGCATGACTGCCAGATCGGCGACCATACGATTTTTGCCAACAACGCCCAGCTCGCCGGTCACGTACATGTTGGCGATCACGCCATACTCGGCGGATTCACCGGCGTACACCAGTTCGTACGCGTTGGCGCCCATAGCTTCACCGCGATCGCCACCGTATTGGTGCACGACCTGCCGCCCTATGTAATGGCGGCGGGCAACACGGCGAAACCCTACGGCATCAACGCCGAGGGACTGCGCCGGCGCGGCTTTTCCGCGGAAGCCCTGGTCGCAATCAAGCGCGCCTACAAGACACTTTACAAATCCGGCCTGACCCTGGATCAAGCCAGGACGCAGCTTGCCGAACAAGCCGAAACCTGCGCCGAAATCGGCTTGCTCACCGAGTTCCTGCAGGGCTCCACGCGCGGCATCGTGCGCTGACGTGACCGAGCGGCAGCCTACCATCGGCATGGTCGCCGGCGAGGCCTCTGGCGACCTGCTTGGGGCGCATTTGATGGCGGCACTGCGCGCGCACCTGCCGCGTGCCGGGTTCATCGGCGTCGGCGGCCCCAAGATGCAATCCGAAGGCCTCGATGCCATGTTTCCGATGGAACGCCTGGCGGTGCGCGGCTATGCCGAGGTGCTGCGGCATTATCCGGGCCTCGCGTGGATGCGGCGCAAGCTGCGCTTGGCCTTGCTCAAAGCGCGACCGCAGTTGTTCGTCGGGGTGGATGCGCCCGATTTCAACTTGGGCCTGGAAGCGGGCCTGAAGCGCGCCGGCATACCGGTGGTGCACTACGTCAGCCCCTCGATCTGGGCCTGGCGCGGGGGCCGCATCGGCGCCATTGCGCACTCGGTCGATCACGTGCTGACGCTGTTTCCGTTCGAACAGGCGATTTACCGCAAGGCAGGCGTTCCCGCGACCTATGTCGGCCATCCGCTCGCCGACATGATTCCGGAACAAGACCAGACCGCCAGCACGCGGCTGCAACTCAAGATTGCGCCGGGGCGCAAGGTGATCGCGCTCCTGCCGGGCAGCCGCCAGTCCGAATTGCGCTACATGGCGGACACCTTCATCGCGACGGCCAAACTGCTGGCGCAGAGAATAGAGCAAGCGCTGTTCCTGGTCCCGCTGGTCAGCCGCGAAACGCGCGAGATTTTCGAGGCCGCGCAGTACCGCGCCGATGCGGCCGAACTGCCGCTGACAATTCTCTTCGGCCACGCCCGGGATGCGCTCGCCGCGGCCGACGTCGCGCTCGTGGCCAGCGGAACCGCAACCCTGGAGGCGGCGTTGCTGAAAAAGCCCATGGTCATTGCCTATAAAATGGCCGGGGCAAGTTTTCAGCTGATGCGGCGCAGGGGCTATCTGCCTTACGTCGGCCTGCCCAACATCCTAGCCGGAGAATTCGTGGTGCCGGAGTTGCTGCAACACGACGCCACCCCGGAAAACCTGGCGCAGGCCCTGTTCAATTCGCTCAACGATACGGTGGTGCGCGCGCGCATTGCGCAGCGCTTTGGCGCCATTCATCGCGAGTTGAAGTGCAATACTGCGGAGCAAGCCGCCCGGGCGGTGCTGCCGATGCTCGTGTGACGTTGTTCGTGTGACGTTGTTCGTGGGTCGTGATTCGTTGTTCGAACTACGAACCACGTACCACGTACCACGAATCGCGTGGGTCGTGGGAGGTGGTACGTATGCATCTCGTGTGCGGCGTGGATGAGGCAGGGCGGGGGCCGCTTGCCGGGCCGGTCTACGCCGCTGCGGTGATCCTCGATCCGGCCTGGCACATAGCCGGCCTGGCGGATTCCAAGGTTCTGTCTGCAGCGCGGCGCCTGGATTTGGCCGGTCAAATACGCCGGCACGCGCTCGCCTGGGCGATTGCGTCGGCCTCGGTGGCCGAGATCGACGCGATCAACATCCTGCAAGCGAGCCTCTTGGCCATGCGCCGCGCGGTGGAGCAGTTGAGCGTAGCACCGAGCGAAGTGCTGGTCGATGGCAACCGGTGTCCTGCCGTCTGCTATCCGGTCAGAGCCATCGTCAAGGGCGACGGCAAGATAGCCGCAATTTCTGCCGCCTCGATCCTGGCCAAGACCGCGCGCGACGCGGAAATGCTGCGCCTGCACCGACTTTACCCGCATTACGGTCTTGATCGGCACAAGGGCTACCCGACTGCCGCTCATCTTGCCGCGCTCAAGCGGCACGGGGTAAGCGAAATCCATCGCCGCAGCTATGCGCCGATTCGCAAGCTGATCTTAGCCGGGGACCGCGCATGCGCGATCTGAAGCTGATTCGCTCGCGCGACAACCCGCGCTTCAAAGCGCTGCGCCAACTGGCCACCTCCGCACGCGAGCGGCGCAAGGCGGGCTTGGCATTGCTCGACGGCATGCATTTGATCTCAGCCTACCGCGCGAGCGGTGGCGTACCCGAGCAGCTAATTCTCGGCGAAAGCGCTGCGGCCAACCCGGAAGCCGCCGAGCTCGCGGAGGGCGCGTCCGCGCAAGGCGTGCTGATGCTGGCCGATTCCCTGTTCAACGACGTTGCGCAGGTCGCGACGCCGGCCGGCATCGTCGCGCTGATACGCACGCCCAAGCCGGGTCCCCTGCCGTCCACGATCGAGCGCTGCGTCATGCTGGAAAACATCCAGGACGCGGGCAACCTCGGCTCCATCCTGCGCAGCACCGCGGCAGCAGGTATCCGTACCGTCCTGCTTTCCCAAGGCTGTGCGTTCGCCTGGTCGCCGAAGGTCCTGCGCGCGGGGATGGGTGCGCATTTCAGCCTCGACATTTTCGACAACGCTGATCTGGCGGCTGCCGTGCACAGGCTGTCGGGCCGGCTGATCTGCGCCAGCGGTCACGCCCGGCAATCGCTTTACCAGGCCGATTTGCGCGGCCCGCTGGCGTGGGTGTTCGGCAACGAAGGATCGGGCGTGAGCGCTGAGTTGAGCGCCGCAGCGGCGGAGCAGGTGCGCATCCCCATGTCCGGGAAGACCGAGTCGCTCAACGTGGCGGCGGCGGCCGCGATCTGCCTGTTCGAGCAAGTCCGGCAGCGAATCTTGGACCGGCCGCGCTAGCCCTTGCTTTTTGACCGCATCAGACGCTGCTTCTCGCGGTCCCAATCGCGCTTTTTCTCGGTTTCGCGCTTGTCGTGCTGCTTCTTGCCGCGGGCGAGGCCGATTTCGATCTTGATCCTGCCGTTCTTCCAATGCATGTCCAGCGGCACGAGTGTGTAGCCGGCGCGCTCCACCTTGCCGATCAGATGCTGGATCTCCTCGCCATGGAGCAGGAGCTTGCGCGTGCGCACAGGGTCGGGATGGATATGGGTCGAAGCGGTGGGCAGGGCGCTGACGTGGCCGCCGACCATGTAGATCTCGCCACCGCGGACAAGCACATAGGCGTCCTTGAGCTGCACCCGTCCGGCGCGGATGGCCTTGGCTTCCCAGCCTTCCAGCGCCAGGCCGGCTTCATAGCGCTCCTCGATGAAATAATCGTGAAAGGCTTTTTTGTTCTGTGCGATCGTCATGGGAGCGGACTTGGTACAATCCGCCAATTTTAACAGTTGCGCCGCGTCCTCATGGCCGTAGTGGAAAAATCAGTTCTGGTCGGCCATAGCGCGGCCAAGATGTACGCCCTGGTCGAGGACGTGGAGGCCTATCCGCAGTTTCTGCCCTGGTGCAGCGGCGGCGAGGCGCGGCCGCTCGATGCGCACAGGGCCGAGAACACGCTGCACGTCAATTATCACGGCCTGCGCCAGCACTTCACGACGGAAAATCGCATGGATGAGGGAGCGCTGATCGAAATGAAACTGGTCAACGGCCCGTTCAAGCATCTGGATGGCTTCTGGCGCTTCGTGCCGCTCGCCGAGGCGGCGTGCAAGGTCGAATTCCGCTTGAGCTACGAACTCTCGGGCAAGCTGATGGAGACGTTGGCCGCACCCGTGTTCCATCACATCGCCAACACCTTCGTCGAAGCCTTCGTCAAGCGGGCTGCGGCCCTGTACGGACCCGGATGAGTATGCGCATCGAGGTGGTCTATGCGTTGCCGCAGAAGCAGGAGCGCGTATCGCTGGATCTGCCGTCCGACAGCACCGTACAGGACGTAGTTCAGGCGAGCGGCTTGCTGCAGCGCCTGCCGCAGCTCGAGCTCGGACGCGTAGGCGTGTGGGGCAGGCCGGTCACCGCGGAAACCCGCTTGCGCGAACGGGACCGGGTGGAGATCTGCCGGCCTCTGATCGCCGATCCCAAGGAAGTTCGGCGCGAGCGTGCCGCGAAGCGCAAATAGGCTTTAATTGCACGCCGCGGCAGCTTCCTGCTGCGCCTTGGCCGTTTCCTGTGCAATCTGCTGATCGTCCAGAAATACGTGCTCGCCCTTTTCGTCGACGCGCATCTGGCGCCCGCCTATCTGCATATTGGCCAAAGCCGCCTTGGCGCGCTTGCAGTTCTCTGCCTTGTCGCGTGCTTGCGCCTGCTTCTTTGCTTCGTCCTCCTGCCCTTTCGCTGCCTCTAACTGGCGCTTGCGGAAGGCCTGCTCCTGCTCGGCCGCCGTCTCGGGCCCGGTCTTGGCCGCATCCTTCTGTGTGCCGCCCTTGGCCTCGCTTGCCGCGGGTGCGCTGGCAGCAGGGGCAGGCGCGCGCAGCTTTTCTGTCTTGATGTTGCTCGGCGGAGGTTTGTCCGAGTACTGCACCTTCCCGTTCGAATCCACCCATTTGTACAACTGGGCAGATGCGGGGAGGGCCACGCACAGCGCCAGCCAGAATGCCACCGAAAGTCGTTTCATGCGAGTGTGCCTTTCATGTATTCAACCGCTTCGAAAATAACGGCTTTCCGCCGTCGCGTCAAATGGCATTAACGCGCCAACCCCTCCCCTGGTTTCAAATCTGCTTATTTGCCCGCCCGGGCGAGGCGCGTATAATGTCGCTTTGCGGCCAGGAGTTTTGCTATGCGCGTCATTCGGAAAGCGCTGACCTTCGACGATGTCCTGCTCGTTCCCGCTCATTCGACCGTTCTGCCGCGCGACGTTTCCTTGAACACCCGCCTGACGCGCAAGATCGAACTCAATATCCCGCTGGTGTCGGCGGCGATGGACACGGTGACCGAGTCGCGGCTGGCGATTGCCATTGCCCAGGAAGGCGGCATTGGCATCATCCACAAGAATCTTGCCCCCAAAGCGCAGGCGGCCGAGGTGCTGAAGGTCAAGCGCTTCGAGTCGGGCGTACTGCGCGATCCGATGACGGTTTCGCCGGACATTACGGTGCGCGAACTGCTCGCGCTGACGCAGCAGTACAAGGTATCTGGTTTTCCCGTGGTCGAGCAAGGCAAGGTGGTCGGCATGGTCACCAATCGCGATTACCGCTTCGAGACCAATCTGGACGCCCAGGTGCGCGCCATCATGACCCCGCGCGGGCGCCTGATCTACGTCAAGGAAAGCGCCAGCCCCGAGGAAGCTAAGGCATTGCTGCACAAGCACCGGTTGGAGCGCGTTTTGGTGATCGACGACGGCTTCGCGCTGCGCGGCCTGGTGACGGTGAAGGACATTCTGAAAGCGACCGAGCATCCCCTCGCGAGCAAGGACGAACAAGGCAAGCTGCGGGTCGGCGCAGCAGTAGGCGTAGGCGAGGGCACGGAAGAGCGCGTCGAGCATCTGGTCGAGGCAGGCGCCGACGTGATCGTAGTGGATACGGCGCACGGCCACGCTCAAGGTGTGCTCGACCGCGTGCGCTGGGTGAAGAAAAACTTCCCGAGCGTCGAAGTCATCGGCGGCAACGTCGCCACGACTTCCGGCGCCAAGGCCCTGGTCGATCATGGCGCCGACGGCATCAAAGTCGGCATCGGTCCCGGTTCCATCTGCACCACGCGCGTCATTGCCGGAGTAGGCGTGCCGCAAGTCTCCGCGATCCAGAACGTGTATGCTGCGCTCAAGGACACCGGCGTGCCGTTCATCGCCGACGGCGGCATCCGTTTTTCCGGCGATGTCGCCAAGGCGGTGGCGGCCGGCGCCGACGCGGTGATGATGGGCAGCATATTCGCCGGCAGCGAAGAGGCGCCGGGCGAGACCATTCTCTACCAGGGCAGATCCTACAAGCTCTATCGCGGCATGGGCTCGCTCAGCGCTATGAAGGACGGCGCCGCCGACCGCTATTTTCAGGATCCCGCCAACAATGCCGACAAGCTCGTTGCCGAGGGCATCGAGGGGCGCGTGCCCTACAAAGGCAGCGTGGTCAGCATCATCTACCAGATGGTCGGGGGCCTGCGCGCGAGCATGGGCTACTGCGGCTGCGCCACCATTGACGATATGCGCACCAAGACAGAATTCGTCGAGATCACTTCCGCCGGCATGCGCGAATCGCACGTGCACGACGTGCAGATCGTCAAGGAGGCACCGAACTACCAAGTCGAATGACCTTGTCGACTCCACGACTCGACTCTACGACCCGACTCTACGACCAAGGGCCGATCGTGCCTCACTTAGCACGACCGGCCTTTCCATTTGTGAAGGCCAGATAATGCATCAGAAAATCCTCATCCTCGATTTCGGCGCACAGTACACGCAATTGATAGCACGGCGCGTGCGCGAAGCACGGGTTTACTGCGAAATTCATCCCTACGACGCCAGCGACCGGTTCGTGCGCGACTTCGGCGCCAAGGGCGTCATCCTCTCCGGCAGCCACATGTCGGTGACCGAAGACACGCCGGTTCCGGCCCCGCAGGCGGTATTTGATCTCGGCGTGCCGGTGCTGGGCATCTGCTACGGCATGCAAACCATGGCCGCGCAACTGGGCGGCAAAGTCGAGGCGGGAGGCGTGCGCGAGTTCGGCTACGCCGAGGTGCGCGCGCGCGGCCACACGCGTCTCCTCGGCGGCATCGAGGATTTCCGCGCGTGCGAAGGCCATGGCATGCTCAAGGTGTGGATGAGCCACGGCGACAAGGTCACGCAGATGCCTGCCGGGTTCAAACTCATGGCTTCCACCGAGTCCTGTCCGATCGCCGCGATGGCCGACGAGCAAAGGCGTTTCTATGCCGTGCAATTTCATCCCGAAGTCACGCACACGCTTCAAGGCGCTGCCATCCTCAGGCGCTTCGTCAATGGCATCTGCGGCTGCGCCGGCGACTGGAACATGCCCGACTACGTGCCCGAGGCGATCGCGCGCGTGCGCGAGCAAGTGGGCGAAGACGAGGTGGTCCTCGGGCTTTCGGGCGGGGTCGATTCATCCGTCGCGGCCGCACTGATCCACCGCGCCATCGGAGCGCAGCTCACCTGCGTGTTCGTTGATAATGGGCTGCTGCGGCTGAACGAGGCCGAAGAGGTCATGGCGACTTTCGCCAGGAGCCTCGGCGCCAAGGTGATCCATGTCGACGCGAGCGCGCAATTCATGAGCAGACTCGCCGGCGTCGCCGATCCGGAACAGAAACGCAGAATCATCGGCCGCGAGTTCGTCGAGGTGTTCCAGCGCGAGGCCGCCAAGATCAGGAACGCCAAATGGCTGGCGCAGGGCACCATCTATCCCGACGTGATCGAGTCTGCCGGCGCCAAGACGAAGAAGGCGGCCAGCATCAAATCGCACCACAACGTCGGCGGCCTGCCCGACACCCTGCACTTGAAGCTGCTCGAACCGCTGCGCGAGCTGTTCAAGGACGAAGTGCGCGAATTCGGGGTCGCGCTCGGCCTGCCGCACGACATGGTCTACCGCCACCCCTTCCCCGGGCCGGGGCTGGGCGTGCGCATCCTGGGCGAGGTGAAGCACGAATACGCCGACCTGCTGCGCCGCGCGGACGCTATTTTCATCGAGGAACTGCGCGCGGCGCGTGACGCGGAAGGGCGCAGTTGGTACGACGCCACCTCCCAGGCGTTCGCCGTATTCCTGCCGGTAAAGGCAGTGGGCGTGATGGGCGACGGCCGCACCTACGAGTACGTGGTGGCGCTGCGCGCGGTGCAGACGCAGGACTTCATGACTGCGCACTGGGCGCACCTGCCGCACGAATTGCTGGGCAAGGTGTCGAATCGCATCATCA
>JAZDIA010000056.1:0-2837 GCA_043805375.1 Pseudomonadota bacterium
TTTTTCGCAGAGACCCATCACAACATAAGCGCCGACCTCTTTTGCCGCTTGACAGAGTGCTTCGGTTTGAGGTCCGGGTATTTCCACGGAGTTTTAAAAAGCCGCAAAGCCATATCCCGACTGGTGGGTCCGGTTGCCGGGTGAAAATGATACCAGAGCGGGTGACCTGGGATAAATCCTTCGGGGAAGGCGATAAGTTTCGCGCCGGCCTGTCCCGCTTCCCTGATAAGACGGCAGGCCTTTTGAGTGGTTGCCTCTCGGTTGAGAAATATCGGTGCGGCCTGAATAACGGCAACCTTTACTGTAGGATAGTGATCACCCATCGTACTCCCCTTTTCATAAGAAAACCCTCTTTGTGCTTGATGAATCAAAAAGAGGCATTGAATATCAGTTACAAGTGTGCTTCAACCGGCCGCGACTGCGCCCGACCACGGCGAGAGCACGTCGGTGATCCCCTGGAGCTCGCCGCCGGCGGTGTCGCGCAACACTGCGCTGGGACAAGCGAAATTGCTCGGATAGACGACAAGTTCGTTTATGCTGACGGGATACGCCGCCGAAAGTGCGTTGCGGACTGCCTCGGGCAGGCGCGGATCGACCCCCACCGTATCACCGCCGCTCGCGTCGATGCGCGGCTGGTGGAACGCATCTTCGAGCGTCATGCCGTGATCGATCAAAAACGACGCAATCTGGAACACGGCCGGCATGATTTTGCGTCCGCCCGAGGCGCCGATCGCGAACCACGGCTGATCGCCGCGGCGCACGATCACCGGGCACATGTTGGTGAGCGGGCGTTTGTTCGGCGCGAGGCTGTTGGTCGAGCCCGGCCGCGGATCGAACCACATGATACCGTTGTTCATCAGGATTCCGGTCTGCGGCAACACCACTTTGGATCCGAACACCGACAGCAGCGTTTGCGTGACGGCCACCATGTTGCCGTCGCGGTCGGCGACGTTGAAATGCGAGGTCGACGACGGATCACGCGCATCGCTGGTGTCTCCCATCGTTTGCAGCCGCCCGGCGTAAGCGTCGCGCAGCGCCCTTGCATAAGCGACGAAGGCATCGGTGTGCGGTCCGCCGGTGTGAAATTTCACGCCACCCAGCGCTTTGAGCGTATGTGCCAGGGCGGGGCCCGCGGTGAGCCCGTCGGCAAGAGCGACGCGTGCTCCGCGGTAATCGACCTCGAGCGGGGTGACGAACCGCGCTGCATAGCGCCTGAGATCGTCGGCATCGATGATGCCGCCCACTGCCGCCATGTCTTGCAGCAGCGTGCGCGCAACTTCGCCCTCGTAGAAGTCGCGCCTGCCGCCGCTCGCGAGTTTACGCAACGTGCCGGCAAGCCCTTTCAGAACCAGTCTTTCCAGCGGTGCATCGGGCGCGGTGACCGGCGGCATGCCATGCGGCAGCCAGACCTCGCGCGTGCCCGCGTAGCGCGACAGCTCGCGCGCCATGGTCGCGGCCTTGAGGGTCAGGAACCAATCGACCGCGATGCCCTGCTCGGCGAGCTCGATCGCAGGCTGCAGCAGTTCGGCGAACGAGCGCGTTCCGAAGCGCTCCAGCGCGAGCCCGAGTCCGTCGACGTGGCCGGGAACCGCGAACGACCGCGGCCCGTGCACGTTGCGATCGTCCTTCACGCTTGGCCATCTGAACAGATCGGTGGTGAACCCGCCGGTAAGCGGGTAGTCGGCGGGGTCAAGCCTGCGCGGCGAGATCGGGCCGAAATCCACCACCTGCACGCGTTTTTCTCGCGCGATGTAAATCAGCATGAAGCCGACACCGCCGAGACCGCAGTTCCAGGGCTCGACTGCCGCCAGCGCAAAGCTGGTGGCGACCGCCGCGTCGACGGCGTTGCCGCCGCCCGCGAGCACTTTGGCTCCGGCTGCCGCGGCGATGCGGTTCTGGCTGGCGACGACGCCGTGGCGCGAACGCGCGAGTGGTTTGCGCACGGTCCAGTTCTGCACGAGATGTTCGAGGTTCATTTGATTTTCACTGCAGCGCCCTTCGCCGCTGATTCCAGTACCGCTTCCAGCACCGCCACGCCGTGCATTTCGTCGCCGCCTTCGACTGCGAGCGGACGCTTGTCCTTGATCGCGTCCGCGAAATTCTCGAGTTCGGCACGCTCCGTGCTGACATGCGGGAAATTGATGGTCTGCGGCTTTTGATGCACGGTCAGATTTTGCGGGTCGATGAAACACACCCGCATCCCCCAGGTGGTCAGGTGCTCGACATCGCCTACCTCGACCCAGCCCTTGGAGCCGAAGACCTGCATGCGCCAGGTTTCAGCGGTGGCGATGAACGTTCCCAGATAGCCGGTCGCGCCATTGCCGAAACGGAACAGCATCGAGGTCGTGTCGTCGATGCCGTAATCCTGCGTGCGCCGGTAGCTTTGCGCAAATATCGTGTCGATATGGCCAGAGAGATACAGCATCGCATCGACGACATGCACGCCGCGGCCGGTCATGCCGCCGGCCGGACCTTCCTCGCGATCGAGGCGCCAGTGGTCGGCGCCGAAGCGATACACACTGGGGCCGCAGAAATTGCCCTCGATATGCAGCAGCTTGCCGAGCCGGCCGTCATCGAGCATGCGCCTGATCTCTTGCAGCGCGGGCTGGAACCGCCAGTTGTAACCGACCGCGAGCGTAACCTTGTGCTCGGCGCAAGCCTGGACGCAGGTTTGCGCATCCTGTAGCGTCAGGGTCAGCGGCTTCTCGGTGAACACGTGTTTGCCGGCTTTGGCGGCGGCAACGATCGGTTCGACGCGCTGGGTATGGGGCGTGGCGAGCACGATCGCGTCGATCGAGGGGTCGGCGAGCACTTTTTCGTACGCGTCGTAGAGCGGA
>JAZDIA010000057.1:0-26937 GCA_043805375.1 Pseudomonadota bacterium
GATGTAGCACTCCGACTCGTCCAACTCGCCCTGTGCGCGAAGCACATTTTACCACTAGACTCGCTCCCATCGCCCCCCTGCCGGGGTGCGTAGCGGAGGGAAACTAACATAATGCTCATGTGCGCGGGTCGGGGCCGCTTCAAGCACCGAATTGCGGCGAGCCGGCAAAGACCTTCCAGCTTTGCGGCCGGATTGATTTGCCTATCCCTTCCCTCCTTCGGGCAGCCGGGGCCGGGCGGACTTTGGCACGGGCCAACTCTCGCCGTCCCCATAAATCCCTTGCCAATGAGTACCAAATCATCGTAGAATCACACCCTTTTTTGAGTTTCAGGACAACAACATGGTTGTGATTCGCCTCGCCCGCGGCGGCGCACATAAACGCCCTTTCTACAACCTGGTGGTGGCGGACTCGCGCCGGGCCGCCGGCGGCAAGTTTATCGAGCGCGTCGGCTTCTATGATCCCAAGGCGCCCGAAGGCCGCGAGAACCTGCGCGTCGCCATGGATCGGCTGACCTTCTGGCAAGGCAAGGGTGCGCAGCTCTCCCCAACGGTCGCAAGGCTGGTCAAGCAGTTTGGCAAGAAAGTCGCCGGTACTGTCGCTGTCGCAGCAGGGTAAGCAAGCTGCGCGGCTGATCGTGATGGGGCGGATCGTCGCTCCGCACGGCCTCAAGGGCTGGGTCAGGATCGAGCCTTACAGCGCGGTTCCCGACAGTTTGAGCGCCTACCCCTCGTGGTGGGTGGGCAGGAATGGCGACTGGCGCGAATTGAAAGTGGCCCAGAGCGTACTGCGGCATGGAGCCAGCCTGGTGGCGCGTTTCGAGGGCTGCGCGGAGCGCGATGCAGCACTGGCCCTGAAGGGCAGCGAGGTTGCGGTCGAGCGCGACGCGCTGCCGCGGAACGCGAACAACGAGTTTTACTGGGTCGACCTGGTCGGCCTGAAAGTTGTGAATCTGAAGGACGAGGAACTCGGCGTGGTTGCCGCGCTGTTCGAGAACGGCGTGCATCCGGTGATGCGCGTCGTCGAGGGCGAAACCGAGCGCCTGCTGCCTTTCGTCGAGCAGGTGGTGCGCCAGGTGGAGTTGGCCCAAGGCCGGATCCGTGTGGAGTGGGAGCTGGACTGGTGATCCACTTCGATTGCGTGACGCTGTTTCCGCAGATGTTCGCGGCGCTCACTGAATCGGGTATCACCTGCCGCGCGCTGAAGGCGGCGCGCTACAGTCTGGAGTTGTGGAATCCGCGCGACTTCACCAGCGACAACTACCGCACGGTGGATGACCGGCCGTATGGCGGCGGGCCCGGCATGGTGATGTTGGCCGAGCCGCTGGAACAGGCGATTGGTGCGGCCAAGGCGCGCGTCGCCGGCAGTGGGCGCAAGGTGATATACCTTTCGCCGCAGGGCAGGGTGCTCGATCACGGCAAAGTGATGGAACTCGCGGCCGGACCCGGCGCAGTATTGTTGTGCGGGCGCTACGAGAGCGTGGACGAGAGACTGATCCGCCGCACGGTCGACGAGGAGATATCGATCGGCGACTACGTGCTCTCCGGTGGGGAGATGGCGGCGATGGTGCTGATCGATGCGGTGGTGCGGCAGTTGCCCGGCGTGCTGGGCGACGAGGATTCGGCGGCACAGGATTCGTTTGCGGGCGGACTGTTGGATTGTCCGCATTACACCCGGCCCGAGGAGTATGCGGGCGAACGCGTGCCACCGGTGCTGCTCTCCGGCAACCACGCCGAGATCGAACGCTGGCGCCTGAAGCAGGCGCTGGGCAGGACCTGGCTGAGACGGCCGGATTTGCTGGCAAAGCGCGCCTTGAGCGCGGACGAAGCGAAGTTGCTCGAGGAATTCAAGCGGCAAGAGAATACCTAGGAGGCCGTTTCAGATTTATCGAAACGGCCCCTGATTTAGGGGAGCACGAGGGGAGATATCCCCTCGTTTTGTAACAAGCTCTAAGGGCTGTCGCAACGGCAACAGCCCCCGATGATACAAGGAGCCGAGTCATGAACCTGATAGACAAGCTGGAACACGAACAAATCACGCGCCTGGGCAAGACCGTTCCCGTGTTCGCCCCCGGCGACACCGTGATCGTGAACGTCAACGTGGTCGAGGGCGAGCGCAAGCGCGTGCAGGCCTACGAAGGCGTGGTCATCGCCAAGCGCAACCGCGGCTTAAATTCCTCCTTCATCGTGCGCAAGATTTCCGCGGGCGAAGGCGTGGAGCGGACGTTCCAGACCTACTCGCCGCTGATCGCCTCGGTCGAGGTCAAGCGCAAAGGCGACGTGCGCCGCGCCAAGCTCTATTACCTGCGCGACCGTTCGGGCAAGTCGGCGCGCATCCGCGAAAAACTCACCAAGCGCGTGGTGGAAGAGACTGTCGCCGAAGAGGCCGTCGCGAAGTAAGTTTAGGCCTCCGCGTCAAAGTAAAACGGGACGCCGCGGCGTCCCGTCCTTTTGGGGTGCGCTTCGCGCGCCAGAACTCAACGATCCAATTCGCACGCTGTCAAAGCCGATCAGGGGGAAGGTTTCGGGCTTGATCGCAAGCACTTGCTTTCGGTTCATTACACAGCCCCATCGTTCAGATGGCAAGCGCAGAAATGCAGCGGCGCGATTTCGCGCAAAACAGGTTGTTCGGTTCTACACTTGGCCATGGCGTGCGGGCAGCGCGGGTGGAAATGGCAGCCCATCGGCAGGTTCCTTCCGCTTGTTTGTTCGCGCGATCTTTTGCCGGCCCCGATTATAGCGGACAGGCTGGGCGCGGGGCGAAGTGCGTTCCGCGTCCGTGTCGGCTACAATCCGCGGATCAGGGGCAGGGAGGCCAATGGGAACAGTCGTTGCGTTGGCAGGGCAGGTCGGTGGCGCAAAGCTCGCCGACGGATTGCGGCGCCTGCGCGGCAAGGATCTCACCGTCATCGTCAACACCGGTGACGATCATGAGGTCTTCGGTCTCGCGTTCTCCCCCGACATCGACACCATGCTGTACACGCTTTCCGGGATTGCAAGTCCGACTGCAGGCTGGGAACCAGCCGGCGAGACCTATGCGTTGCACGACATGCTGCACCGTCTCGGCTCGGAACATCGGGTCCGCGTTGGTGATCGCTCGCTCGCGCTACCGCTGCTGCGCGCCGAGGCAATGCGCGCAGAGCGCGCGCTCAGTCAAATTACGCTCGGCTTCTGCCACACGCTGGGCATCGAGGCGCGCGTGCTGCCGATGAGCAACGACCCCGTGCGCACGGTGGTGGTCACCGAGGACGGGCATGTGAGTTACCACGAGTACCTGACCGAACTGGGATGCGAGCCGGTGGTAAAGGGTTTTTTGTATGCCGGCGCGGACGCGGCGCGCATTCCGGATGAGGTCCTGGAAGCGCTGTACACACCTGATCTTGAAGCGATCGTGCTTTGCCCGGCCAACCCCTACCACACGATTCAGCCGATCCTGGCGGTGCAAGGCATGCGCGAGTTGCTGCGCGAACGCGGCGCGCCGGTAATCGCGGTGAGCCCGATCGTTGGCAATAAGGCGCTCAAAGGTGCCGCAGCCAAGATGATGCAGGAACTGGGCCATGAAGCGTCGGCGCGCCGGGCCGCGCTCGAGTACTATCGGCTGATCGACGGCTTCGTGATCGACAGCGTGGACGAGGCGGCCGCCGCGGACATCCGCGCCTGCGCCATCGAGGTCGCGGTTGCGCCGACGATCATGCGCTCGGACGAGGATCGCGTCGCGCTGGCGCAGGTGGTGCTCGATTTCGCCCAGGTGCTGCGCGAGCGCAAGGACGCAGAACGCAGCGTATAGTGGCGAACGCGCGCGTTTCCAGACCGGACGGGCGCGCGCTCGCGGCGCTCGCCTTGGCCCTGATCCTGTGGGCGCTCTCGTTTCCGTTGACCCGGATCGTGCTGGCGGCATATACGCCCGAGCACTTGGCGCTGGCCCGCTACAGCCTAGCCACGCTCGCGTTGCTTACCTATTGCATCCTGGTGCGCGCGCCGCTGCCGCGCCGCGCCGATCTGCCTGACTTGGCCCTCACCGGCTTGTTATGCGGCACGCTCTATCAGCTTGGCTTCAACTACGGTATGCGCAGCGTGAGCTCGGGGCCGGCGGCGGTGCTGGTCGATACGGTGCCTATCTTTACCGCGCTGCTAGGATTTTTCTTTTTGCGCGAGCGGCTCGGCGTCTGGGCTGTGGGCGGCATCGTTTTGGGGTTCATCGGTTCGGTGCTGATCGCCTCGGGCGAGGCCGGAGCCGCCGGTTTCGCCTTCGAACCAGGCGCCGGGTATCTGTTGTTCGCATCGCTTGCTTTCAGCCTGGGCTCGGTGGTGCAAAAGCCCTTGCTCATGCGCCTGCCTGCGGTTGCAGTCACCGCCTATTATTTCGTCGCCGCGACGCTGGGCCTGTGCGGGTTCGCTCCCGGCCTGCCGATGAGCATCGCTGCGGCGCCGGCTGCGGCGAATTGGGCACTGCTGTTTCTGGCATTGTTTCCCGGGGCGTTGTCGTTCGCGCTCTGGTCCTATGCGCTGGCGCGCCTGCCGGTGACGCAGGTATCGAGTTCCCTGTATCTTGTGCCGGTATTTACATTCCCCATCGCCTGGCTGTGGATGGGGGAAGTGCCGGACGTGCTTTCGTTCATCGGCGGCGCGATCGCGCTGATAGGCGTGCTGCTGGTTCAGGTGAAAGGACGTTAGTATTTCAGTAGCGCAAACCCATGCGACTGAGGCAGATTCGCGAAACGGCTAGTGCGAGAGATGAACCATATGCAACAGAAAAATCAGATTTCACCCCGCATCGGCTTCATCGGCGCGGGCCGCGTGGCCAAAGCCCTCGCCTGGGGTCTGGCCGAGAGCAAGCACAGCGTCGTCGCTGCCGCCAGCCGCAGCCTGGGCTCGGCGGAACAATTGGCGCACAGGATCGAGGGATGCAGGGCGACGGCAGTCGCGCAGGATGTCGTCGATCGCGCCGATCTGGTTTTCATTACTGTCCCGGACGATGCGATTGCTGCGCTAGTCGCGAGTCTCAAATGGCGCGAAGGTGTCGCCGTCGCGCACTGCAGCGGCGCGACCGAGGTGGCCGCGCTAGATCGTGCCGCGCGCGCCGGCGCCGAAATCGGCGGTTTTCATCCATTGCAACTCTTTGCCGATCCGGACGTGGCGCTTGCCGGCCTGCCGGGTTGCACCATTGCCATTGAAGCCGAAGGCCCTTTGCTGTCGCAACTGGAACTGCTTGCGACCGCTCTGCAGTGCCGGACCATGCGTCTGCCGCCTGGCTGCCGCGTGCGCTATCACGTTGGCGCGCATTACGCCGGGGGCTTCGTCATCGCAGTGTTAAAGCAGGCCACCGACCTGTGGCAAAGCTTCGGCATCGAGCGCGAGGACGCGATACGGGCATTATTGCCGCTACTGCGCGGCACTGCCGCTTCGGTGGAGCGTTCGGGTCTCGCGCAGGGGCTGGGAGGCACCTATTCGCGCGGCGACATCGGCACGCTGGAAAAGCACCTGGCCGAACTCGCGCGTGCCGGCCCCGATGCTTTGCACCTGTATTGCGAGCTGGCGTTACGCTCGATTCCTCTGGGGCTGGAACGCGGGGGCTACGACGAGCAACGCGCCGAAGCAATGCGCGTGCTGTTGCGGCGCGCCTTGAAGCGGTAGCGACCGAGAATTGCGCAAACTGGAAGGACGGCAGTCAACGCGGTACCATGGCGGTATGTTTGGAGTCGATACTGCGCTTCTATCCGTTGTTCGCTCGGGGCGCCAACCTTATTGTCCATTCACTCGGGAGAAGGAATCATGTTTCGACTGGTCGTAGCGCTTGCGATCGCCTGCAGTTGCAGTCCGGCGCTGGCACAGAAGAAGATGTACCGCTGCGGCAATCAATTCCAGGAGCGGCCCTGCGAAGGACCCAAGACCGACGCCGCTGCTTCTGCCGCAGCCAAAGCCGATCCGCAGCAGCAACAGGAAATGGCAGCCAAGCGCCAGGAGCGCGAGCAGGCGATACTTCAGGCCAAGTGCCAAAACTATTCCGGCGAACTTGGCGACATAGACCGGCGCATCAAGGCCGGCGCCGACGACAAGGTGATGGATCAGTACCTGCGCCGGCAGAAGGAGATGAATATACGCATCGCGCGCGAATGCAAATAAGTTCGCGTTGTGCGCTGCTTCAGCGACTGACGGCCTGTTAATCCGCAGGCACAGGGTTCGAGCCGTGCTCGGGAGCCAAGCCGAGCTGAGAACACAAAACGATACGTCAATTCACGCAACCGAGAAGGGACAACATCGTGAGCGAGAAAATCTGGTTGCAGGAATACCCCGCGGGCGTTCCGGCCGAAATCGACGCCGATCGGTACGGCTCGATTGCGGACCTGATCGAGAACATCTTCGCCAAGTTTGGCGACAAGCCGGCTTACCACAACTTCGGCTACAGCATGAGCTATGCCGAACTGGACCGGCGCAGCCGCGACTTCGCCGCTTTCCTGCAGAGCCTGCCGGGGATGAAGAAAGGCGAACGCGTCGCCATCATTAGCCCGAATCTGCTGCAGTACCCGGTGGCGCTGATCGGCATCCTTCGCGCCGGTATGATAGTGGTCAACGTCAATCCGCTGTATACGCCGCGCGAGCTCGAGCACCAGTTGAAGGACTCGGGCACCAAGGCCATCGTCATCGTCGAGAACTTCGCCAACACGCTGCAGCGGGTGATCGCGAAAACCCAGGTCGAGCATGTCGTCACCACCCAGCTCGGCGACCTGCTGCCGCTGCCCAAGCGCTGGATCGTCAACTTCGTCGTCAGGAGAGTAAGAAAAATGGTGCCCGGCTGGCGCATCGACGGCGCGTTGACTCTGCGCGCGGCGCTGGCGCGCGGCGCAGGCGAGCAGCTCAAGCCGGTCGGCCTGACACCTGAGGACATCGCCTTTCTGCAATACACCGGCGGCACCACCGGCCTGTCCAAGGGCGCTATGCTCACCCACCGCAACATCCTCGCCAACATCGAGCAGGTAGGCGTCTGGATCGGCGGCAACCTCAAGGAAGGCGAGGAAATCCTGATTTCGCCGCTGCCGATGTATCACATTTTTTGCCTGACGACGACGCTGTATTTCATGAAAACGGGCGCGCATAACGTGCTGATCACCAATCCGCGCGACTTGCCGGCGTTCGTGGGGGAACTGAAGAAATGGAAATGGTCGGTGCTGACCGGCGTGAACACGCTGTTCAACGGCCTGCTGAATACGCCCGGCTTCAGCGAGCTTGATTTCTCGGGGCTGAAGGTCGTGGTCGGCGGCGGCGCGGCGGTTCAAAAGCCGGTCGCGGAAAAATGGCAGCAGGTCACTGGCAGCTACCTTACCGAGGCTTACGGCCTCACCGAAACCTCCCCCGCCGCCAGCTTCAATCCGCTCGGCACGCCCTGGAACGGCACTATCGGGCTGCCCATCTCTTCCACCGAGTTCTCGATTCGCGACGACGATTTTAAGGAGCTGCCGCTCTGGACCGGCGAGGGCGACATCGAGAAATCCACCGGCGAGATCTGCATCCGCGGGCCGCAGGTGATGCATGGCTACTGGCAGTTGCCCGAGGAAACCGCCAAGGTGCTGTACGAGGACTGGCTCAAGACCGGCGACGTCGGCCACATGAACGCCAAGGGCTATGTCACTATCACCGACCGCAAGAAGGACATGATCCTGGTCTCGGGTTTCAGCGTCTATCCGAACGAGATCGAGAGCGTGGTGGCGATGCAGCCCGGCGTGCTCGAGTGCGCCGCAGTGGGTGTGCCCGACGACAGGTCGGGCGAGGCGGTGAAGGTGGTGATAGTGAAAAAGGATCCGAACCTGAGCAAAGAATCCGTGATCGAGCACTGCAAGCGGGAGCTTACCGGCTACAAGATTCCGAAGTACGTCGAATTCCGCGACCGTCTGCCGAAGACGCCTATAGGCAAGATCCTGCGGCGGGAACTGCGGGGGAAATAGAACAACTCTCCGGCGCCAGCACATGCAACAAGGCGGCGATATCTACGAACTGGGACGGCGCGAGTGGTTGCCGCTGGTGCTGGTCGGCCGCAAGCTGCCCCTCGTCGGCTCCGGCGGAGAATACAGTTTGGGATTAGGTGCCGCTGCGGTATGGGGAAACGCTTATAATCGGCGGCTTGTCCATGGAGTCAAAGCAAATGAGTCAGGTCCACCGACTGTTCGACCGGCAATTAAACCTCAGCATCAGTCGTACCGATGAAATCATCGCCGAAATCAAAGCCGGCAACATGGTCATCCTGGTGGACGAGGAAGACCGCGAGAACGAGGGTGATCTCGTTTTTGCGGCCGATTTTGTCACCCCCGAAAAAATTAACTTCATGGCGAGGCACGGCCGCGGACTGATTTGCATGCCGGTTACCGAGGCACACGCCCAGCGGCTCAATCTTCCGCCGATGGTCGCCGTCAATCGCTCGGTGCACGGCACGGCCTTCACTGTTTCAATCGAGGCGGCCTCCGGCGTCACGACCGGTATTTCCGCGGCGGATCGCGCGCTTACGATTAAGGCTGCGGCTGCAGCGAACGCAAGCTCCGAGGACGTGGTGCAACCTGGTCACATTTTCCCGTTGATTGCGCAGCCGGGCGGAGTGCTCGCGCGTGCCGGACATACCGAGGCGTGCTGCGATCTGGCGCAGCTCGCCGGCCTGTACCCGGCAGCCGTGCTTTGCGAAATCATGAAAGACGACGGCACCATGGCCAGATTGCCCGACCTGATTGAATTCGGGAAATTGCACGGCCTGAAGATCGGCACCATCGCCGATCTGATTCACTTCCGCAGCCAGACGGAGTCGCTGGTCGAGCGCGTGGCCGAGCGCGACGTCGCCACCGCGCACGGCGACTTTCGCATGATCGCCTATCGGGAGAAGCTCTCGGGCGCGACCCATCTGGCGCTGGCGCGCGGGGCGATCGAGCCTGGAACGCCTACCCTGGTGCGGGTGCACGAACCGCTATCCATACTCGACCTGCTCGACACTGCGCCGGGCGCGCATTCGTGGAGCGTGCACGAGGCGCTGGCGGCGATCGGTGCAGCCGGCGGCGGCGTCATGGTCCTGCTCAATTGCGCCGAAAGCGCCGCGCAGCTTGCGGAGCGCGTTGCCAGCCAAGCGAAGCCGTGGCCGGCGCCAAGAATGGAACTGTTGACTTATGGCATCGGCGCGCAGATTCTGCGCGATCTCGATGTCGGCAGGATGCGGCTCATGGCGACGCCGCGCAAGATGCCGAGCATGGCCGGCTGGGGCCTTGAAGTGGCCGAGTACGTGCAGCCGCAGCGCGGCACGAAGGCCGGACAGTGAAAGAGATCAAGTCGGATTCGGGCGGGGCGGAACTGCGCATCGCCATCGTGCGCAGCCGTTTTAACGAGCCTATTGGCACGGGCTTGCTCGCCGCTTGTCTGGAGCGACTGGCCGTGCTCGGCGTCGCGCCCGGCCGCGTCACGGTGGCGAGCGTGCCCGGCGCGCTGGAGATTCCGCTCGCGCTGCAACAGCTTGCCGCCACCGGCCACTACCACGCGCTGATCGCCCTGGGTGCGGTGGTGCGCGGCGACACCTATCACTTCGAGGTCGTATGCAACGAATCCGCTGCCGGCATTACACAGGTGCAGCTCGATGCCGGCCTGCCGGTTGCCAATGGCATCCTCACCACCGACACTGAGGAGCAGGCGATGACGCGCGTAAGGCAGAAGGGAAGCGATTGCGCCGAGGTTGCAGTGGAAATGGCTAATCTGATCAGGGAAATCAGGAATGAAAAGCGCACGGCATAAGGCGCGCGAACTGGCGTTGCAGGGGCTCTACCAATGGCTGCTCGCCGACGAGCCGGCGCAGGAGATCCGCGCACACCTGGCCGAATTCAAGGGCTACGACAAGGCTGACCAGAAGTATCTCGACCTGCTTCTTACAGGTGTCATCGCAGATGCCGCCGAGCTCGATGCCGCGTTCACTCCGTTGCTTGACCGCCCCGTCGACGATCTCTCGCCGGTGGAACGCGGTGTGCTGCTGATCGGCGCCTACGAGCTCGCGCATGTGCCCGGCGTACCGTACTCGGTGGTGATCAACGAAGCCGTGGAGCTGGCGAAGACCTATGGCGGCACCGATGGCCACAAGTACGTCAACGGCGTGTTGGACAAGCTTGCCGCGAGGCTGCGTCCGGCCGAGGTCAAGGCGCGCAAGGCCCGCGGGGGCGACGCTGCGGCCTAAGCGCCTTGCCTTCCGAATTCGACATCATCCGCCACTATTTCACCCGCCCGGTGAAGGGCGCGCTGCTGGGCGTGGGCGACGACTGTGCCCTGATTGCGCCGGAACAGGGCGCGGTGCTGGCGGTATCCACCGACATGCTGGTCGAAGGGCGGCATTTTCTCGTCGGTGCCGATGCGGCAAAGCTCGGCCACAAGGCTCTGGCGGTGAATCTGTCCGATCTTGCGGCGATGGGCGCAGCGCCGCGCTACGCAACCCTGGCGCTGGCTCTGCCCGAGGCCAACGAGACCTGGCTCGCGCAGTTTACCCAAGGATTTTTCAAGCTGGCAGACGCCTTCGGGGTGGAATTGATCGGCGGCGATACCACGCGCGGGCCGCGCAACATTTCAATTACCGTAATCGGTGAAGTGCCGTCCGCACTGGCCTTGCGCCGCGATGGCGCCAAAGCCGGTGACGAGGTCTGGCTGTCAGGCTGCACCGGTGACGCGGCGCTTGCGCTGGCCCACCTGAACGCTCGCGTGCGTCTGTCCGATGCGGCGCTGGCGCACTGTATTGCGCGCCTGCACACGCCCGTGCCCCGCGTGGCGCTGGGGCTGGCGCTGCGCGGGCTGGCCACGAGCGCCATCGATGTCTCGGACGGCCTGGTGGCCGATCTCGGCCACATCGGCCAGCGCTCCGGCGTGGCGATCGAACTGCGCTATGCCGATGTGCCGCGCTCGCGTGTGCTCGCAGCCCGCTCCGACGAGCGCCTGGCGCAGGAATGCCTGCTCGCCGGCGGCGACGATTACGAGCTTGCTTTCACCGCCAGCCCAGACTCGCGCGCAAGGGTCGCGGCGCTTGCGGCCGAGTTGGGTCTAGCCCTGACGCGCATCGGCACCGTCAGCGCAGGCGAGCCGGGACTGGTGTCGGTGTACGATGCGGCCGGAAAGATCATGCGGATCGCAAGCAAGGGGTTTGACCACTTTGGCGGCTAATGCGATCCTGCGTCCCACTGCCGGTTTCATGCTTGCGCACCCGGCGCGGTTCATCGCACTCGGTTTCGGCACCGGGCTGTCCCCCTTTGCCCCCGGCACGATAGGCACGCTGCTCGGCTTTCCCGTCTATTGGATCGCGAGTGAGCTGCTTACGCCCTACGGGTCGCCCGCGATGCTGGCGCTGATCGCGGCCATGTTCCTGCTCGGCGTGTGGGCCTGCGCGCGCACCGGACGCGATCTGGGCATCGCCGATCACAGCGGCATGAATTGGGACGAGATCGTCGCCTTCCAGTTGGTACTGATGCTCACGCCGGAGGCTTGGCAGTGGCAGGCGTTTGCGTTTTTCGGCTTCCGCTTCTTCGATGTGGTCAAGCCGCCGCCGATCCGCCAGGTCGACGCCCGGATGAAAGGCGGGCTGGGGGTGATGTTCGACGACATCCTCGCAGCGTTCTATACCCTATTGGCCATGGCCGTGTGCAAGGCCGTGTTTGGTTGATTATCGATGTCCTCCGACACCCTGACCACGCTCGCTACCCTGGTCGGTGCCAGGCTCCGAGCCAAGGGAGTGATGCTCGCCACGGCGGAGTCCTGCACCGGCGGTTGGGCGGCGCAGTCAATTACCGCGATCGCCGGCAGTTCGGAGTGGTTTGAGCGCGGTTTTGTCACGTACTCTAACGCCGCGAAGATGGAAATGCTGCGCGTGAAAGCTGATACTTTGCGCACGCATGGCGCGGTAAGTGAGCAAACTGCGCGCGAAATGGCGGCCGGAGCCCTGGCTCACAGCCGCGCGCAAGTGGCAGTGGCGATCACGGGCATTGCTGGTCCCGACGGCGGCTCGCCGGAAAAGCCACTGGGCATGGTGTGCTTCGCTTGGGCGGCGCAGGACGGGGTGCTCAAGGCGGAAACGCGACACTTCAAGGGCGACCGCGAAAGCGTGCGCAGGCAAGCGGTGATCGCGGCGCTGCAGGGTGTGCTGGAGTTGCTCGAAGGCTGATGGCGGCTAGTGGGAGCTCTTACTTGACCGGAGGCGCAGCCGGCCTAGAATTAAATATTGTCGTCCACATATGGTTTTTATGGTCTCCGTTCGCCCCGCCGCCGTCGCCGGCATGTTCTATCCCGCTAGTCCAAACGAGCTGGCTCGGGAAGTCGATGACCTGCTCGGCCATAGCGCAGGCGGCGGCCTGGCGCCCGGCTTTCCCAAGGCGCTGATCGTGCCGCACGCGGGCTATGTTTATTCCGGCAGCGTCGCCGCCGAAGCCTACGACCGGCTGCGCCCGGCGCGCGGAATCGTGAACCGGGTGGTACTGCTCGGTCCCTGCCACCGCGTGCCGGTGCGCGGGCTCGCTCTGCCCGATGCGGCCGCGTTCGCCACGCCGCTGGGCCAGGTGCCGATCGACCTGGAGGCGATCGCATCGCTCGCCGGTTTGCCGCAGGTGGTGGTGAGCGGCGCCGCCCATGCCGAAGAGCACGCGCTGGAGGTGCAACTGCCGTTCCTGCAGCGCGTGCTGGGCGAGTTCAGTCTGGTGCCGCTGGCTGTAGGTGCAGCCACGCCGGAGCAAGTATCCGAGGTGATCGGCAGGCTTTGGGGAGGCGCTGAAACCCTGATCGTCATCAGTTCTGACCTGTCGCACTACCATCCATACGAAGAGGCTTGCGCAATCGACCGCGGCACGGCTCAGGAGATCCTCGAGTGTTCCACTGGTATCGACCATGAGCAGGCGTGCGGGGCGACGCCGGTCGCGGGCCTGCTGCTCGCGGCCAGGCGCCATGGTTTGAAGGCGGAATTGCTCGATCTGCGCAATTCCGGCGATACCGCCGGCGGCCGCGGCCGGGTGGTGGGCTACGGCGCGTTTGCGTTTTGGGACGGTGCACCGAATTTTACCGAGGCGCACGGGGATGCGCTGCTCGACATCGCCCGGAACAGCATCGAGGCCGCGCTGGGGGTGTCGGCGCTCAAACCGCTACCCGGCGATCCCTGGCTTCAAGCGGCGCGCGCGACCTTCGTGACGCTGACCCAAGACAGGGTGTTGCGCGGCTGCATCGGCAGTCTCGAAGCGCACCGGCCGCTGGGCGAGGACGTGCGCCACAATGCCCGCGTCGCGGCCCTGTCGGACCCCCGCTTCCCCCCGCTCGCACGCGAGGAACTCGCCGGCACGCGCATCGAGGTATCGATTCTGTCCACGCCCAAGCTTATCGCCTTTGCCGATCACGCCGACCTGATCGCGCAACTGCGGCCTGGCGAAGACGGCCTGATCCTGGAATGCGGCGCCGCGCGCGGCACCTTCCTGCCGCAGGTCTGGGAAAACCTGCCCGATACGGAGCAGTTCGTGGCCGAACTCAAGCGCAAAGCCGGGCTATTGTCGGAGGTGAGCACGGCGAAATGCCGCATCCAGCGCTACCGCGTGCTGAAATGGAAGGAGAAGGGGTGGAAGGAGGAGGCGGCATGAGCAGGGAGCAGGGGCCCCATGTAATGGGGATGCGACCGGCCGCGATTGCCGCCGGACGCCGACAGCGTCTCGGCCTGAACCACGACGACGGTACGGAGGCGGCGGCATGAGCGTCGCCGAAAGCCAATACCCCGCGCGTTGGTGGCATATGCTCGCCGACGGCCGGATGCAATGCGACCTGTGCCCGCGCGACTGCCGTCTGCACGAGGGCCAGCGCGGCCTGTGCTTCGTGCGCATGCGCAAGGGCGAGCAGATGCTGCTCACCACTTACGGTCGCTCCTCCGGCTTTTGCGTCGATCCGATCGAGAAAAAACCGCTGAACCAATTCTATCCGGGAACTAGCGTGCTCTCCTTCGGCACTGCCGGCTGCAACCTTGCCTGCAAGTTCTGCCAGAACTGGGACATCTCCAAGTCGCGCGACATGGACAGCCTGGCCGACGCGGCCGGCGCGGAAGTGGTCGCGCAGGCGGCGCAACGGCTGGGCTGCAAGAGCGTGGCCTTCACCTACAACGACCCGGTGATTTTCGCCGAGTATGCGATGGACGTGGCCGACGCCTGCCACGCCGTGGGCGTGCAGACGGTGGCGGTAACCGCTGGCTATATGCACGAGGCGCCGCGGCGCGACTTCTACGCCAAGATGGACGCGGCCAACGTCGATCTGAAAGCCTTCACCGAAGAGTTTTATGTCAAGCTGACCGGCGCCCACCTCGCGCCGGTGCTGGATACGCTGAAATACCTGAAGCACGAGACCGCGGTGTGGTTCGAAATCACCACGCTGCTGATTCCGGGCAAGAACGATAGCGATGCCGAACTCGAGGCCATGTGCGTTTGGATCGCGCAGGAGCTCGGCCCGGACGTGCCGCTGCATTTCTCCGCCTTCCATCCCGATTGGAAAATGACCGACGTGCAGGCGACGTCTGCGGCCACGCTGACGCGGGCACGCGCGATTGCGCTCAGACACGGGCTGAATTACGGCTACACCGGCAACGTGCACAACACCGAGGGCGACACCACCTTCTGCCCGCACTGCGGCAACGCGGTGATCGTGCGCGACTGGTACAACATCCTCAATTATCGCGTCGGCGACGATGGCCGCTGCCTGGAATGCGGCGGCGCCATCGCCGGCCGCTACCAGCACTTCGACAAGGCTTTCGGCTCGCGCCGCATCCCGGTGCGGCTGGCGGCTGCCGCGCTCTGAGCAGGATCGCGGCACGCCGCCAGAGGTCTGTCTCGGATTAGGGATAGTTCAACTGCAACGCGTACGCCAACCCGTCATCCTGTCACCTGCGTTTGGCGCCGTTTTTTCTGAAACAGCGCCCGGTACGCGGCCTGGCGCGACTCGGCCGAGCGCCCGAGGGCGCAATAGAACGAGTGCGGCGTAATCAGCGCATCGTCTTGCCCCAGCGCATTCGCGCGGAAACTCGACCAGCGGTAGTGTCCGGGATGGACAGCCAGGTGGGCGCGCACCGGATTCAACTCGATGTAACGCATGCACGAAAGCACGTAGCGCCCGACGTGCACCGGGATTGCGTCGAAGCGATCGTCCCATAGCGCGCCATCGCGCTGGCGGGCGTCGCCGACATGGCGCGCGTAACGCTCACCGAGCGCGCGCATCAGGCCTGCGGCGCCGCCCGCGTGTGAAGGTGTCAGGAGCAGGTGCACATGGTTGCCCATCAGCACGTAGGCGTGCACGGCGCAGCCAAAGCAGCCGGCGTATCGGCCGAGCCAGCGCAGGTAGGCGGCGCAGTCCTGTTCGCAAAAGAAGCACGCTCGGTGCAGACGGCCTCGCTGGATCAGGTGCAGCGGGTGGCCGGGAATCTCGGGACAAACAAGGCGTCGCATCCGGATAAGTTCGCAAGTTCACTGAGGAGCAAACGATGCGGGTGTGGGATGCGTTGACGCCGCGCCGGCGAAACTTCGGCAATCCGAGCGCTTTCAACCGGCGAATGCGACATTGCAGGACTTGGACTCAATTGTTGCTGCGATGGCTTGCCGAGGATCCCTTGGCTTTTGGGGATCAGCGACGCACCATGGCGGACGGCTTTGCCGATTGTTGTTGCCATCTGCGAAAAACTGTATGAAAATACAGCATTCAGTGAATGCTGGGGTCGACTCATGGAAGCGCTTACCAGAACGCAGCAGCAGATTCTCAAGCTCATACGCCACGCCATCGAGACCACCGGCATGCCGCCCACGCGCGCCGAAATCGCCGATGCCATGGACTACAGCTCGCATAACGCCGCCGAAGAGCACCTGCGGACGCTGGAAAGAAAGGGCGCGATCGAAATCCTGAAAGGATCGGCGCGTGGCATCCGCTTGAAGGACGGCGGAGGCATTCCCCTCATCGGGCGGGTCGCGGCCGGTTCGCCCATCCTCGCGGAGGAGCACGTGCAGGCGCATTACCAGATCGACCCGGCGTTGTTCAAGCCGCGCGCCGACTATTTGCTCAAGGTACGGGGCATGAGCATGCGCGATGCCGGCATCCTCGACGGTGACCTGCTGGCGGTCCACCGCACGCCGGAGGCGCGCAGCGGCCAGGTGGTGGTGGCGCGCCTGCACGACGAGGTGACGGTGAAACGCCTGCGCCGGCGCGGCGCGATGGTCGAACTGTTGCCGGAGAATACAGAGTTCGAGCCGATCGTCGTCGATACCCGGCGCGAACCGTTTGCCATCGAAGGCATCGGCGTCGGCGTAATCCGCAGTGGGCGCTCGCTCTGAATTTCCGCTTTCCGTCCTGTGTACGGCGTGACATAAGCTTTTGATTTGACGGGCCACTTGCCATTTGCACGCAAACTGTATAAAAACACAGGTCAACGCCGGAAGTGCGGCGCTCGTTTATGCCATAATTACCACCAACACCGAAGGGGATTCAGATGGAAGAAAACAAGACCAAGGCGCTCGCGGCCGCGCTCGCGCAGATCGAAAAGCAGTTCGGCAAGGGCTCCATCATGCGCATGAACTCGGAGGCGATACAGGATGACGTGCAGGTGGTTTCCACCGGCTCGCTCGGCCTCGATATCGCGCTCGGGGTCGGCGGACTGCCGCGCGGCCGAGTGGTCGAGATCTACGGGCCGGAGTCCTCGGGCAAGACCACGCTCGCCCTGCAGGTCATCGCCGAGACGCAAAAGCTCAGCGGCACCGCCGCCTTCATCGACGCCGAGAACGCGCTCGACCCGCAGTACGCGCAGAAGCTGGGCGTTAAAGTCGAGGAGCTGCTCATCTCGCAGCCCGACACCGGCGAGCAGGCGCTGGAGATCGCCGACATGCTGGTGCGCTCGGGCTCGGTCGACGTCGTGGTCATCGACTCGGTCGCGGCGCTCACGCCCAAGGCCGAGATCGAGGGCGAGATGGGCGAGCCGCAGATGGGACTGCAGGCGCGCCTGATGAGCCAGGCGCTGAGGAAACTCACCTCCAACATCAAGCGCACCAATACGCTGGTGATTTTCATCAACCAGATCCGCATGAAAATCGGCGTCATGTTCGGCAATCCGGAGACCACCACCGGGGGCAACGCGCTCAAGTTCTACGCCTCGGTGCGCTTGGACATTCGCCGTATCGGCTCGATCAAGAAGAACGAGGAGGTGATTGGCAACGAGACGCGCGTCAAAGTGGTGAAGAACAAGATGGCGCCGCCGTTTCGCGAGGCCCTGTTCGACATTCTTTATGGCGAGGGCATTTCACGCGAGGGCGAAATCCTGGAGCTGGGCGTGAAGCACGGCATCGTCGAAAAATCCGGCGCCTGGTACGCCTACAACAAGGACAAGATCGGGCAGGGCAAGGACAACGCGCGCGAATACCTCAAGGAACACCCCGAGCTGGCCAAGGAGATCGAGGCGCTGGTGCGCGAGAAAGTCGGCGTCAACAACCCGGTCGCCGCGTCGGCCGCGGCCGAGGCTTGATGTCTGCGTGAAAAACATTCCCTCGTTGCGCGAGAGGGCGCTGGCCATGCTCGCTCGACGGGAGCACACCCGTATGGAACTTGCGCGCAAGCTCGGCCCCCATGCCGAATCCGCCGAGCAGATAGATACGCTTCTGGATCAACTCGTGGCGTGCGGCTGGCTGTCGGAGACGCGCTTCGCCGAATCCCGTGCCACTACCCTTGCGCGCAAATTCGGGAGCCGTAAGATTGAGCACGACCTCAAGAGCCGTGGTGTATCCGCAGAGGTCGTCGAACACACCGTGGAGCAGGCGCGGACGCAGGAGCTGGCGAACTGCCGTGCGGCCTGGCAAAGGAAATTCGGCGCGTTGCCGCAAAGCGCCGCCGAGCGCGGCCGGCAGATGCGTTTTCTCGCCGCGCGCGGATTTTCGGCCGAAGCGGTGCGCCAGGTCCTCAAAGCCGGAGACCGAGACTGATGCCCGATAGCGAACATTCCCCGGAAGGCTGGCACGAGGAAAAACGCTCGGCTTACCTTTACCGTGTCATGGCCGAAGCCGAGGCCGGGACGCCGCGCGCCGAACTGTTCCGCGGGCTTGCTGCCGAGGCCGAGAACCAGGCGGGGATCTGGGCGCGTCAAGCCGGCGCCGCCGTGCCCGAGTACGCCCCCGACCTGCGCGCGCGCATGGTAGCAGCGCTGGTGCGCCGTCACGGCCCGCGCCCGCTGCGCGCGGTGCTGGTGGCGATGAAAGTGCGCGGCTTGTCGGTGTATTCGCACGCCGCGCCGGGCCATCCGCTGCCGACCACCCGCGAAGAGGTGGGCAAACGCCACCGTGGCGTCAGCGGCGGCGGCAATCTGCGCGCCGCGGTCTTCGGTGTCAACGATGGCCTGATTTCAAACGCGAGCCTGATCCTGGGCGTGGCCGGCGCTTCCGCCAACAACTCCATTATTCTCCTGTCTGGCGTCGCCGGGCTCCTGGCCGGCGCATTTTCGATGGCGGCGGGCGAGTATGTGTCGGTGCGCTCGCAGCGCGAAATGTTCGAGCATCAGATCGGCCTGGAGCGCGACTAACTGGCGCAGTATCCGGAGGAGGAAGCCGAGGAGCTGGCGCTCATCTACGCCGCGCGCGGCCTACCGCGCGAGGATGCGCTGAAGCTGGCCAAGGCCATCATCGCCGATCCGGTCCAGGCGCTCGATACGCTTGCGCGCGAGGAACTGGGGCTGAATCCGGAAGATCTCGGCTCGCCCTGGGGCGTAGCGGTCTTTTCCTTTCTCTCGTTCGCCGCGGGCGCGCTGGTGCCGCTGCTGCCGTTCTTCGCCCTGGGTGGGGACGCCGCGCTCCTGGTTTCCATCGCCGTCACGGCCTTGACGTTGTTTGGCGTCGGCGCGGCGATCAGCCTGTTCACCGGCAGAAGCGCCATGCGCGACGGCCTGCGCATGCTCTTTATCGGTGCCGCGGCGGGCGCTCTGACCTACGCCATCGGCAAGCTGCTTGGGGTCAGTCTTACTTAGCGCAGATTTGCATGCGCGCCTGATTCAGGCGAAAATTCAAACCATTGCCTCTGGACACATGGACCGGCCGGCGCTAGACGCCCGGCCCGAAGCGAAACTATGAAATCAACCGAAATCCGCAGTAAGTTCCTCGAATTTTTCGCCCAGCGCGGGCATGCCGTGGTCGCCTCCAGCCCGCTGGTGCCGGGCAACGACCCGACCCTCCTGTTCACCAATTCGGGCATGGTGCAGTTCAAGAACGTCTTCCTCGGCAAAGAAATGCGTCCCTACAAGCGCGCCACCACGTCGCAGAAGAGCGTGCGCGCCGGCGGCAAGCACAACGATCTGGAGAACGTCGGCTATACCGCGCGCCACCACACCTTTTTCGAGATGCTGGGCAATTTTTCCTTCGGCGACTATTTCAAGCGCGACGCCATCCACTACGCCTGGGATCTGCTCACGGGCGTGTACCAGCTGCCTAAGGAAAGGCTGTGGGTGACGGTCTACCAGACCGACGATGAGGCCTACGCCATCTGGGCCGACGAAATCAAGGTGCCCAAAGACCGCATCGCCCGCGTCGGCGACAAACCGGGCGGCGGCTCGGACAATTTCTGGCAGATGGGCGAAACCGGCCCGTGCGGGCCGTGCAGCGAAATCTTCTACGATCACGGCCCCGGAATCCCGGGCGGGCCGCCGGGCTCGCCCGATGCGGACGGCGATCGCTACATCGAAATCTGGAACCTGGTGTTCATGCAATACAACCGGGACGATGCGGGCAAGCTGCATCCCCTGCCCAAGCCTTCGGTGGACACCGGCATGGGGCTGGAGCGCATCGCCGCGGTGTTGCAGGGCGTGCACTCGAACTACGAAATCGACCTGTTCCAGGACCTGATCAAGGCCGCGGCGCGCGAGACCCACGTCAAGGATCTGGCGAGCAATTCGCTCAAGGTTATCGCCGACCACATCCGCGCGACTTCCTTTCTCATGGTTGACGGCGTGATTCCGGGCAACGAGGGGCGCGGCTACGTGCTCCGGCGCATCATCCGGCGCGCCATCCGCCACGGCTACAAGCTCGGCCAGACCGAGCCCTTCTTCCACCGCCTGGTCGAGGATCTCGCGCGCGTCATGGGCGAGGCTTATCCGGAATTGACCAAGGCGAAGGAGCGAGTCACCCGGGTGCTGAAGACCGAAGAAGAGCGCTTTGCCGAGACCCTGGAGCACGGCATGAAGGTGCTCGAAGGCGCACTCACGCGCGAGGACCGGTTACTCGACGGCGAGACCGTGTTCCAGCTCTACGACACCTTCGGTTTTCCGGTCGATCTTACGGCGGACATCGCACGCGAGCGCGACGTGCGCGTCGATTACGCCGGCTTCGAGGCGGCGATGCAGCGCCAGCGCGAGCGTGCTCGCGCAGCTTCCAAGTTCACCGTGTCTGCCGGCGTGGAGTATTCCGGCGGTCCGACCGAGTTCCATGGCTACGATAGCCTTACGCTCGAAGGCACCGTGGCCGCACTGTATCGCGAGGGGGCGTCGGTCGATGAAATCGTTGCCGGTGAGGTCGCGGTGGTAGTGCTCGACCGCACGCCGTTCTATGCCGAATCCGGCGGCCAAGTGGGCGATCGGGGGGAATTGGCAGGAGTCAACGGCAGCTTCAACGTCGAGGACACGCAGAAAATCCAGACCGAGGTGTTCGGCCACAAGGGCGAACTCAAGACCGGGAAGCTGCGTGTCGGCGACCGCGTCATGGCCGCGGTAGACAGTGTGCCGCGCGCGCGAGCGGCGTGGAACCACTCGGCCACGCACCTGATGCACGCGGCGCTGCGCAAGGTACTCGGGAGCCACGTGCAGCAGAAGGGTTCGCTCGTCGATGACCAGCGCACGCGCTTTGACTTCTCGCACAACGAACCGATGACCGATGCGCAGCTGCGCCAGGTCGAGGCCCTGGTAAATCACGAGGTCCGCCGCAATACCGAGGTCTCGGTGCGGGTGATGAAATGCGACGATGCCATTAAGGCCGGCGCGATGGCGCTGTTCGGCGAGAAGTACGGCGACGAGGTGCGCGTCATCGGCATGGGCGAATTTTCCACCGAGCTGTGCGGCGGCACCCACGTGCGCCGCACCGGCGACATCGGCTTTTTCAAGATACTGTCCGAGTCGGGCGTGGCGGCGGGCATACGCCGGGTCGAAGCGGTCACCGCCGAGGGTGCCCTGGCACATGTGCAGGAGCAGGAAGCGCGCCTCGCCGAAGCCGCGGGCTTGCTCAAAGCACGGCCGCAGGAACTCGGCCAGAAGATATCCCAACTCGTCGATGGCGCGAGGGAGCTGGAGAAAGAGCTCGCACGCTTGAAATCGAAAGTCGTCTCGGCGCAGGGCGACGATCTCGCGCTGCAGGCGGTCGAGGTAAAAGGGGTGAAGGTGCTCGCCGTGGCGCTAGATGGTGCCGATGCGAAGGCCTTGCGCGAGACCCTGGACAAGCTGAAGGACAAGCTCAAGTCGGCGGCGGTGGTCCTGGCCTCGACCGAGGGCGGCAAGCTGAACCTGATTGCCGGGGTCACCGCCGATCTGACGGCGAAAGTGAAAGCCGGGGAACTGGTCAATTTCGTTGCGCAGCAGGTCGGCGGCAAGGGCGGTGGACGGGCGGACATGGCCCAGGCCGGCGGCACGGACGCAACCAAGCTGCCCATCGCGCTTGCGTCGGTTCAGGCGTGGGTGCAGCAAAAGCTTTAGCTGCGCACTAATGCGGACGAAATCCGCGGTGAGTAGTGCTTGCCAACCCGGCAGGAAACGTGTTTGAATTCGTCCTGGAGACATTCGACATGAACCGCGCGCACGCCTTTTGGTTTCGCTTTTATGGCTTTCCCCGGCCGCTGGCGGAGGGATTGAGCTAAATACGCGCCCAAGCATCCCAAAAAACCGCCAGCGACGACAGCCTGGCGGTTTTTTTTGCCCGAGACCGAGCTATGACCATGACTGCCATCGTACGCCACGCAAATCCGTCGACCCGGGCAGACGCCACCGACCGGCCGCGGACTTGCCGCTATCAAGGAGAAATCATGACCCACAAGGTTGACGACGTCCGCATCCGCGAAATCCGGGAACTCGCCCCGCCCGCGCACGCAATTCGCGAGTTTCCCGTATCCGATGCCACCGAGCGGGTCACCTACGAGACGCGCCAGGGCATCCACGGCATATTGCACGCCGCAGACGACCGGCTGCTGGTGATCATCGGGCCTTGCTCGATCCATGACCCTAAATCGGCGCTGGAATACGCGCGGCGCCTGGCGCAGGAAAAGGCGAAGCACACAGCCGATCTGCTCATCGTGATGCGTGTTTATTTCGAGAAGCCGCGCACCACCGTGGGCTGGAAGGGCCTCATCAACGATCCGCACCTGGACGGCACTTTCCGCATCAACGAGGGCCTGCGCCTTGCGCGCAGCGTGCTGCTCGAGATCAACGAACGGGGCGTGCCGGCGGGCGTAGAGTGCCTCGACATGATCACGCCGCAATACATTGGCGATCTGGTGAGTTGGGGCGCGATCGGTGCGCGCACCACCGAATCGCAGGTGCACCGCGAACTCGCGTCCGGGCTGTCCTGCCCGGTCGGATTCAAGAACGGCACTGACGGCAATATCCGGATTGCGGTGGACGCGATCAAAACCTCGCGCCAGCCGCACCATTTCCTTTCGGTCACCAAGGGCGGGCACTCGGCCATCGTCTCCACCAACGGCAACGAGGACTGCCATGTGATCCTGCGCGGCGGGGCCACGCCCAACTACGACGCGGCGAGCGTGGCCGCGGCCGCCAAGCAGCTGGCTTCGGCCGGGCTGGAGCAGCGCCTGATGATCGATTTTTCCCATGCCAACAGCTGCAAGAACTATCTGCGCCAGATGGATGTGTGCGCCGACGTGGCGGGTCAGATTGGCGCAGGCGACGACCGCATCATCGGCGTGATGGCGGAGTCGCATCTGCATCCCGGGCGGCAGGACCTGGTGCCGGGCAAGCCGCTCGCCTACGGCGTATCCATCACCGATGCCTGCATCGGCTGGGACGACAGCGTCAAGATGCTCGAGCGCCTGGCCGATGCAGTGCGCAAACGCCGGCTGGTGCGCGAGGCCGAGGAATAGCAGCGCGCGTCCGCTGACCCTGCTGCGCCGCGTAAGCCGGCAGCACCTATAATCGCGGCCATGCAAACTTTCCCCGGGCAGACTGCGGCGCCGATGCGCACCGCCTTGTACGTCGCGCTGGCGCTGACCCTGGCATTCAAGTTCTGGCTTGCCAGTACGCTGCCGATGACCGGGGATGAAGCCTATTTCATCTACTGGGGTGCCTATCCCGACTACGGTTTCTACGACCATCCGCCCATGATCGGCTGGATCCTGGCGCTGCTGCTGCAGCTATCCAGGGCCGAATGGGTGCTGCGCCTGCCGGTGATCGTCCTGCCTACGCTGGTGGCGCTCGCCATGCTGCAATACCTGCGGCCGGTGGATGAAGACCAAGCCTACGTTGCCGCGCTCGCTTTCCTGCTGCTTCCGGTGAATGTCTGGAACGTGCTCATCACCACCGATACGCCGCTGGTGCTGTTCTCTTTTTTTTCGGCGCTGAGCTTCGCCGCGGCTTTGCGGCGCGAATCGCAGACGCTGTACGCGGCCTCGGGCGCCCTGCTGGGGCTCGCGTTCCTGTCGAAATATTTTGCCGTCCTGCTGGGGTTGGTGTATCTGGCGTTCGTTCTGACCCAGCCTGCCGGCAGGCGCAGCTGGCGCGGCCTGGCGATCGCATGTGCCTGTGTGCTGCCCTTCGCAGCGCTCAATTTGTGGTGGAACTACAATCACTGTTGGGCGAATCTGCAGTTCAATATTTACAACCGGCACGATGATGCCGGCTGGTCGCTGCGCACCCCGGCTCTGTATTTGCTGAGCCTGCTGTACATGCTGTGCCCGCTTGCGCTCTACCAATTTTGGCGCAACCGCGTTGCGTTGAGACAGAAGCTCGCCGCGCCGCGCACGCGGCTTTTCATGCTCGCCTGGGCGCTGCCGCTCGGCGTGTTCGCCCTGCTTGCCCCGGTGAAGCAGATCGGCTTGCACTGGCTGCTTTCGTTCGTGCCGTTTTTCTTCGTTGCTGCGGCGCTCGTGCTCAGCGCCGCGCAATTGAGGAAGTCTGTCGTCTATCTGTTCGCGTTCTCAATGCTTCACGTGGCGGCGATCGCGGGTGTCAGCCTGCTGCCGATCGAAGCATGGAAAAGCAGCCGGCTCTACGATGGCATCGTGTTTCACGTCAAAACGGACGAGCTGCTGCAGCGGCTCGAACCTTATGCCGGACAGTATGAATTCTCCGCCGACGGATTTTCATCGGCAGTGACGGCGTCCTACGCCTCGGGCAGGTATTTTTTCGTGTTCGGCACCGCCTCCTCGCACGCACGCCACGACGACATCCTCACCGATTTCAGGACGCTGGCGGGCAAGAACATCCTGGTGCTGCGCAAGAACCCGCCCAATGCGGCCGATTACGCGCCCTATTTCGCCAATGTGGAGTTGCGCCAGTTCGAGCTGCATGGCGTCACCTTTCATCTGGTGCTGGGCCGGAGCTTCGACTATGCGGCATACCGCAAGGGGGTGCTGCGGCCGCTGCGCGAGCGTTACTATAGAATGCCGTCATATCTGCCGCCGGGCCGTTGCTACTATTGCGAGCGTTATTTTCCCGATGAACCTTGTCCCGCGCGTTAGCGCCGCATCGTTGCCGATGGAATTGCTCAAACTGCTGCGCGCGCATCAGTGGGTCAAGAACGGTTTTGTCTTCGTCGGCCTGCTGTTCGGCGGCGCGAGCGACGATTGGAAGCTGCGGGGCAGCGTGCTGGTTGCCGCCGCCGGATTCTGCCTGCTTTCGAGCTGCGTCTACATACTCAACGATGTCTTCGATCGCAAGGCGGACCGGGCCCATCCGCTGAAGCGCAAGCGGCCATTGGCCAGCGGCACGGTGGGCATTGGTCAGGCGTTTGCGCTCGCATTGGTCTGCGGCGTCGCGGGACTGGCGCTGGGCGCCATGGTCTCCGCCATTGTGGCGGGCATTCTCGTGGCCTACCTCGCGCTCAATCTGGCCTATAGCGCGGGTCTGAAGAATATTGCCATCCTCGACGTGTTCATGATCGCGGCCGGCTTCATGCTGCGCATTTTCGCCGGCACCTGGGGGGTGAATATCGCCCCCTCGCACTGGCTGCTGCTGTGCGGTTTGCTACTGACCATTTTTCTCGGCTTTGCCAAGCGCCGCGCCGAACTGATGGTAAGCGATAGCGTAAGCGACAGGGTGAGTGACGGCATTGGCGCCAATGGGCTCAGCCAGCGTCCGGTCCTTTACGATTACAGTCCGGCGCTGCTCGATACCATGATGGCGATCAGCGCCGCCGGCGTCATCGTGGGCTATAGCCTGTATACCGTCAGTCCCGACACCGTTGCGCTGCACCACACCGACAAGCTGATCTATACCCTGCCATTTGTGCTGTATGGTATTTTCCGTTACATTTATCTTCTGCACCGTCGCGGCGGCGAAGACCCTGCATGGACGCTCCTCAGCGACGCGCATCTGCTTGTCGTTGGCGCGCTATGGCTTGGCGTCACGCTGGGGCTGATCCGGTAAGGGTGAGGTCGATTTGAGCTTAATTCCTCGTTTCGGCGTAATCTATCGACGCCGGGTTCGCTGGCGGAGTCGTCTCGGCCCCGCCCGATCCGCCTGTCTCGGACCAAGACCCCATGGCTGAAATCGCCGGACACGAGCATCTGGCGCACCTGGAATACCTCGGCGATGCCACCCAATTCGCGGGGCAGATGCATCGCCTGATCAGCTATTCGCCGCTGTTCGAAAATTTCAACATGGCGGAAATCCGGCTGATGAGCCGCTTCATGCACGTCTACCGCGTCGGATCGGGTCAGGAGATCATCCACGAAGCCGAGCAGGGTGATTTCATGTTGCTGCTGCTCGAGGGCAGCGCGGAAGTATTCAAGCAGGACCGCTGGAACAGGCCCCAGTTGATCGCCTCGGTCGATGCCGGAAAAACGCTGGGCGAAATGTCCATGATAGACGGTGAACCGCGCTTCGCCACCTGTGTCGCGGCCGAACCTTGCGTGATCGCGCTGCTGTCGCGCGAAAACCTGGCGCGCATCATTCTGGAGCAGCCCATTCTGGGAGCGAAAATCCTGATGGAGCTGGTGCTGATGCTGTCGCAGCGCCTGCGCCAGACCAGTGTCAAGCTGGTAAACCTGATGGACAAGAACGGCAACTGAAGCCGGCCGCGCCGGGGCCATACTGCCGGGTGTTGACGCGACCGAGTTCTACTTCTCGCGCCCGCGTTTTCCCGTTTCAATCGTATTGCCCCGCCGCCACAACACATCGCTGCCGCCGCCTGCGCGGTTGAGCACGCGCCCCAGAACGAACAGCAAATCGGACAAACGATTCAGATACTTGCGGGCAGTGGTTCCGACCGGCTCCGCGCGTGAGAGGAACACCAGCGCGCGCTCGGCACGGCGACAGACGGTGCGCGCCAGGTGGGCGAGGCTTGCAGCGCGCGTCCCGCCGGGCAAAATGAATTCCTTCAGCGCCGGCAGGTTCCGATTGTACTCATCCAGCAGCACTTCCAGTCGGACAACCTGGCTTTCGTTCATGCTGCTATGCCCGGGGATGCAGACTTCGCCGCCCAGGTCGAACAGGTCATGCTGGATGCTGCCAAGCGCTGCGCGAACGCCGGCGGGCAGTTCCTCGGCGAGCACGAGACCGATCACGGAATTCAGTTCATCGACCTCGCCCAGCGCGTGCACGCGCCGGCTGTCCTTGGACACGCGCGAGCCGTCGCCGAGACCGGTTTCGCCGGTGTCGCCGGTTCGAGTATAGATTCTTGTAAGGTGGTGGCCCATCTGCCTTCCAGCGAGCTTTGGTCACCTCGGAATCAAGTGTTGACATAATTGGCGAAGAATTTGGGTTCA
>JAZDIA010000058.1:0-25105 GCA_043805375.1 Pseudomonadota bacterium
CAACCATTCGTATTCAAACCGGCAGATTCGGCTGCCCATCCAGGTGCAGGTCGCTTACAAGAATGATCCGGAGCGTGCCATGCGGCTGATGGAGGAGGCGGCGCGCAAGCACCCGCGCGTGCTCGCCGACCCGCCGCCGAAGGCGTTCCTGGCGCGCTTTGCCGACAGCGGCATCGAACTCGAGCTGGGAGTCTGGATCGACGATCCCGAGAGCGGCATGCTCAATCTGCGCTCCGAGCTCAATCTCGCCATCTGGCGCGCTTTTCAGGAAGCCGACATCGAGATCCCGTATCCGCAGCGGGAAGTGCGGGTTTTGCCCGGCGCAGACGGCGTTCCCGGCTGATTCCGGGCGGCGCGAGTCCCGCGGTCGGGCTCAGGCGGATACTCATTGAAGCAGAACCCTTGATGGCGCTCGGGCTGACCGGAAAAAACAAAAAAGGCCGCATGAGCGGCCTTTTTTGTAACACCCAGTGCGGTTACTTCAGCTTGGTCTCTTTGTAGATCACATGCCTGCGCACCTTGGGATCGAATTTAATTATTTCCATCTTGTCCGGCATGGTGCGCTTGTTCTTGGTCGTGGTGTAGAAGTGGCCGGTGCCGGCGCTAGATTCCAGTTTGATCTTGTCGCGCATGACTAAATTTCCCCCTTGGCACGCAGTTCTTTCAGAACTGCGTCTATGCCTTTCTTGTCGATCGTGCGCAGCCCGTTGGCGGAGACGCGCAGGTTGATCCAGCGGTTTTCACTCTCGACCCAGAAGCGGCGGTAGTGCAAATTGGGCAGGAAACGGCGATTGGTCCGGTTGTTGGCGTGGGACACGTTGTGTCCCGCCATTGGCTTTTTGCCGGTTACTTGGCATACGCGTGCCATAGTGGTGCTCCGAATTCGGAAAAGCGGGGATTATACGCTACTATCCTGCGGAATTTCAAGCGTAAATTCGGCCAAGCGCGCAGGCGCAAGGAAGCGGGCGCGTGCCTCAAATCCTTGTTTCACAGGCGATTGGGGATTCAGTCGCGTGTTTGCTCGGGCGTAAGCCGATTGAAACAGGACTCTGCGTCCACGTGCCTCGGCGGCGAACCGTATTCAGATCAACCCGCGTTCGGCAAAGGAAAGGGCCGAGTTGCCGGCCACGATAAAATGATCGAGGACCTTGATGTCAACCAGGGCCAGGGCCTGCTTGAGCGACTGTGTCAGCACTTCGTCCGCATGGCTGGGCTCGGCGACGCCTGATGGATGGTTGTGCGCGAGAATCACTGCGGCAGCGTTGCGCTCCAGCGCGCATTTGACCACTTCGCGCGGATAGACGCTGGTCTGGGTCAGCGTGCCGCGGAATAACTCTTCGCAGCCAAGGACACGGTTCTGCGCGTCCAGCAGCACGGCCAGGAATACCTCGTGCTCGCGGTTAGCCAGCGTGAGGCGCAGAAAGTCGCGCACGGCTGCCGGCGAGCCGAGGGCGTCGCTCGAGCGCAGCGTTTCGGCAAGCGCGCGGCGCGCCATTTCGAGCACCGCCTGCAACTGAGAATATTTGGCGTCGCCCAGGCCGGGCAGGCCGATCAGTTCGGCGCGCTTGGCCGCGAACAGGGCGCCGAGGCTGCCGCAACGCACAAGCAGTTCGCGCGCCAGGTCGACGGCACTCTTGCCGCGCACGCCGGTGCGAAGAAAAATGGCCAGCAGCTCGGCATCGGACAAGGCTGCCGGGCCCCGTTGCAGCAGCTTCTCCCTCGGCCGTTCCAGCTCCGGCCAGTCGGTGATCGCCATGTACCAGCCTCTCAATTGGCGTAAAATGAATTTCCCCATTTAACGCGTGGTCGCCGATTGCGATGACCGAACTCAAAGGCAAGAGCATCCTGCTCGGCTTGAGCGGCGGGATCGCCGCTTACAAAGCGGCTGAGTTGACCCGGTTGCTTGCGCTGGCAGGCGCGGAAGTGCGGGTGGTGATGACTGCGGCGGCCTGCCGCTTCATTACGCCGGTGACCCTGCAGGCGCTTTCCGGCAATCCGGTCCATACCGACCTGTGGGACGCAAGCGTGCCCAACAACATGGCGCACATCGAACTGTCGCGCGGCTGTGACGCCATCGTCATAGCTCCGGCCAGCGCCGACTTCCTCGCCAAACTGGCGCAGGGTCTTTGCGATGACCTGTTGTCAACGCTGTGCCTGGCGCGCGAGTGCCCACTGCTGGTGGCGCCGGCGATGAACCTGCAGATGTGGGGTAATCCGGCGACGCAGCGCAACCTTGCGCAGTTGCGCGCCGACGGCATCGCCATCCTCGGGCCCGCGAGCGGCGACCAGGCCTGCGGCGAAACCGGCATGGGGCGCATGCTCGAAGCGGAAGAAATCTTTGAAGAGATCGAAGCCGCGTTCCAGCCGAAACTGCTCGCCGGCAAGCGCGTGCTGATCACGGCCGGGCCGACGATCGAGCCCATCGACACCGTGCGCGGCATCAGCAACACCAGTTCCGGGAAAATGGGCTACGCGGTGGCGCGCGCGGCGCGCGACGCGGGCGCTGCGGTCACGCTGGTGAGCGGACCGACCGCTCTGGCGGCGCCGCGGGGCCTGGAGCGCATCGACGTTGTGAGCGCGCGCGAGATGTATGAAGCGGTCATGGCGCGCGTCGCCAAGGCGGACGTGTTCATCGGCGTTGCCGCGGTCGCCGATTACCGGCCCAAGGAAGCGAAAAGCCACAAGCTGAAGAAAGGCAGCGGCGAGATGACGCTCGAATTGCAGCCCAATCCCGATATCCTCGGCACCGTGGCGGCGCGCCGGCGGGCGCCGTTCTGCGTCGGCTTCGCCGCCGAGACCGAAAACCTGGAGGTTAATGCCGATGTCAAGCGCCGGCGCAAGAAAGTGCCGCTGCTCGCCGCCAATCTCGCCCAGCACGCCTTTGGCGGCGACGACAATCAGTTGATTCTGTTCGACGACCGGGGCAAGCACGAATTTCCGCGCGCGCCCAAGATTGCGCTCGCGCGAGCGCTCATCGCGCACATCGCCAACTTGTTGCCGCGGGGCAAATGAGCGCGATTGCGCAGTTGGTGGTGGTGCCGGTGCTGCAGGTGAAACTCAACGTGGTCGAGGACTTCGCCGCAAGCGAGCGCGGCGCCGGCGGTTTCGGCAGCACCGGAAAGGGGTGACGTTGTTTCCACTATCGAGATGAAAAAAAGGCCGCCCGCAGCGGCCTTTTCCAGCGCAGCAAGCGCCGTTAGCTTACCTCGGCCACCGGCGGCGGCTCGATCGGCGCATCGTCGGCAAAGGCGAGATGCACCTTGTCCGCCTCATCGATGTCGATGGTGACCTTGCCGCCGTTTACCAGGCGCCCGAACAGCAACTCGTCGGCCAGGGCGCGACGCACCGTGTCTTGGATCAGGCGCGCCATCGGGCGCGCGCCCATCATCGGATCGAACCCATGCTCGGCAAGGTGGGCCTTCAGCGCATCGGTGAAGATCACCTCGACTTTCTTCTCGTGCAGCTGTTCCTCGAGCTGCATCAGGAACTTGTCCACCACGCGCAGAATGACGTCGTGGTCGAGCGCGGCGAACGAAATGGTGGCGTCCAGCCGGTTACGGAACTCGGGCGTGAACATGCGCTTGATCTCGGCCATCTCGTCGCCGGTGGTGCGTGACTGGCTGAATCCGATGCCGGTCTTGTTCAGGGCCTCGGCCCCGGCATTGGTGGTCATGATGATGACCACGTTGCGGAAATCGGCCTTGCGCCCGTTGTTGTCGGTGAGCGTGCCGTGGTCCATCACCTGCAGCAGTATGTTGAAGATGTCCGGGTGGGCTTTCTCGATCTCATCGAGCAGCAGCACGCAGTGCGGCTTCTTGGTGATCGCCTCGGTCAGCAGGCCGCCCTGATCGAAGCCGACGTAGCCCGGCGGGGCGCCGATCAGGCGCGACACGGAGTGGCGCTCCATGTACTCGGACATGTCGAAGCGCACCAGTTCGATGCCCATGCAGTAGGCGAGCTGGCGCGCCACCTCGGTCTTGCCGACACCGGTGGGTCCGGAGAAGAGAAATGAGCCGATCGGCTTGATCGGATGCCCCAGGCCGCTCCTCGCCATTTTGATTGAAGCGGCAAGCGCGTCGATGGCTTTGTCCTGACCGAACACGACTGCCTTCAAATCGCGGTCGAGATTCCTCAGCGACTCGCGATCGTCGGAGGACACGCTCCTGGGCGGAATGCGCGCGATCTTGGCGATGATCTCCTCGATCTCGATCTTGCCGACGACCTTCTTCTGCTTGGTCTTGGGCAGGATGCGCTGCGCCGCGCCGGCCTCGTCGATGACGTCGATGGCCTTGTCGGGCAGGTGCCTGTCATTGATGAAGCGCGCCGACAGCTCGGCCGCGGTGGTGAGCGCAGCCGCCGAGTACTTGATGCCGTGGTGCGCCTCGAAGCGGCTCTTCAGGCCGCGCAGGATAGCCACGGTTTCGTCGACCGACGGTTCTTCCACGTCGATCTTCTGGAAGCGGCGCGACAGGGCGTGGTCTTTTTCGAACACGCCGCGGTACTCGTTGTAGGTGGTTGCCCCGATGCACTTCAACTGGCCGGAGGAGAGCGCGGGCTTGAGCAGGTTGGAGGCGTCCAGGGTCCCGCCGGATGCGGCACCGGCGCCGATAAGCGTGTGGATCTCGTCGATGAACAGGATCGCGTTGCAGTTGTCCAGCAGTTGCTTCAGCACCGCCTTCAGGCGCTGCTCGAAGTCGCCGCGATACTTGGTGCCCGCAAGCAATGCGCCCATATCGAGCGCGTATACCTGGCAGCGCGCCAGCACCTCGGGCACGTTGCCTTCGACGATGCGCCGCGCCATGCCTTCGGCGATGGCGGTCTTGCCCACTCCGGCCTCGCCCACGAGCAGCGGATTGTTCTTGCGCCGCCGGCACAGCGTCTGGATTACGCGCTCGAGCTCGCGTTCGCGGCCGATGAGCGGGTCGATCTTGCCCACCAGCGCCTGGGCGTTGAGGTTGAGGGTGTAGGTTTCGAGCGCGCCGTGGCTGCCTTGCTCGTCGGCTTGCTCTTCGCCGGTCTCCGGCTTGCCGCCCTGGGTTTGCGGCGTCTTGGTAATGCCGTGCGCGATGAAGTTGACCACGTCCAGCCGCGTGATGCCTTGCTGGTGCAGGAAGTACACGGCGTGCGAGTCCTTCTCGCCGAATATCGCCACCAGAACGTTGGCGCCGTTCACTTCCTTCTTGCCGGAGGACTGAACGTGCAGGATGGCGCGCTGAATCACGCGCTGGAAACCGAGGGTCGGCTGGGTGTCGATCTCGTCGGCCCCGGCCACGGTCGGAGTGTGCTCGGCGACGAAGCCGGCGAGATTCTTGCGCAGCTCGTCGACGTCGGCGGCACAGGCGCGCAATACCTCGGCAGCGGTGGGATTGTCAAGCAACGCAAGCAACAGGTGCTCGACCGTTATGAACTCATGGCGCTTCTGCCGCGCCTCGACAAAGGCCAAGTGCAAGCTGACTTCAAGTTCCTGCGCAATCATTCAGTTTCCTCCATTACGCATTGAAGCGGATGTTGATGCTGGCGGGCGAAGCTGCCCACCTGCTCTACCTTGGTCGAGGCTACGTCCTTGGGATAAACGCCACATACTCCCATGCCCTCGCGGTGCACCTTCAGCATAATCTGCGTCGCTTGTTCGCGGCTTAGGCTGAAGAAAGCCTCAAGCACCACGACCACGAATTCCATCGGCGTATAGTCGTCGTTCAACAACATTACCTTGAATAGCGGCGGCGGCTTGACTTTGGCCTTTCTCGCCTCTAGAACGGTGCCTTCACGCGCCCGGTTTGCCATGCTCCCCTACCCACCCAAAACACTATGCCAGATTCCGCGCTCAGTCAATTTAGCTTCGACCCGTTTTCGAACATAACGTTCGGCGCACAATTTCCGGCTACCGACATAATATATTATCGCTCGAAAACGCTTTTTGCCTTGAGTGTAATCCTAATCCGGACAAGCCGGAAGCAAGCAGATCAGCGCGCTTTGAGAATTTCCGTCTCGCTAATTTGTGCAGTTGCGCTCGCGCAACTGCACAAATTAGCGAGACGTATACAAACCCAAATTCTTCGCCAATTGTGGCAACATTTAACGATAAGTGACTAATCGCTGCCGCGGTGCGGCGCAATGCTCGCAAAACCGCCGCGCTCGATTATGCTTGCTCTCGGCCGCAGCCTGCGGCTGTTTTTCAGGACGCGCCCGGCGCCGAACGAATACGCTGCTAGCGCATACGCGCGATCATCGCGTCGCCGAAGCCGGAACAGGAAACCTGCTTGGCGCCCGTCATGAGGCGCGCAAAGTCGTAGGTCACAGTCTTGGCGTTGATCGCTTCACCCATCGCCTTGACGATCAAATCGGCGGCCTCCGTCCAGCCCATGTGACGCAGCATCATCTCGGCCGAAAGGATTTCCGAGCCGGGATTGACGTAGTCCTTGCCCGCATATTTCGGCGCGGTGCCGTGGGTGGCCTCGAACTGGGCTATGGTGTCGGATATATTGGCGCCGGGGGCGATGCCGATGCCGCCGACCTGCGCCGCCAAGGCATCGGAAATGTAGTCGCCGTTCAGATTAAGCGTCGCGATCACGTCGTACTCGGCCGGCCGCAACAGGATCTGCTGCAGGAAAGCGTCCGTTATCATGTCCTTGACCACGATCTCCCGGCCTGTCTTCTGGTTCTTGAAGCTGGACCAGGGCCCGCCGTCTAACGGTTTGGCGCCGAACTCGCGCTGCGCCAGGGCATAGCCCCAGTCGCGGAACGCGCCTTCGGTGAACTTCTGGATGTTGCCCTTGTGCACCAGGGTGACCGATTTGCGGTTGTTGTCGAGCGCGTACTGGAACGCCTTCCTGATGAGCCGCTCGCTGCCTTCGCGCGAGACCGGTTTGATGCCGATGGCCGAGCTTGCGGGGAAGCGGATCTTGGTTACCTTCATCTCATTGATCAGGAAATCGATCACTTTCTTCACTTCCGGCGTGCCGGCGGCCCACTCGATGCCGGCGTAGATGTCCTCCGCGTTCTCGCGAAAAATCACCATGTCGGTCTTCTCCGGCTCTTTCAGCGGGCTCGGCACGCCTGGAAAATAGCGCACCGGCCGCAGGCAGACATACAGGTCCAGTTGCTGGCGAATGGCCACGTTGATCGAACGGATGCCGCCGCCGACGGGCGTGGTGAGCGGCCCCTTGATCGATACCGCGTACTCCTTCGAAATTTCCAGGGTTTCGTCTGGTAGCCAGACGTTTTCGCCGTATACCTTGCACGATTTCTCGCCGGCGTACATTTCCATCCACGAGATTTTGCGCTTGCCGGCGTAAGCCTTGGCCACGGCGGCATCGACCACCTTGATCATGACCGGCGTGATGTCGACACCGGTGCCGTCGCCCTCGATGAAGGGAATGATCGGCTGATCCGGCACTTCCAGTGAATAATCGGGCCGGACGCGGATTTTCTCGCCCACGCTCGGGACTTTGACGTTTTTGTAACTGGCCATGGGAACTCCTCTGACGGATGGCATCTGGGCTAAGGGGGGGGGGGATTGACAACTGTTATGTCTTATATACGAACGATACACGGCAGCAGGCCATCGAATGCGCACATTTTAACCCGGTTCACGACTGCCGAGGTTGCGAAACCGTGGCCGACAAAGGAATATGGCGGCGCTGGAAAAAAAGGCGCGGCTTGTCAACCGGTGTGCCGTCGGCGGCGTTACTACGCATGACATCGCATTTTTTGCCTGTCACCAAACTTTAATTCAAGAGAGGAATGTCCATGAACAAGCTGATTTCCGCCCTGGTTGCCACCGTGTTCGTCGCGGCGAGCGCTACCGCTTTCGCGAAAGACAAACCCGCGGCGGCCGCGACCCCGGTGATCCCAGCCGCGGCGAGCGCTGCGCCGGTTGTTAAAGCCGAAGCCACAGCCGAAGTCCCCAAAGCCAAAGCCAAAGCCAAAGCCAAGAAAGCAAAAGCCAAGAAGTCCAAACAAGCCGCTGAGACGAAGTAACTGATTCGCAAGCAATATGGACGGCGCCAGGGAGCCTCCTGGCGCCGGTTATTTTTGTTGGAGAATGCCACCCGGTGCGAGTCAACCAGGCGCCGCAAGAAGCGTTGCTCTCCGGGCTGGTTAGTCATACAGACCGGTTCAATCGATCGAATTTTACTTAAATAGGGAAAAACACCATGAACAAACTGCTGTCACTGATGGTCGTCGCCGCTTTTGCTTCCGTATACGTAGCCGATGTTGCCGCTATTCCCCCCAGGAAAAAAGAGAACACGGCGGAAGTGACGGCTGACAAGAAAGACGCGAAAGACGCGAAGGACGCGAAGGACGCGAAAGACGCGAAAGACGCGAAAAAAGTCGAGGAAGAAGGCGCGAAGAAATAATTTCGCTTCTCCTCATCAGGCAGGGTTGATCCCTGCCTTTTTGTTGCCGGGGCAGGCATTCGCTTATGGATCAAGAACATCGGCCCGGTAATTCCTATATTGCCGGCATCAGAGGCGCAGCTTTTGCCGGTCTGATGCTTTGGATGACGGCGGTTTTGGCGCAGCAACCCGGCCTGCCTACGATCAAACTCAATGCCGGCATTCATGTGATTCAGGCCGAGGTTGCGAGCACCGTGGCAACGCGCTCGCGGGGCTTGATGCGGCGCAAGTCCATGGCGCAGGGCGCCGGCATGCTGTTCCTGTTCGATCAAGCCGCGGGCCACTGCATGTGGATGAAAAACACGCTCATCGCCTTGAGCGTGGCCTTCATCGACGAGCGCGGCGAAATCGTCAACATCGCCGACATGCAGCCGCTGGACGAGACTTCGCACTGCGCTTTGCGGCCGGTGCGTTATGCGCTGGAGATGAATCAAGGCTGGTTCAAGCAGCGCGGCGTCGGGCCGGGCACGCACGTCGACGGGATTCCGCAGACGAAGCGCACGCAATAAAGCCGCGCCGGGCGCATCCGGCAAAGAAACAAAAAGGGGCCCGAATGGACCCCTTTCATTTGTACCAGCCAGACGGATTACAGGCCGCCGTTTTGCTGCGCCACCATGCAGTAGAGCATCGGAATCGAGAACATGGTGTTGACGCGCGAGGTGAGCATTGCCATGCGCGCGGCCGTGGCCTTTGCGTCCGCTTCAACCGCTACGATGCCGAGCGCTTTCTTCTGGTTGGGCCAGATGATGAACCAGACATTGAATGCCATGATCAGTCCGAGCCACATGCCGATCGCAATTGCGGTGAACGGGCGCGCGAACGTGAGCAGGGCGCCGACATAGCCGTTCATACCGGCGAGGAGCAGGCCGGTGACGACGGTGGAGAGCGCGGCCCAACGGAACCAGAACAATGCGCTTGGTGCGATGACCTTGCCTATAGCCGGTTTCTGCTCGTCCGGTATTTTTGGCATGGAGGGAATCTGTACGAAGTTGAAGTACCAGAGCAGGCCGATCCACATCACGCCCGAGATGACGTGCAGCCAGCGCATGACGAACGCGCCCCAGGCCTGGTCGTATTGGATTTCGCTGCCAGCGGCAAAAACGAGGACGATGACGAGGACTACTCCCGCGGTGACTGTGCGTCCCAGCGACTGGAAAATTGCGCCCATTTCAAGACCTCCGTTTATGTTGATTTAGATTGGCCGCCTAGGGGTGGCCCCCGGATGAAGGATTGAAGTCTAGCACAAGCCGCCGCTACCCGGCGCCGGTGTGGCAGCTTAGCGGCGCGTGCGCACGACGCGCGACTCCGCGCCTCCCTGCGAGAAGGTGATATCGACCACGTCGCCCGCCGAGAGTGTGCCGGCGCTGCGCAGGATGGCGCCCGAGCTGTCCCGGACCACGCTGTAGCCCCGTTGCAGCACCGCTCGTGGGTCGAGGTGAGCAAGGTGCGCGCCGAGCGCGCGCATCTTGGCCTCGGCACGCTCGCTGCGATTGCGCCACGCCAGTGCCAAGCGGGCGCGCGCCTCGGCGACGCGCCGGTCCCATTCGAGCAGGGGAGGCAAGGCGGCGCGCTGGCGCTGACCGAGATCGAGCAGTTGCCAGCGGCGCCGCTCCAGCACACGCGCGCAGGCGGCGCGCAGCCGCAGCGCGAGCTGCGCCAGCAGTTCGCGCTGGTTCTGCAGCCTTTGCCCCGGGTGCACCATGCGCCGAAGCAGTTGATCGACATGCTGCATGCCGTCTTCCAATTTGCGCGCAGCGCGGCCGCTCAGGACAGTGCGCAGAGCGGCGATGCGGATGATCAGTTCGGCGCGCGCCGGACTCGCCAGCTCGGCTGCGGCAGTCGGGGTGGCGGCACGCCGATCGGCCACAAACTCGGCAATGGTAAAGTCGGTTTCGTGGCCGATGCCGGTCACCACCGGGATGGGACAGGCGTGGATCGCGCGCGCCAGGGCTTCGTCGTTGAACGCCCACAGATCCTCGATCGAGCCGCCTCCGCGGCAGACGATGAGTACGTCGCATTCATGGCGCCTTGCCGCAGTCGCAATTGCGGCGGCGAGTTGCTGCGCCGCGCCTTCTCCTTGCACCTGCGCCGGATAGATGATGATGGAAATGGAGGGATTGCGGCGTGCAAGCGCCGTGAGCACGTCATGCAGTGCCGCCGCCTGCAGCGAAGTGACGATGCCTATGCGTTGCGGATAGGCGGGCAGCGGCTTCTTGTGCGCGGCATCAAACAGCCCTTCCCGGTCCAGTTTGTCGCGCAGTTTCAGAAAAGCTTCGAACAGCGCGCCCTGGCCGGCGCGGCGCATCGATTCCACGTTGAGCTGGAAATCGCCGCGCGCCTCGTATAAGGTGACCAGCGCGCGCACTTCCACCCTGAGGCCTTCACGCGGTTCCCAATCCAGATACTGGCCATGGTTGCGGAACATGACGCAGCGCACTTGTGCCAGTTCGTCTTTCAGCGAGAAATACAGGTGCCCCGATTTGGCGCGGACGAAATTGGAAATTTCGCCCGCCACCCAGGCGAGCGGATAGCGATGCGCGAGCAGATCGCGCACGCTTCGCAGCAAAGCGGAAACGGAGAGCACCTCCGCAGGCAGAGGGCTGGAAACCCGCGTCGAATCTGGCTCTGAAGGCATGTCGGGATATTACACTATCCACAGCAAGGCCTTAGGCGCGGCCTGCTCGTTTATTAGGCAAACTGCCCCCGTCTGAAGATTGTGTAACGCGTTGTTTGCACGACGTAAAAAAGTCGGTTTAAATTGTGGGCAAAGCCAAAAAAGCCTTTTGCGCAGTCGACTTAAGCTGCTTTTGTGCAAACTATGCACAACTTTATCCACACAAATTGTGGATAAGCTTTAAGCGTGACGCCGGGGCCCGGCCTCGCGCCGGCCAACCGCCTCACCGGGCGCGCTTCGCCTGCGGGCGCACGTTGCGTTGCCGCGCCGGCGCGCGGCGCTAGCGCAAGCCTTGCTGAAAAGCGCCGCAGAAGTTAAAGTGGCGACAACAAGAACATTTTCGGGAGAGTCAATTGTTTGCGCTCGTCACCGCCGCAGGCTGGCCGATTTATCCGCTGTTGATTGCCTCGATCATCGCGGTAGCCGTGATCATCGAACGCATGATCATATTGCGCAAAGAAAAAGTCGTGCCGGCGGAGTTGCTCGGCAAAGTGCTCAATGCCTATCGGCTGCAGGGCGTGAATCCGCAGATGCTGGAACAGCTCGCCAAGGACTCGCCGCTGGGCCAGGTGCTGGCGGCCGGGCTAAGAAATCACAGCAGTTCGCGCTATGTCATGAAAGAGGCGATCGAGGAGGAGGGGCATGCCGTGGCGCACGAGCTGGAGCGCTTCCTTACCACTTTGGGCACCCTCGCCACCATCGCCCCGCTGATGGGTTTGTTCGGCACGGTGGTCGGCATGATCGAAATCTTCGGTTCGCAATCGCCCACGGGCACCAATCCGCTAATGCTCGCGCACGGCATTTCGGTGGCGCTCTATAACACCGCGCTTGGCCTGGTGATTGCGATTCCGGCGATGATTTTCTACCGCCATTTTCGCGCCAAGGTCGAAAGCTTCCTGATGGACATGGAGCAGCAGGCGAGCAGGCTGGTGGACCTGACACACGGCGAGCGTCTCGACTTCGATGCCGGATCGCAGCAGTCTCCGGACAAGAAATGAATTTCCAGCGGTTCCAGGCGAGGGAAGCGCTGGAGATGAATCTGATCCCGCTCATAGACGTGCTGCTGGTGATTCTCATTTTCCTGATGATCAGCACCACCTATTCCAAATATGCCGAACTGCAGATCAACCTGCCTACCGCCGATGCGCAGAAACAACCGGAGCGGCCGAACGAGATCAACATCACGGTCAATGTCGCCGGGCAGTACACCATAAACCGCCGGCCGCTGGCATTCCGCGACGTGGCCGGCCTTGCCGATGAGATGCGCCGCGCCGCGGGCGGGCTCAAGGATCCGGTGGTGGTGATCAGCGCCGATTCCAACGCCACCCACCAATCGGTGATCAACATCATGGAAGCGTCGCGGCTGGCCGGCTACGGCCATATTTCCTTCGCCACGCAGGTCCGGACCGATTAACGCGGGGCGGTACGGGCGCGCGGACGGATGAAGTGGGCGGCAGCTTTTCCGAACAGCACTGGTATCGACTGAGCGCGCTGTCGCTTGCGCTGTGGCCGGCGAGCCTGCTCTATCGTCTGCTGGTGGCGCTGCGCCGGCTGGCTTACCGCAGCGGCGCCTTGCCGGCGGTGCGATTGCCGGTGGCGGTAATCGTCGTCGGCAACATCGTGGCCGGCGGCACCGGCAAGACGCCGCTGGTTCTGTGGCTGGCCGCAATGCTGAAAAAAAACGGCTGGAAGCCCGGTGTCCTCAGCCGCGGCTATCGCGGCAGTGCCGCGACGCCGATGGCGGTTGCCGCCGGAAGCCGCGCCGATCTGGTCGGCGATGAGCCGCTGTTGTTGGCGCGCCATAGCGGCTGCCCGGTATGGGTAGGGCGAGATCGCGTCAGGACCGCTTCGGCACTGCTCAGCGCTCATCCGGAATGCGACGTGCTGATCCTGGACGACGGTTTGCAGCATTACCGCCTTGCGCGCGACATCGAGATTGCGGTCGAGGACGCGCGCGGCGAGGGCAACGGCTTCCTGCTGCCTGCGGGACCGCTGCGCGAGCCGGCGTCGCGCCGCGTCGATGCCTGGGTCGCCAATACGGCGCCTCCCGGCATCCATAGCCCCTCGTTTCGCATGGACCTGCGCGGCGATACGTTCCGCTCGCTGGCCGCGCCGCGGACCAGGGCACCGGCTGCGGCGTTCGCGGGCAGGAAGCTGCACGCCGTGGCCGGCATCGGCAATCCGCAGCGCTTCTTCGATCACCTCGCGCGGCTGGGCATGGCCACGGTCAATCACGCTTTTCCCGATCACCACGCGTATACGGCGAGCGATCTCGACTTCGGCGATTGCGATGCGCTGCTTATGACCGAGAAGGATGCGGTAAAATGCGAGGCGTTTGCGCGCGCGCGTTGGTATGCGCTCGAGGTCGAGGCCGAGCTGGCCCCGGCGTTTGTCGATTTCATCCTGGCGAAGCTAAATGGACTCAAGACTGCTTGACATCCTGGTGTGTCCGATCTGCAAGGGGCCGCTTCTGTACCGCAAGGCCGAGCAGGAACTCGTGTGCAAAGCCGACCGGCTGGCTTTCGGCATCCGCGACGGCATTCCGGTGATGCTGGAAGATGAGGCGCGCAAGCTCGATCCGGCCGAGGAAATTCAGTAGCGACGGCGGTCTGCGCGAAGCGCCGATGCAGCTGCTTGCAGCCGGGGAAGAGCGGCTAACGGCAGAGGACGCGGAAGGCGCAGAGAAATCCCGATAGAGAAGGACCGCCGCGTCCTCTGCGGCAAGAATCCCGGCCCCAAATGATCACTCTTCGTCAACTCACGCTCGCGCGCGGCGGCAAGCTGCTGCTCGAAGGTATCGACCTGACCTTGCACGCCGGTCAGAGAATCGGCGTGGTCGGACCGAACGGCTGCGGCAAGTCGAGCCTGTTCGCATTGTTGCTGGGGGAACTGCACCAGGAAGCGGGCGATCTGGAACTCCCCGGGCGTCTCGCGATCGCCCACGTGGCGCAGGATATTCCGCCATGCGGGCAGGCGGCGATCGAATATGTCATCGATGGCGATGCGCCTTTGCGCGCGCTCGAGCAGGAACTTGCGCAGGCGCACGACCGGGACGACGGTGAGCGCTTGGCGGCGCTGTATGAAGCGTTCGAGCACGCCGGCGGCTATGCCGCGCGCAGCCGCGCTTCCAGCCTGATGCACGGACTGGGTTTCGACGCGGGCGAGTTGGAGCAGGCAGTGGATGCTTTCTCCGGCGGCTGGCGCATGCGCCTCAAGCTGGCGCGCGCGCTCATGTGCCGCTCGGGCCTGCTGCTCCTCGATGAGCCCACCAACCACCTCGATCTGGACGCGGTGATCTGGCTCGAGCAATGGCTGCGCGATTACCCCGGCACGTTGCTCACGATTTCGCACGACCGGGATTTTCTCGACGGCAGCGTCGGCCACATCCTGACGATCGAGCAACGCCGGCTGAAACTGTATACCGGTAACTACTCCGCCTTCGAAGAGCAGCGCGCGATGCAGCTCGCCCAGCAGCAGGCGGCCTACCAGAAGCAGCAACGCGAGATTGCACACCTGCACTCCTACGTCGAGCGCTTTCGCGCCAAGGCCACCAAGGCGCGCCAGGCGCAGAGCCGGTTGAAGGCGCTGGCGCGCATGGAACTCATCTCGCCGGCGCACGTCGATGCGCCATTCGACTTCCGTATGCGCGAGCCGCTGGCCGGTCCCGACCCCTTGCTCACGCTGGAGGACGCTGCGGCCGGCTATGACGCGCGCACGGTACTCTCCGGCATCAAGCTCGGCATCGGGGCGGGCGCGCGCATCGGACTCCTGGGCCGCAACGGCGCCGGCAAATCGACCCTGATCAAGCTCCTCGCGGGGAAACTTGCGCCGCTTGCGGGCATGCGGCACGAAGGCAAGGGCCTGGCCATCGGCTACTTTGCGCAGCACCAGATCGAGGTGCTGCGGCCGGACGAATCGCCGTTGCGGCATCTCACGCGGATCGATCCGCGGACGCGCGAGCAGGACCTGCGCGATTTCCTCGGCGGCTTCGATTTCCGCGGCGACATGGCGCTCGAGCCCATTGCGCCGTTCTCCGGGGGCGAGAAAGCCAGGCTGGCGCTCGCCCTGCTCGTGTGGCAGCGGCCCAATCTGCTGCTGCTGGACGAGCCGACCAATCACCTGGATCTGGAAATGCGCCATGCGCTCACGCTGGCGCTGCAGGAATACGAGGGCGCAATCGTGCTGGTATCGCACGACCGGCACCTGCTGCGCACCACCGCCGACAGCCTGTGGCTGGTGGCCAATGGCGCAGTGCAGCCCTTCGACGGCGATCTGGACGACTACCGCGACTGGCTGCGCCAGCGCGAAGCCGGTGCCGGCGCAGCCGAACCGGGGGGCGCGACGCGCAAGCAGCAAAAGCGCGACGAAGCCGAGGCGCGCAACCAGCGCTATGCGCAGAAGCGCCCGCTGGCGCAGCGCCTGGGCAAGATCGAGCGGCGTATCGCCGAACTCGAACGCGAGCGCATGCCGCTGGGACTATGGCTCGCCGATCCCCAGAGCTATGCCGACAAGGAAAAGCTTCAGCCGGCGCTCTTGCGCGAGGCCGCATTGCGCCAGGAACTCGAGCGCGCGGAGGAAGAATGGCTGGCGCTGCAGGCCGAACTCGAGCAACTCGATTAGTTAAGGGTCTTCGGCAGGGTCACTTCGTCCATCGCGAGCGGAGCCCTTAGAGTAGGCAGTTCCAGCACGAGATTCCAGTCCGACTTGGCCACGGCGTTTTGCACCAGCTTGCAAAAAGAGTGCAGCAGGGTGTTGTCCAGGGTCAGGTATATGCCCTGGCCCTGCTGCGGCAGCAGACCCAGAACCTGGTTGCCGTCGCCGTCCCTGTTCGATTGAATACGCGCCACCAGGATCGGCTCGGCGCCGAGCGGCATCTCGCGCGGCGCCTCTTCGAACGATTTGGCGAAATCCGCCCGGCCGAGCGCCTGTTGGTGCTGCATGCCGACCAGGGCGTCGCGCGCCTCCGGGTTGCTCTGCCGCGCGACTTCGGGCGAAGAGCGCACCATCTGCACCAGCAGCGGCCACAGCAGCCGCAGCGCGCGCCGCGTCAGCCACAGGCGCACCTCGAGCTGGTTGTCCGTGCTCACGCGCAGTAGCAGGCGGTCGTGTTCGGGAATGAAATCGAGCTTGAGTTGGTGCAGGCGCATGGTGAAATATCGATCCTATCAAATTCTACTGTCAAATGCCGTGGCGCTGTATGGCCCAGGCGACGTGCTCGCGCACGAGCGGCGATGGATCGTTCGCGCGGGATCTCAGCGGGCCGACCACGGCTGCGCTGGTGGGCGCATTGCCCAGGCCCACGGCGAGGTTGCGCGACCAGCGCTCGAAGCCGATGCGGTGGATGGCGCTGCCGGCCATGCGCTCGTGGAACTGGCTTTCGCTCCAGGAGAACAGTTCCACCAGTTGCACATCGTCCAGGCCGTGGCGCACGCCGAAATCCGGCTCGCCGCTCGCGCGGGCGTAGCGGTTCCAGGGGCACGCAAGCTGGCAGTCGTCGCAGCCGTAGACGCGATTGCCGATCGGCGGGCGCAACTCCAGCGGAATCGAACTTTTCAGCTCGATGGTGAGATAAGAGATGCAGCGCCGTGCATCGAGCTTATAGGGCGCGACGATGGCGCGGGTAGGGCAGATGTCCAGGCACTTGCGGCAACTGCCGCAATGACCCGCGACCGGCGCGTCGGCCGGCAGCGGCAGGTCGGTGTAGATTTCGCCGAGGAAGAAATACGAGCCGGCATCGCGCGAAAGCAACAGCGTGTGCTTGCCGCGCCATCCGAGGGCGCTGTTTACCGCCAGCGCCACCTCCATCACCGGCGCCGAGTCGGAATACACGCGGTGACCGAAGGCGCCGATTTCATCTTCGATGCGCCGGGCAAGCTCGCGCAGCCGGCGGCGCAGCAGCTTGTGGTAATCGCGCCCGGTGGCGTAGCGCGCAATATACGCCTTGCTCGGCGCATCGATCACCGACCAGGCTTCGGCTGCCTGCGGCTGGTAGTTCATGCGCGCGCTGATTACGCTCAAGGTGCCCGGACGCAGTTCCGCCGGGCGCGCGCGTCGTGAGCCCTGCCTTGCCATATAATCCATCTCGCCGTGAAATCCGGCGGCGAGCCATTCGGCGAGTCGGCCTTCCGCGGCGCCGAGATCGGTGTCGGCGATGCCCACCGCCTGGAAGCCGAGTTCGCGCCCCCAGACTTTGATGGCGTGGGCGAGCAGGGCGTAATCGTAATTCGCGGCCACTTCGGACAAAACTAGGCTGTCGAAGCCAGCTTTCCGAAAAGGACAGGATGTTCCATCGATGCAATTCTTCCGCGGATAATATTTCTCAACAGCCCCTGAATTGGGGGATATAAAAGGGGGTGTGCCCCCTTTTTCCAATGGACCCTAATCATAACCACAGCGTGCTTAAAATGCATTTGCCCGACGAAGCCGCGACGCACGCGCTGGGCGCGCGCCTGGCGCCGGCGATCCGGCCGGGCATGTTGCTCTATTTGCATGGCGACCTGGGCAGCGGCAAGACCACGCTTGCGCGCGGCCTGCTGCGCGGCCTGGGCTATCAGGGCCGGGTAAAAAGTCCGACCTATAGTCTGGTTGAACTTTATACAGTTTCTAGGTTAAACTTGTACCACTTTGATTTTTATCGTTTCCGTGATCCAAAGGAATGGCGCGATGCGGGCTTCAACGAATGCTTCAACGACGCCTCGGTGTGCCTGGTCGAATGGCCGGAAAAAGCGGGCGGACTGTTGCCTGTCGCCGACCTCGATCTCGCGTTCGAGTTCGCCGCTGAAGGGCGTGACCTAGAGATCCATGCCGGAACCGAAAGTGGCAAAGCATGTTTGAACCAACTGATGCAAATGCCGCTCTGAATCATCCCGTCTCCCGCGGTGAGCCGCCGCCTGCGCGTTTCTTCCATGAACTGACTCTCGTTGCGTTTACGCTGATGGCCTTTGCGGGCAGCGCCGGCGCCGAGGACAGAATCAGCGCGGTGCGCATCTGGCCGGCCCAGGACTACACCCGCATCACCATCGAGGCCGAGCGGCCGATCCGGCACGAACTGCTGCTGGTGAAGAACCCCGAGCGCCTGGTGCTCGACCTGGAAGGCGTCGATTTCGCCAGCGTGCAGCAGGAGATTGCCGGCAAAGTCCTCGCCAACGATCCCTACATCGGCCAGATGCGCGCGGGTCGCTACAAACCAGGCGTAGTGCGTGTGGTGCTCGACCTCAAGACCGAGATCACGCCGCAAATTTTCCAGCTCAAACCGGTGGGCGATTACGGCCACCGGTTGGTGCTTGACGTCTATCCGCTGGCGCCGGTCGATCCGCTCATGGCGCTCCTGCAGAAGCCCGACGTGGCGCCCGGGCCCGAGGCGCAAACAACCGAGCCCGTGCCGTTGGCCGCGCAGGAGACACCCGGACCCGAGGCCAGATCCGAGGCGAAATCAGAGTCCGCGCACAAGCCCGAACCGACGCTCAACGGCAAGCCGGTGGTGGCGCGCCTGGTGACCATCGTCGTCGATGCAGGGCATGGCGGCGAGGACCCGGGCGCCAATGGACGGGGGGGCAGCCGCGAGAAGAACGTGACCCTCACCATCGCGCGAAAGCTCAAGGCCGTCATCGACGCCGAGACCAATATGCGCGCCGTGCTCACCCGCGACGGCGATTACTTCATTCCGCTGCAGGTGCGCGTGCAAAAGGCGCGCCGGGTGCACGCCGACCTGTTCGTGTCGGTGCACGCCGACGCATTCATCAAGCCGCATGCGCGCGGCTCCTCGGTATTTGCGCTGTCCGAACGCGGTGCGACCAGCACCGCGGCCAAATGGCTGGCCAAGCGCGAAAACGATGCCGATCTGATAGGCGGCGTTAACCTCGACGTGAAGGATCGTTATCTCGCTATGACGCTCGCCGACCTGAGCCTGACGGCGCAGATCAACGACAGCCTGAAGCTGGGCAAGGCGGTGTTGTTTGAACTGGGCGGCGTCAACGCGCTGCACAAGAACGATGTCGAGCAGGCCGGCTTTGCCGTGTTGAAGGCGCCCGATGTGCCCTCGATCCTGGTCGAAACCGCCTTTATCAGCAACCCCGACGAGGAACGCAGGTTGAACGACGAGGCCTACCAGGAAGAAATGGCGCAGGCTATTTTCAAAGGCATCAAACGCTACTTCACCAAGAACCCGCCGCTGGCGAAATCCACTCTGGCGGCGAACCAAACGACGGATTAGCAGCCGCAGGCAATCATTTGCCGGCTTACGCGTTGTCGCCCAAGCGGGCGCGGCGCTGCTCGCGCCAAGTCCGTATCGCCGCGATGAGCGCGGGCAAACCGGGAATGATGATCAACGCAAGGATGATCCACATTAGATTGCTCTTCACCCAGGCAATGTTGCCGAACCAATAGCCCGCCAACGTCAGCGAGGCGACCCAAAGCACGCCGCCGGCGACGTTATACGGCTGGAAGCGCGCATGCGTCATTTGCGCCACCCCGGCCACGAAAGGTGCGAACGTGCGCAGTATCGGCAGGAAACGGGTGATGACGATGGTCTTGCCGCCGTGGCGCTCGTAGAAGGCGTGAGCTTTGTTGAAAGCGGCGCGGTTGAAGAAACGCGAGTCTTCCCAGGCGAATACCTTGGGTCCGAAATAACGGCCGATCCAGTAGTTGGCGCTGTTGCCGAGGACCGCCGCCGCAATCAGCAGCGCGTTCAGCGTGGCGAGATCAAGCTGGCCGGAGCTTGCGAGGGCTCCGGCCACGAACAGCAGCGAATCCCCCGGCAGGAACGGGGTCACCACCAGGCCGGTTTCGCAGAACACGATCAGGAAAAGAATCAGATACACCCAGACGCCGTACTGCGCGAGCAGGTCGGCGAGGTGTTTGTCGAGGTGGACCAGGAGGTCCCAGAAAGATAGCAGCAGTTCCATTGAAGTCTTCTTCAAACAGGCGCCATCTTACCGCAAGGCTGCCCCGTTCCCGGTATACTTGGGCGCCAAAAAAGCGCGCTGCCATGCCCTCGATTCGCCTCCTTGCAGACACCCTGATCAGCCAGATCGCCGCCGGTGAAGTGGTGGAGCGCCCGGCCTCGGTGCTGAAGGAACTGCTGGAGAACAGCCTCGATGCCGGCGCCACCGAAATCGGCGTCGGTCTGATGCAGGGCGGCGTCAAGCAGCTCAAGGTTACGGACAACGGCAGCGGCATGGACGCGGACGATCTGCCCCTGGTATTCGCGCGCCACGCCACCAGCAAGATTGCGAGCCTCGATGACCTCGAACAGGTGCGCTCTCTCGGCTTTCGCGGCGAGGCGCTGGCCTCGATCGCCTCCGTCGCGCGTATCGCGCTCACCACCCGGACCGAGCGAGCGCCGCATGCATGGAGCCTCAGCGCCGAGGGCGGGGAGCAGGGCGTAGCGCAGCCCGCCGCGCATCCGGGCGGCACCAGCGTCGAAGTGAGCGACCTGTATTTCAATACGCCGGCGCGGCGCAAATTCCTGCGTACCGAGGCGACCGAGTTCGGCCATTGCGACGACGTGTACAAGCGCATCGCGCTGTCGCGTCCCGATGTTGCGTTCAGCTTGAGGCACAACGGCCGGGTGATCTCGCATTTGCCGGCGGGCGACGCCGCGCGCCGCGTCGCCGCGGTGGCGGGCGAGGAATTCGCCGGCGCGGCGCGCGCGCTGGATGAGAACTCCTCCGGCCTGCGGCTTTCCGGCTTTGCCGGTTCGCCCGCATTTTCGCGCAGCTCGCGCGATGCCCAGTTCGTGTTCGTCAACGGCCGCTTCGTGCGCGACAAGCTGCTCGCGCATGCGCTGCGAGAGGCCTACCGGGACATGCTGCATGGCGATCGCCATGCAGCCTACGTGCTGTTCCTTGAGCTCGATCCTCTGGGCGTGGACGTGAACGTCCACCCGGCCAAGACCGAGGTGCGGTTTCGCGATGCGCGCGCCATCCACCAGTTCGTGTTCCACGGCGTGAGCAAGGCGCTGTCCGCTAGCGCCGCGCATACACCTGCTGCTTCGGTCTCGCCCCTGGCGACAGCGGCCGGAATGAATTTCCTGCGCACGCCTTATCAATCCAGTCTGGGCGTGGCGCAGCCGGCCGCCGCGTATCAGGCCATGTTTTCCCTGCCGCCCGGACCGGCAGCGGCGCCGGCGGGCGGCGCGGCGCGGGCGGCATACGAGACCATCGCTGCCGCCGCGCCCTCCGCAACCGAAACCGACGCGCCACTCGGCTATGCGATGGCGCAGTTGCATGGCATCTACATCCTGGCGCAAAACAAGCAGGGCTTGGTGCTGGTGGACATGCACGCGGCGCACGAGCGCATCCTCTACGAGAAGCTCAAGGGCGCGCTCGAGGCGCAGGGCATGAGCATGCAGAGACTGCTGATACCGGTGAGCTTCAATGCCGGCCGGCTGGAAGTCGCGACGGTGGAGGAGCACCCCGGCGTGCTGCGGCGGCTCGGTTTCGACATGGCCCCATTGTCGCCGACGGCGCTGGCGGTGCGCGCAGTGCCGTCCATGCTCGCGCACGCTGACATCGCCGGCCTGGCGCATGCGCTATTGCAGGAAGTGGGCGAGTTCGGCGGCAGCCGCGTGCTCGCCGAGCACCAGCACGAGCTGCTCTCCACCATGGCCTGCCACGGCGCGGTGCGCGCGCATCGGCCGCTGACGGTGGCGGAAATGAATGCGCTGCTGCGCGAAATGGAAGTGACCGAGCGCTCCGGTCAGTGCAATCACGGCCGGCCCACCTGGTATCAGATGAGCCTGGCCGATCTGGATAAGCTGTTCCTGCGGGGACGTTAAGCCTGAGCCGGACAAGCCGGCCTAAGAGAAGACGAGGGGCATCTCCTCATGTCGCAATGAACGCTAACAACTGGAGAGAGGCAATGAAAGTATTGGTTCTTGGCGCCGGCGCGATCGGCGGCTATTTCGGCGGCCGGCTGGTGCAGGCCGGAGCCGACGTGACTTTTCTGGTACGGCCGCAGCGCGCGCAAACGCTGGCGCAGGCCGGCCTCGCGATCACGAGTCCGCTGGGCGATGCGCAACTTTCCGTGCGCACCGTGCTGAAGGAGATGGTGCAGCCGGACTACGATCTGGTGATCCTGTCGTGCAAGGCCTACGATCTGGACACATCGATCGCGTCGCTGGCCGGCGCCATGGGGCCGAATACGCTTATCCTGCCCTTGCTCAATGGCATGGCGCATCTCGCCCGGCTGGAGCACGCTTTCGGCGGCGCGCGCGTGCTGGGTGGAACCTGCCACATTGCCGCGACCCTGGACGCGGACGGCGCCATCCGCCATCTGAGCCCGCTTCAGCGCGTTGCCTGCGGCCCGCGCGCGGGCAATCACGCGCACGCAAGCGACTTGCTGCAGCAGTTGGCGCAAGCTTACGCGAGCGTCTCGGTCGAGTGCGTCGTCAGCGCGGACATCGAACAGGAGATGTGGGAGAAGTTCGTGCTGTTGGCGAGTCTCGCCGCGATGACCTGTCTGATGCGCGCGAGCGTGGGCGAGATCCTCGGCGCCAATGACGGCGAGGCATTGATGCGCGAAGCCTTGTCCGCCTGCGTGAAGGCGGCAGCCGCAGCCGGCCATGCTCCGCGCGCCGAATCCCTGCGGCAAACAGAGGGCATGCTGTTCGCGCGCGGTTCAGCGTTCACTGCCTCAATGCTGCGCAACGTGGAAGCCGGCGGGCGCATCGAAGCCGATCATATCGTTGGCGACATGTTGCGGCACGCGCGTGCCGCCGGCGCCGACGCGCGCTTGCTCGCCGCGGGCTACTGTCATTTGCAGGCTTATGAGGCGCGCCGCGGGCGAGGCGCGGCTGCGTAATTTCGCTGAATCACGCATCGATCGCATGACCCGTTCATCAGCGGCAGGATTGCCGCCGGCAATTTTGCTGATGGGGCCCACGGCCAGCGGCAAGAGCGCGGTGGCGCTCGAGATTGCAGCGCGTTTTCCGGTCGAGATCATCAGCGTGGATTCGGCGCAGGTGTTTCGCGACATGGACGTGGGCACGGCCAAGCCCACGGCCGCCGAGCGTGCCGCCGTGCCGCACCATCTGATCGATATCATCGACCCGACCGAGAGCTATTCGGCCGCGCGGTTCAGCGCGGATGCGGCGCGCCTGATGCACGAGATCAGCCGCCGCGGGCGCGTGCCGCTCTTGGCCGGCGGCACCATGCTTTACTTCAAGGCGCTGCGCGAAGGTCTGTCGAATCTGCCGCAGGCCGACGCCGCGGTGCGTGCCGCGATCGAAGCCGAGGCGAGAGAAAAAGGCTGGCCCGCATTGCACGCCGAACTGGCGCGGATCGACGCGCCCACGGCCGCCCGGCTGAAACCCGGCGACGCGCAGCGCATCCAGCGCGCGCTCGAAGTGTTCCGCCTTACTGGCACGCCGCTATCTTCGCTGCAGGGCGCGCGCGTGATCGCGCAGGCGCAGTATCGATTCGTGCCGGTGGCGCTGGTCCCGACAGATCGTTCGCTGCTGCACCGGCGCATTGCGTTGCGCTTCGAAGCCATGCTGGCTGCGGGCCTGGTGCAGGAACTCGCCGCCCTGCGCGGGAAATACGCGCTGGCGCCTGAGCTGCCGGCCATGCGCTGCGTCGGCTATCGCCAGGCCTGGGAACATCTGGAAGGTGCGTATGATCTTGCCACACTGCGCGACCGGGGCATCTACGCCACGCAGCAACTGGCCAAGCGCCAGCTAACCTGGCTGCGGGGAATGAATGAGACGAAGGTTTTCGACTGCCTTGCGCCTGACCGAAGTGCGCAGTTGCTGAGCTATCTGGAAGAGCAGGCCTTGCTTCACAGCTAAAGCCCGTAACAACATTTATTGGGTATCCGATCGGACGGTCACTGGCGGCACTGGAAGCCGATATATTGCCCCGGACTATTTGGGTATAGTTACAGGATTGGGCGCAACGTCGAGATCGTCGTCAAGGCAGCCCCCCGGTCCAAGGTTGCCGGGCGCGTATCGGTGGTATTTGCCTGACAAGCAACGGCAGCGTAATACCCTGAAAAGTATCGCGACTGAGGTTATGTCACCGCTTCAGCTAATTGCGGACGTTGCAGCATGAGCGCGGTTCGTCGGCAAGGTCTATGAGGTCGATCCGCTGGAGTGCCCCAAGTGCAAAGGGCCGATGCGGGTCATTGCCCTGATTGGGGATCCGGGCGTCATCCGGCGCGTCCTCGAGCACATGGGCTGTTGGGCGCCCGAGGCGGCGGGGCGGGGGTCCGCCCGCGCCGGCCCCCGAGTGGCCGGCCAACGCCGTCATCCCCCTGACGTATCACCCCGTACCCAACATCGCGTAGCGCAGTGCGATTGCCCCACGCCTCTCAGGACTCACGCCATTTAGCCTCAACCGGAATTGCTATCGGCCGCGCCCGGGTACAATATGCTCTGGGCGCACTGCTCGGCAGCGCTAAATCGGCAGAAAACCATCGCGACAGCCGGGCGCGCGAAAAATGGCCGGATTGAATTTCCTATTCGCGATGCGACGGCAGTAAACGCGTGGCTGCGGGTCGCTTGACTCGCGGCAGTTCGACTGTAGAATCCGCAGGTTTTAACCGACTCAACCATCAACCCAGGAAAAAACATGGCAATCATTGATTTTGGCGGCACGAAGGAAAAAGTGGTCACACGCCGGGAGTTTCCACTCGCCAAAGCGCGCAAGGTCCTCAAGAAAGAAACCATCGCGATCATCGGCTACGGCGTGCAAGGCCCCGCCCAGTCGCTCAACCTCCGCGACAACGGCTTCAACGTCATCATCGGCCAAGCGCCGCAGTTCAAGCGCGACTGGGACCGCGCCGTCGCCGACGGTTGGAAGCCCGGCGAGACGCTCTTCGACATCGAGCAAGCCGTGCGCCGCGGCACGATCATCCAGATGCTCGTCTCCGACGCCGCGCAGCGCGCCATCTGGCCGATGGTCAAGAAGAACCTCAAGCCCGGCGACGCGCTCTATTTCTCGCACGGGTTTTCCATCTGCTACAAGAAACTGACCGGCGTCATCCCGCCGAAGAACGTGGACGTCATCATGGTCGCGCCCAAGGGCAGCGGCAC